>NZ_BAABMR010000012.1:0-149239 GCF_054767495.1 Acidiphilium sp. MT5
TACTGAACCGTGGTGAAAGGCGGAAAATCCTTGGGTAACATTCGCCATTGGCAGCCCGCAGTCGCCTGATACTGGATGCCATCCCAGATGGTGCGCATGCTGTGGATCGATGGTCGCCCAACCCTGCTCGCGCGCGCCAAAAACGGCCCAATGATCGCCCACTCCTCGTCAGTGCTGTCACTTGCATACCGCAACGCGCTGCTGTCATGATGTCGCCGAGTGATTTCAGTCCAGGCCACATGATCCTCCATTGTCTTCGCAACCAATAGAGAATCATAACCAACTGAAATCGCTCACCTTAATTTTCGGTCAGACACTTAGAATTGACCCATCTCGGTCGTCCGACTCCGGTCGAGCGATCTCGGAAGCCGATGCAGCCTGCAAAAGCGGCACGATCCGCGCTCGCAGCCATGCGAGTGCCGGGTCGCCGTCATTCTGCATTGACCACACCAGAGCCACTGAAGGCAGACGAAGCGCAAGCGGAATTTCCGTTACCGTGAGGCCGAAGCGCGGCGCGTAGCGTGCCGCCATCCGCGTCGGCAACGTGGCGATAACTGGTGCCTCGGCCGCCGTAGCCAGGACGGTGAGAAAATCGGATGCCGCCAGCACGACGTTCAGCGTTTCGCCGGCCCGCGCCAAAGCGTCTGACAAGCAGCCCTGGATATCGTCCTTCAATGTCATCAGCGCATGGGGATGCGCGATATATTCGGCAGCCGACAACGGTAGCCTCGGCTGCACGAGAGCCGGATTGAAGCAGCAAGCAAGTGACTGCTCGAACAGAGGCGTTCCGCAATGTCGCTCCAGTCCGTAATCGAAACAACCGATGGCGAGATCGAGTTCACCGCTATCCAGCATGCGATGCGCGTCGCTCCGCGCCACCGAACGGGTCAGCAAGCTGATTCCTGGCGCATGTACCTGTAGGCAAGCGGTCAGCCTCGGCAGCAGCAGAATCTCCAGCTCCGACGAAAAGCCGATTCGGACGATGCGTGTTTCGGACTGCGGATCGAACCGCCTGCCCTCCGTCAGCGTGTTCTGGATTTGCAGCAGTAATTCGCGCAGCCGCGGCGCAAGCGCGATTGCCTTGGCGGTTGGGTTCATCGTCGTGCCGACCCGGACCAAAATTTGGTCATCTAGTAGCAGCCGCAATGTGGACAGCGCGTGGCTCATCGCCGGTTGCCCGAGTTTCAGCCGCTGCGCCGCCCGCGTGACGCTGCGCTCGGTCATCAGGGCGTCGAAGGCAATCAACAGGTTAAGGTCGAACGAGCGAAGATTGAAGTGGTTGATGGAGTCCATGACTCAAATCGATTTGTATGACGAGGAGGCGAACCATAGCTATCTGTCCATGACGCAGCAACCCTCGAACAACGCGGAAATCCCGCTCTCCTTCCGGGTGGGCGACGCCCTCATAACCCAGATTCCCGAACTCCGCTGGACGAATACCGATCCGGCCCGGCTCTATCCCGATCTCAACGCCGCGGCTCTTGGCACAAATGGCGGTCAGCTCACGGCCGGTTCCTACAACCCGGACACTGGCACGCTGGCCCAGGGCACGCATTCCTGGCTGGTGCGGCATGCCGGGCGGATCATTCTGATCGACACGGCCACCGGCAATGGCAAGAAGCGGCCCAGCGCCCCGATGCTGGACCGTCTAGACACCCCCTATCTGGCCCGCCTCGCGGCCGCCGGGGTAACACCGGAACAGGTCGATCTCGTCCTGCTGACGCATATCCATGCCGACCATGTCGGCTGGAACACGGTGCTGCGGGACGAGATCTGGCAACCGCTCTTCACATGTGCGACGCACGTCTATTCCAAGACGGAAGCGCGCTACGCCGCGGCACTGGACGGTTTCGCACCCGCGCCTGACCTGCCACCGGAAGCGTTCGGCCGCCCCGATCACCCGCCCATGCCGCAGGTCTATACCGACAGTCTGAAACCCGTGATCGATGCCGGTTTGGGCCAAGCCATCGCGATCGACGGCCAGGAGATCGCAGAGGGTCTCTCCTTCCATCCCGCGCCCGGCCACAGCATCGACCATGCCGTCATCCGCCTCCGCTCGCGCGGCGAGGAAGCCTGGTTCGTGGCCGACCTCATGCATCACCCGCTGCAAGTCTACCGGCCCGATCTGCGGTCGGTATACTGCGAGTTTCCCGGCAAAGCCGAGGAATCGCGCCGACGCATGCTGGCGCACGCCGCCGAAACCGGCGCGCTCTGCTTTACCGCGCATTTTGCCGAAAGCGGCGCCGGGCGCGTCACGCAGAATGGCGTCGGCTTTGCCTGGCATTTCGTCAATCCCATGGAAGCATCTCCAACATGAGTGACCTTACCACCGAAAACCAGCTAATCCCGAGTGATACACCGGGCATTTGCCTCCACCTCCGCCGCAAGCGCCGCACCGATATCGCCGCATTCGGGGCAGAGCGCACCCTGCTGCTCATGCATGGCGCGACGCTCCCAGCCGAAAGCCTTTATGACGTGCCGGTCGGCGACGGTGCCTTCATGGATGTGCTTGCGGACGCAGGTTTCGATGTCTGGGCGCTGAATGTGCGCGGCTTTGGCGGCTCGACCCGCCCCGCCGGCATGGACGGCGCGCCCGATGCAGCCCCGCCGCAAGTCTCCACGGCAGAAGCAGTGCGCGACCTGGCTACCGCCGTGAGTCACATCCGCGCCGTCCAGAGTGTTTGTCAGCTTACCCTTATCGGCATGTCCTGGGGTGGCACGGTAACCGCGGCATACAGCGCCACCAATCCCTCCCACGTCGCCAAACTCGTGCTCATCGCCCCGCAATGGCTGAGCGACGGACCACCACGCATCGATCCGGGCGGGCCGGTGCCAGCCTATCGCCGCTTCGATGTCCACGCCTTCCGCGATCGCTGGCTTGAAAGCGTGCCGCACGAGCTGCGGGAGGAGATCCTGCCCGGCGCCTGGTTCGCCGCCTGGTCCGAAATTATCTTGGCGAGTGATCCGGCGGCCAGGGACGGCATTATCCGCGCACCTGCTGGCGTCATCCAGGACGTACGGGACTACTGGGCCGTCGGCCGACCATTCTACCAGCCGGAGGCGATCACCGCTCCCGTGCTGCTGCTGCACGGCGAATGGGATCTGGATGTACCGCTGCCGCGCATGTCGGCCCTTTTCCAGCGCCTTACCGGTGCCCGCTATCGGCGCTGGATCGAGATCGGCGAAGCCACCCATATGATGGTGATGGAATGCAACCGCTGGCAGATCCTGAGCGAGATCCTACTTTTTTTGCGCAGTCAGCCTGGATAGCTCCCCACGACCGGCCTGCTATCGCCCTCAAATTCGCCTTGAGGCGAATGACAGTTTCAGGCCGACTGGCAGCTTTCCAATCTACAAGCGCATTGGCGCATAACTTGTAAAATACGCGACAGCTATGCGAATTCCCGGTCCAACAGGGTTTTTCCTGTTGCATATCTTTGTCGCAAGTTATATTTATTACGCGACATAACTTGCAACAGGAAAATTGAATGGCCAATTCCGCTTCCGGTCACTTTATTGGTTACGCCCGCGTTTCGACCCAAGGCCAAGACCTCGCCCAGCAACGTTTTACGCTGAATGAGTCCGGCTGCACTCGGATTTTCGAGGAAAAAATCAGTGGAGCAAAGCGCGATAGGCCGGAACTGGGGCGACTGCTCGACCATCTGCGCGCTGGGGACGTGGTAACGGTCACGCGCCTTGACCGGCTCGCTCGCTCTACGCGTGATCTTTTGGAAATCGCCGAGCGGATCAAAGATGTCGGGGCGGGCTTGCGCTCACTGGCCGAGCCATGGGCCGACACCACGACGCCAGCCGGGCGTATGGTTATGACCGTGTTCGCCGGCATGGCAGACTTCGAGCGTTCCCTGATCGTGGAGCGCACCAGCGCCGGTCGGGTAGCAGCCAAAGCGCGCGGCGTGCGCTTTGGGCCGCGCGCCTCCCTATCGGCCGAGCAAATCGCTCATGCCCGTCAACTCATCGAGCTGGAGAGTAAGCCTGTCGCCGAGGTGGCTCGCTTGCTCGGGGTCCATCGGGCCACCCTCTACCGGGCTTTGGACGCACATCAATCACACTGACTTTCGGCGGTGCTGTTTGGAGCCAAAATCGACCGTTTTCGAAAGAATAAAATTACTAAATCGTAGAATGGGATGGGCATTTCGGACAACCGATTTTATCGGGCCGCGATTTTGCATAGAGTATTCAACGTAATCTGATTATATGACGGTTAAGCACCCCACATGAGGGCTATTTTCCAACACGCCAGGATGTATGTAAGTGCGGGTGTACTTTGTGGTCGAATTCTAGTCTGTTTCGGTAGTTAGTGGTTTTTTCGGCCAATTATACAAAGTTCAATTAATTTGCATTTAATAGGAAAATTATCAGAAACAGTGAGTTCGCGGATTTTCGCGCATCGTCCATCGACTATATTTTTTGTTAATATTCCGATAAGTTCGTTCTGAGTTTCGGGGACTGTATTCGCCCACAAATTCTTGCAATATTTAAAATATTCTTCGTATGATTGAAATGGGTTTCCCATTGATTTGTTATCAACAACAGGAAAAATGCATGGAGAAATAAAATGGCATAGTTTTGAAGTGAAAACAGGCGAATTGACTTTTTTAATACTATATACTATTGACGTAAATTCTGCTATTTCATCCCAATCCACCTCGGCAATATCATTTTTAAGAAAAATTTTTTCATTATAGGCATTGTAAGCAATCCTCAGCGTAGGGAATAGATCTCTAGCGTTTCGAGTCAGATCGTCCGAACTTTTTGGTCGCGTAGCTTTCCAACGCGTTAGAATGGGGAGTATCCGACCCCACCATACCTCGAAAGACGTTCTATTAAGAGCGGGTGGTAATTCGTGCTTGTAGAAATATTCGTGGAAATCTTGTGGCCATTTTGTCTTTCTCCAGAATCGGATTCCACTCTCTAATTCTGCTATCTTCAGCATCCGAAAATCCCTTGTTTTGTGCCTTCGCTCGTATTTCACTCAACTGTCGATCACAGAATCGATCATTATGGAAACTATTCAATAATCTCAGGAAAATTTTCCCTCAATCCGCGATGTGCAAATCGGCTGAAGCCATAATCACAGGCGCGCAGGGAATGGTCAAGACGCCACGCCAAGCCCACACTTGGTATGCCGCGAATACTTTGAGAAGAGATTTCCCATACGAATGCACCCGGCACGGAAGGGCTGAGGCAGCGGCCCATGTTCAGGACACCTCACCAGATCCATCTACGCCCAGAATAGAAAGATGGCGGCCACCCCTCAAGGACGCTGCGCGCCGCTGCGCGGTGGCCGATGGCCATCCTTGACCGCCGACCGCCATCTTTCTCATGGGGAAGGCAGGTCGGGACGGGGGGATGGTCTCTTCGATCGAACAAAGGGATTTGGTAGGTGCTCTGGGGTCAGGTGGCCGGCCGTGTAGGCGCATCCCACCATCGAATTTGAAAAGAGCTTTATGATCAGCTGGGAAGTTTTGACGATGAGCGTTTCAGCTGAGATCGCCGGGCGCCAGGAGTACGATTAAGGGGCCTTCGCGATCCTTCTATACACTTCCCCCTGGTTGTATTAGACATAAGTGTCGCGACTCGGCTTGAACACCGCTCGCGATGCGCACAGCGCGGAACGCAGGGAGACCGCTTTGTCGGGCGGCTCCCGAAATATAATACCTTCCGAGGGAATACGGGAGGTGCGTTACCCTGCGTGCGCATGTTCAACCGTCCCGGCGCCAGCGGGGACCATGCAGGGTGTGAAGCTATGGTCAAAGCTTTCCTTAGTTGAATTCGCGCTGTGCGCACAATCGATCATGTGGCCCTGTAAGGTTCCGTGACGATGGTGTTGCGTCGGCATTCTTTTGCCTAGTTGCCAAATTTGAATCGTCTATCGGTTAGGGTGACCAATGCCGCCTAATGCTCAATCGACCTCAAAGGGTTGGAGATACCATTTCAATAGACGCAATCGAGCCGCCGAAGAAGGAAGACATCTTCCGACACTTGAAGAGCTCTATTGCGGAATGTCGTTTCTGAACGAGTCCCTGGCTTACGATGTGCAGATATGGTCGGAACGCGTTATTTCGTCTCTTGCCAAATATACCGATAAATTAACGCGGAGCTCGCTGCGAACAGCTCTTGGGCGGCTGACGGTAAGCGCAAACCTTCAAGATCTGACAATCGTCTATGATATGACCGTAGAATATGAAAATTCGCCGGAATTGGCAGATGAAGTCCAATGTGCGGCGAAGCGGATGGTTGTGTATCGGGTGGCCAGTGGGGATGCAGCAGCTCGACCATTATTATGCAACGACCTAGTAGCGGTAATCCGGATGACTTATGGCGAATCTGCTAAGCTTTTTGCGATGGCATCAACTTTACTCGGCCTAATGTTAAATATGAATTTGCAGCACCAATTCCGTGGAGATCGCACACGATCCCTACGCACCTTCATCCGCGATGGCGAAATCATGCTAGGCAGGATCAAAAATTCGGCTGCCGATTGGGAAGGGGTTGATGCAGAAAATACGAGCACCAAAAATAATATTAAAAACGCCGAAACCGACGTCACGAACTCAAAAGTTTCTGGCCCGTCAATCATCGTCTTCACCCAAATTGGTAATATCACCAAAGACAATGATAGCAAATTCAATTCTGTCCTGAAGGATCTTGTTGGCAAAAAAGTTCCTTTAAAAACCTACCCGGAACTCAAATATATTCGAGAGATACTCGTTGATGAGTTTCCATATGCTGCGGGCGTGGCGGATGCGATTTTAGGCGACCTAGCATCGCACGATTACATTGAAATCAAACCGACCATTCTGTTGGGGGCACCGGGCTGCGGCAAAACAACGTTTTCCCAGCGGCTTGGAGGATTGCTCGAATTACCCTTCGAGATTTACTCATGTGCTGGCATGAACGATTCTTCTCTTGCCGGAACGGCTCGACGCTGGTCATCCGGTGAACCTTCGCTGCCGACCTCCTTGGTCATTTCTACCCGGTTGGCCAACCCACTCATCATATTGGACGAAATCGAAAAGGCTGCGACCTCAAAGTTGAATGGCAGCTTGCTGGATGCACTATTGCCGTTCCTTGAGCGTGTATCCGCGTCCAAATATTACGACATATTTCTTCAGGCATCAGTGGATTTAAGTGGTGTGGTCTGGCTTGCTACCGCGAATGACGTTGCACCTTTGCCTAAACCGCTTCGCGATCGCTGCCGTATATTGACCTTTCCATCCCCAACGATTGCCGATCTTCCGCTCATTGCTCCTCGTATTGTTGGGGAGATCGCAAAGTCATGGGGGCTCGATGAACGATGGATATCGCCCGTTACTGTGGATGAAATGGAAGCTCTTTCCGCGGCATGGTCTGGAGGCTCAATCAGATCGCTAAAGCGGCTCCTTGAAGGCGTTTTAACGGCTCGCAACCGATTTACTGAAAGGCACTAATTCGAGACAAAATAACATCTTGAAAATCTGTTGATTGGAATTTTTGTTGAATTTACCATCGTATGATCAACGGGATGTGCACGACACGCTTGTAAAATCGCCGAGAAGGAGGCTTCTCATGGAAGATACCGACATCGATTACGCCTATAGTGTTTCCGATATTCTGCATAAAAGGCAGTACGAAGAATGGGGCCGCCCTACCGTCTGGCCACGGGATCTGACCTTTGATAAAACGGCACAGGCGAGGATTGAGGTAGTTAGCAAAAAAGCCATGGAGGTATTAGGGCCTCTCGAAGGGCATAACTGGTGTTTCTTTGAAGCAGAAGAGCTGCGGGGTCATATACCTCGGCTACTCGCTGCCGCCAGCGAGCAGGGCATGCGGCTAATCTTGGAATTCTTGAGCAAAGTTAAATGAACCCAGACTTATTGAGAACAATGAGGGCGCTCGGCGTTAAGGCAAAATAATGACCAAACGCACCACGCCAGATCACCGTGAACCGTCAGGCATTCTGTTTTACGGCGATCCTCATGGAAATTGGCGCCCTTTGATCGAGGCTGTGCTGCGCGATCGGCCTGCCGCCGTCGTAATCCTCGGTGATTGCGGTCTCGATGCGCCGCTCCGTCAAAAACTCGCCGCGATTTGGGATCAGGTGCCGGTCTGGAAATGGATCATCGGCAATCACGATGTTGATAGTCTCGCAGAGTATGAGTTTTTGGTGGAGAGCCATCCTGCCGGAAATCTCAATGGAAGCTGGGCTTCACTGGACGGCCACATCGTCGCGGGGCTGGGTGGCATTTATCGCGCCCAAGTTTGGTATCCCAAATTCGGCGGCACCGATGATGATCCGCCAAAATTCCGCACCCGGCGCGACATGATCAAGGTTACCGCCCGGGCGGATCGGCTCAAAGGTGGGCTACCGCGCTCTGCACGGGCGACAATCTTTCCAGAGGATCACCAGGCGCTACGGTCTATTCGGGCCGACATTCTGGTGTGCCACGAGGCACCGACATCGGATCGGCACGGATTTGCCGCGATCGATGCGCTCGCTCATGAGATGGGCGTCAGCCTCGTGGTGCATGGTCACCATCACCGCAGCTATGAGGGTAACACCGCCCACGGTATTCCCGTCAGGGGGCTGGGTATCGCCGAGCCGTGGGTGTGGCGGGGCAACGTCACCATGGCCTAACCATTTACCGAACAAGGATCTTGCCAATAAAAGCAAACTTTATCGCATCCAAGGGAACCGATGTGTAACCTCTACAGCATGACCAAAGGCCAGCAGGCGATCCGGGATTTTACGCGGGCGATCAAGGATCGCACCGGCAATCTGCCGATGATGCCCGGCATCTTCCCTGATTACGCGGCACCAATCGTGCGCAACCAGCCCGACGGGCGAGAACTGGTCATGGCGCGCTGGGGTATGCCCTCACCGGCCTTTGCCCTCCAAGGCCGGAACGCTGATCCGGGGATCACCAACGTGCGCAATACCGCCTCGCCGCATTGGCGCCGTTGGCTCGGCGTCGAACATCGCTGCGTGGTGCCGTTCACCAGCTTTGCCGAAACCGAAAGACTGCCGGATGGATCCCGCCCGCCGATCTGGTTTGCCCTCGATGCCAGCCGACCGCTCGCGTGTTTTGCCGGCATCTGGACACGATGGACGTCCGTCCGGAAGGTCAAGGAAGGCGAGACCACCAATGATCTGTTCGCCTTTCTCACGACCGAGCCGAACAAATTAATCGCCGCGCATCATCCCAAAGCCATGCCGGTCATTCTGACAAATCAGGACGCGATCGATCGCTGGATGACCGCCCCAATCGAAGACGCTTTGACGCTGCAACGACCCTTGCCCGATGATGCGCTCATGATTGTCGCCCGAGGGGCAAAAACGGACGGCGAGTCCTGACCAACGCGGGTGCGCACCGCCTTTCACAACGCCACCCCCTGCGCACATCTAAACCCACAGCACCCACCCCGTGGCGCCAAAATTCACCCGATCATGCATTCAATGTGCTAAATATCACATCTTTGCGCCCGTCCCCGCGCTATTCATCATTTCAACGCTGCACACCCCAACCCACACCCCGCCAGGAGCAACCACCATGAACATCATCGCCCCCACCCCCGCCGTCACCAGCACCGCCCTTCCCGTCAAGCATTTCCGCGCCGACGCAAAAATCACCTTTTCGCGCCCGCAGATCATTGTCGATCGGGATTTCGACATCTCGCACCGGATCAAATATGTCGGCACCTTGGCCGCCACCGCCGTCACCCTGATCACCGGCGCTGTGTTCCTGTTCATGTAATTGTCGCGCCGCACCAATCGTCGCGCCAAATCTCGCACCGCTCCCGAGCACCCTACAGCCCGAGGTCGAGTTCCAGCGCCGCGCGGAGCGATAAGGTGGCCCCTTGCGCCATCAGCGCGGCGCGAGTTTCCGCGGGCAACGTGCCCGCCACCGCCGCCACGTCGAACAGCACCATCAGCGCATCCCACACGCGCTGTTCGATGGGTTCCATCGGCTGTTGATGCGCGGTCCAAAAATGCTCGGTGTGTCCGGCGAGTTGTGCCGCCACGTCCAGCGCGCCAGCCCGCGCCGCCAGCAGTGCCAAGTCGCCCGTGAAGCATGCGCCGATACTGTAATCCTCCAGCTCGATGACCAAGGGCACCGCCTCCCGCGCCGCCTGCACCGCCGCCGCATCATCCCCCGCCAGCAGCGCATAGCTGGTCAGGTTCACCACATCATAGGTGAGATTATACCAGTCGCGTCGGGCGCGGCTTAGAGCCGAGTTACGCTTTACGCTCGCGATCGCACCACCATAATCGCCGAGTCTGGCCTGGAGTTCAGCGAGGTTGCTGGAGACAACAAGCACCCCGCTCTGGTCGTTGAATTTTTCATGAATCGCCAAAGAAGCCGCAAAATCCCTCCGGGCCGCTTCCATCACCGTCGCGTCCGAACCAGCGAGATATTGATAGGCTGCGAGATCGCCCAGCATCCCCGCTTGGATCAGGTTGGGCTTCATGGTTGGCAATATCGCCCGTGCCGCTTCGGCAAATCGCCGCCCCTGAGCCTCATCCCCCGCGCCGAGGAGCAAAAATGCGGTCCTGGCCGCTGCCAACCCAGCCATGGGCCTGTCTTGCAGCATCTCAAACAAAGCCCGCGCTGTGTCAGCGGCCGTCGCGCAGGCCCACGCACCCGCAGATCGATCGCCTGACAGAGCCCGCCACAGCCGGGCGGCATCCTTGGTCGGCGTGTCCGGCGTCAGCTTGGTAATCGCCGTTCGCACAAAAGCGAAATAAGTGGGCGATGCGAGCAAAGCCTGTCGTCGCAGGGGCTCCAACCATGCCGCGAGGGCAATCGCCAGCGCGTCATCCCCCGCCTCGCTAAACGCCCACTCCAGCGCCGCCAGCAAATTCTCAATCTCTGGCTCAATAGAAGCCCGCCAGACCAGCGTGTCCGTATCCGGATAGCGGTCCTCCGCTGCACCGAACAATGTGACCATATATTCGGCATGGGCGCGGCGGAGCGCCTGGGTCTCGCCCGCCTGCGCCAGGGCGTCCAGCGCATAGGCCCGTGTGCTGTCCAACAGCCGGTAGCGCGGTTCTTCGCCCGCTGCGGGCAGCCGCGTCACCAGCGATTTATCCAGCAGGCTCGCCACCAAATCCAACACTTCCAGTGCCTCAATGTCTCGCCCCGCCAGCACGGCCTCCACGGCGGAAAGGTCAAAACTGCCCGCAAACACCCCCAGCCGCCGGAACGCAATCCGCTCCTTCTCGCTCAGCAGCGCAAAACTCCAATCAATCAGCGCCCGCAATGTCTGCTGCCGCGGCAAATGGGTGCGCGCCCCACCCGTCAGCAGCCGGAACCGATCATTCAGCCGCGCCAGCAAATCCTTTGGCCGCATCATCCGAATGCGCGCTGCCGCTAACTCAATCGCCAAGGCAATCCCGTCCAGCCGCTGGCAAATCGCAGCAATATCCGCCGCATTATCCGCCGCCAGCGCAAAGCCCGGCTGCACCAAATTCGCCCGCGCCACGAATAATTCGATGCCGGCATAGGTCGCAGCATCCGCCACCGTCATCCCCGCAATCGCGTCAGGTTCCGGCACCGCGAGGGTGGGCAGAGCAAAACTTTGCTCGCCCGGCAGCCCCAGCGGGCTGCGGCTGGTGGCCAGGATCGTCACACCCGGATTGCGCCGCAAAACCGCATCCGCCAGCGCCGCCGCCGCCTCAATCAGATGCTCGCAATTATCCAGAATAATCAGCATCGAGGCCCCGCGCAGCGCCGAGGCAAATTGCTCTGCCGCATTCCCACTGCCGCTGAGCGCAATATTCAGCGCCGCCGCCGCACTCGCCGCCACCTGCTCGCCCTGGCTTACCCCCGCCAGTTCCACCAGCCACACCCCGTCCGCATAGTTCTCCAGCGCCTCTGCCGCCGCCTGCAGCGCGAGCCGGGTTTTGCCAATGCCGCCAGGGCCAAGCACGGTCACCAGCCTGTGCCGCGCCAGCAAGCCGCGCACATCCGCAAGCGCCCCCTCCCGGCCAATCAGCGTGCTCGTCTGCTCGGGCAGATTATGCGGCCTGGCATTCAGCGTCCGCAGCGGCGGAAACGCCGCCGCCAATCCCGGCCCAGTAAGCTGGAAAATCTCCTCCGCTTGACCCAAATCCTTGAGCCGGTGCATCCCGAGGCTCTGCAGCGCATAAGGCGCCGGCACGCCACCCGCCCCCGCTGTCACCGCCATAGCCACAGCAGCCGAGACCAAAATTTGCCCGCCATGCCCCGCTGCCATAATCCGCGCGGTGCGGCCCAAAGTCAGGCCAAAATAATCATCATCCCGGAACTCAGCCGGCCCGCAATGCACGCCAATCCGGAATTTTAACCCGCCCACCGCCGCAAAATTTTCTCCGCCCAAGCGCGTCTGCAGTAAGGCCGCCGCCGTCAACGCCGCCTGCACGCGCGCGAACACCGCGCAGCCACCATCGCCCGTGGTCTTGAACACCGCACCGCCCGCCGCCGCCACCCCATCGCGCAGCAACGTATCATGCCGCGCCATCGCCCCCCCCATCGCCTCCGGATAGCGCGCCCAGCGCTGAGTGGAGCCTTCAATATCGGTGAATAAGAACACGTAATGCGTGTCCGCCCGCGCATTAATATCAATCAAATGATCCATCAGGCTCCCAGTCAGCGCAGCTTCATCGAATAATGTTCGCGCCACCATACCGGACGCCTCATCGGGGAGGCAAACGAAAACAGGATATCTGTCTCAACCGTCGCTCCCAATCGTATTTTGTTGTAACTCTCAACGTATGCCAATCCCAATGGTCCTGGTTGCTACTTGCCCAGTGTCGATTATCACTATACGTTTAGCTGATCATGGTTGACACCAATCGGCAGGTAACGCACCCGGGTGCGACGGTTAGAAGAGATTACCTTGAAAAATACAGGTTGAGCGTCACCAACGCTGCTCTAATCCTTGGGGTCGACCGACAGACCCTTAGCAATTTGCTCAACGCTAAGTCAGGAATTTCGCCCGAGATGGCCGTGCGACTCGAAAAGGCGTTCGGCACGCCCGCTCGTGAATGGCTGATCCGGCAACTCGATTATGAGCTCGCTGAAGTGATGCGCCGGGCAGGTGCAATCAAAGTTAAGCCTTTCGCCCCACCGGTCGATGAAGGGCGGAGCGAGATATGAACGCGGTCGAGATCGAGGAAGCCGTCACCGAACTGGCCGAAAAGCCATTCGACGCTGCCGAGTTTCCTTATCAGTTCCTCGCCGCCTTCGGGAACAAGGACACAACGATCAAGCGGCTACGCGCTGGATCAACCAACGGGTCCGACCTGCCGGGCGGCGTTCTCCAGCGGAGTAATATCCACATTGCCGTCGCTAACCCCGGTGCGGTGCCCCAGACACTTGTCGCACTCCGGGCCAGCCCCACCACTGCCAAGGCCAAGGTGAGGTTCATTCTCGCCACAGACGGTGACAGCTTTGAGGCTGAGGAACTGGAATCCGGTGAGACAATTGCATGCAACTATGCGGATTTTCCAAATCATTTCGGTTTCTTCCTACCACTGGCCGGCATCACTACCGTTCGGCAGATCCGCGAAAGCTCGTTCGATATTCGGGCCACCAGTCGTCTGAATCGACTTTATATCGAGCTACTGAAAGATAACCCCGACTGGGGCACTGCAGACCGCCGCCACGATATGAACCATTTCATGGCAAGGTTGATTTTCTGTTTCTTCGCCGAGGACACCAATATTTTCAACGGTGTGGGTGCCTTTACCGCGACCATTGAGCAAATGAGCACGCGTGACTCCTCGAACACCCATGAGGTGATTGGCACACTGTTTCGCGCCATGAATACCAAGGTTGATAAGCGGGCAGGGGCGGGTATTCCGCGCTGGGCAGACCAGTTTCCCTATGTTAACGGCGGCTTGTTTTCTGGCTCCACTGATGCACCGCGCTTCTCCAAAATCGCCCGTTCCTACCTGCTGCATATTGGCGGGTTGGATTGGAAAAAGATCAACCCAGACATTTTTGGCTCTATGATCCAAGCAGTGGCGGATGATGAGGAGCGCGGCGCGCTGGGCATGCATTATACAAGCGTGCCCAACATCCTGAAGGTGCTCAATCCGCTGTTTCTGGATGATCTTCGAGCCAAGCTGGCCGAGGCGGGTGACAACGCGCGCATGTTGCTGAATTTGCGCAAGCGCATGGCGAAAATTCGGGTGTTTGATCCCGCCTGCGGCTCGGGCAATTTTCTGGTCATCGCCTATAAGGAGATGCGGGCGATTGAGGCTGAGATCAATCAACGCCGTGGCGAAGCCAATCGGCGCACCGACATCCCGCTGACCAATTTTCGCGGCATCGAGCTCCGCGATTTTCCGGCAGAGATCGCTAGGCTGGCGCTGATCATCGCTGAATATCAGTGCGATGTGCTCTATCGCGGCCAACAGGAGGCATTGCAAGATTTTCTGCCACTGGACGCGATGAACTGGATTACCTGCGGCAATGCCCTGCGGCTAGATTGGTTGAGCATCTGCCCGCCAACAGGGACGGGGGTGAAGCATCATGCCGATGATCTTTTTGCCACTCCCCTCGACCAGGCGGAAATCGATTTTGAGAATGAGGGCGGTGAGACGTATATCTGCGGTAATCCACCGTATAAAGGCAGTAAGTGGCAATCTGACGAACAAAAATCTGATCTTGGGGCGATTTTCGACGGGCGCACTAAGAGCTGGAAATCGCTCGACTACGTTGCTGGGTGGTTCATGAAGGCCGCTGATTATGGGGTGAAGACCAGTGCAGTCGCCGCTTTCGTGGCAACGAATTCGATCTGTCAGGGTCAGCAAGTGCCATTCCTGTGGCCCTTGATTTTTGCGACGGGGCACGAAATTGCTTTCGCTCATACCAATTTTAAATGGGCTAACTTGGCCAGTCATAAAGCTGGTGTCACTGTTGTGATTGTCGGTATATCAAATCATGCTGGGACTCGCCGCTCACTGGTTTCAGTGGCAGATGACGGCTCTCTGATTTCTAAAGACGCAGAAAAAATAAATGCTTATCTGATCACCGGGGCCGATGTCATTATCCATCCTTTGGCGAAGAGTCTTTCCGGTTTGCCGGAAATGGCGCGAGGTAACTCGCCTACAGATGGCGGGCACCTTATCCTAGAGTACAATGAAGTCGCAGAACTCGCGCTGAACGACGATGATCGCGCTCTGTTTATCCGTCCATTCGTCGGCTCAAGGGAGTTGATCTCTGGCAGTCATCGATTTTGTATTTGGATAGCCGATGGAGCAGTCGATAGAGCTCAATGTATCGCCAGCATCCGTGCGCGGATTGACCGGGTACGCCGATTTCGGCTGGAAAGCCAAAAATCCGCGACGGTTAAGGCTGCAAATTGGCCATACAGATTCGATGAAAGAAAGCCTCTGCCGAACGCACCGGTGATCTGTGTACCCGTAATTAGCTCGGAAAATCGTCCTTATCTGCCTGCGGCTTTGCTTGCTAGCGGCACGGTAGTATCTAACAAAGCATTTATACTTCAAGGTCGGGAGTTGTGGCCCCTAGCAATCATATGTTCTCGGCTCAACTTGACTTGGGTTGCTGCCGTCTGTGCTCGGATGAGAACCGACTACTCCTACACAAACACCCTGGGCTGGAACACCTTCCCCTTGCCAACGCTTACCGAGAAAAACCAGGCCGACCTCGAGCGTTGCGCCGAGGATATTCTGCTCGCCCGCGAGGCGCATTTCCCGGCTACCATCGCTGATCTTTATGACCCGGATAATATGCCAGCCGGTTTGCGCGCCGCGCATGAACGCAACGACGAGGTGCTGGAGCGCATTTATATCGGTCGGCGGTTCAGAAATGATACTGAGCGGTTGGAAAAGCTGTTCGAGCTATACGCGAAGATGTCCGTCGGGACTAGTGCGAGAGCGAAACGAAATGTAGGGGCGGCATGAGTAGCCTTACTGAAATCGAAAAGCGATATTTTGAAAAGCTGCTAAGGATGCAAGGTGGCTACGTTCTGGATTTTACCGATGCATCTTTCGGTGATTTTTTTAATCGCCACAGGATCGGCATCCACGGCCAGAAATATCAGACGCACGGGACATCCAAGGCCAAGAAGATGCGGTCGTTTTGGGAGCAGGAGACGGATGCTCTAGTCGGCAAAGTGCTAGGGGAGATGTTGGACGCCTACGAGGCTGATTGCGCTTTGAACAACCGTGATCCCGAAACACCCATTCTCGAAAAGTCACGTAGAATTGTTGCTCGGCTTTCCGGTGTATCCGAGCCAATAAAATCGACGCGAACCGTTGACGACTTCCTGCATCATGAGTTTACTATCCCCAACATCCAAAAGCTGCCCGTCGAGGCACAAGCCATGCCGATCATTGAGAGCCGCCTTAACGAAGCGCGGGTGGCGATGGGTGCGGGCGCATATCTCTCCACCGTCGTCCTGTGTGGTAGCGTATTGGAGGCTGTTCTGCTTGGGGCGGCGCAGAAAGAGCCAGCCCGCTTCAATAGAGCCTCAGCCAGTCCGAAGACCAATGACGGCAGTGTGAAGCGTTTTCATGAATGGAGTCTCGCGCAGTTCATAGAAGTCGCCTGTGAAGCAGGGATATTGAAGCCAGACGTAAAGACCTTCAGCCATGGGCTGAGGGACTTTCGCAACTACATCCATCCATACGAACAGATGCTTTCCGGCTTCACACCGGATGCGCATACGGCAAAGGTTTGCTTTCAGGTGTTGAAGGCGGCGCTTGCCAGTGTTGCGGGGGAGAGAAAATGAAGCCAGAAGCCCAATCCGTCCCTTCCGTCTCGGTCTCCTACGCCCGAAACGGCAGCTCCACTAAAGCCAATTCTCTCGGGATGCGCCCGATGCAGGAGCGTGCCTATGAGAAGCGGGGCGAACAATATCTGCTCATCAAATCGCCGCCCGCGTCGGGCAAAAGTCGCGCGCTTATGTTCATCGCGCTCGATAAGCTGGCCAACCAGGGCGTAAAACAGGCAGTCATCGTTGTGCCGGAGCGGAGTATCGGTGCCAGCTTCCATGACGAGCCATTGAGCCAATTTGGTTTTTGGGCGGACTGGCAGGTCAAGCCAAAATGGAATCTCTGCGATGCGCCGGGGTCAGACAACGGCGGGAAGGTCAACTCGGTCGAGGCATTCTTGCAAAGTGATGACCCGGTGCTGGTCTGCACCCACGCGACTTTCCGCTTCGCAGTCGATAAATTCGGCATTGAGGCATTTGATAACCGGCTCATTGCAGTGGACGAGTTCCACCACGTCTCCGCCAACCCGGACAACAAGCTCGGCCTGCATCTTGGGGCCTTCGTTGCCCGCGACAAGGTGCATATCGTCGCTATGACCGGCAGCTATTTCCGCGGTGACGCCGAAGCGGTGCTGGCGCCCCAGGACGAGGCCAAGTTCGATACTGTAACCTACACCTACTATGAACAGTTGAACGGCTATCAATATCTCAAGCAGCTCGACATCGGCTATTTCTTCTATTCCGGCCCTTATGCCGACGAGATTCTCGCGGTCCTGAATCCCGCAGAGAAAACCATCATTCATATTCCCAGTGTCAATTCCCGTGAAAGCACCAAGGATAAAATCAGGGAGGTGGAGCATATCATTGAGGCGCTGGGTGATTGGCAGGGCATCGACCCGGCGACCGGCTTCCAATTAATCAGGACTGCCGAGGGCAAGGTGCTGCGGATCGCTGACTTAGTTGACGATGACCCTGGCAAGCGAGACCGCGTTTCTGCCGCGCTAAAAGATGCCTCGCAGAAGAACAATCGTGACCATGTAGACATCATCATCGCCCTGGGTATGGCGAAGGAGGGTTTTGACTGGATTTGGTGTGAACACGCGCTCACCGTCGGCTATCGGTCGAGCCTGACCGAAATTGTGCAGATCATTGGCCGTGCGACGCGCGACGCGCCCGGCAAAACCAGAGCCCGCTTCACCAATCTGATCGCTGAGCCGGACGCTTCCGAAGAAGCCGTTACCGAAGCGGTCAACGACACGTTGAAGGCCATCGCCGCCAGCTTGCTCATGGAGCAGGTGCTGGCACCCCGCTTCGAGTTTAAGCCCAAGAACGCGGCTAGCGGCCCTGTCGAGGGCTTTGAATATGGCGAGGGCGGCTATCAGGCGGACAAGTGCAATGTTGGCTTCAACGAGGAGCGTGGCACCTTCCAGATCGAGATCAAAGGGCTGGCTGAGCCCAAGAGCGAGGAGGCGACCCGCATCTGCAAGCAGGATTTGAATGAAGTGATCGCTGCCTTTGTGCAGGATAAGACCACCATTGAACGCGGGCTGTTCGATCAGGAACTTGTGCCCGAAGAACTGACCCAGCTTCGCATGGGTAAAATCATCAAGGACAAATACCCCGAACTGGATGCAGAGGATCAAGAAGCCGTCCGCCAGCATGCCATAACGGCCTTGAACCTCACGCAGAAGGCCAAGGAGGTCGCTCTGGGCGATCCGGAGGGTGATGGTGAGAAAAACCCGAATACGGCTTTCATCGAAGGCGTGCGCCGATTTGCGATGGATGTGCGCGACCTGGATATCGACTTGATCGACCGCATTAATCCGTTTGGCGAAGCCTATGCTATCCTTGCCAAGGCGATGACCGAGGACAGCCTGAAGCGGGTTGCCGCCATCATTTCCGGCAAGCGAGCAACTCTGACCGTGGAAGAGGCGCGAGAACTGGCCCATCGGGCATTGAAGTTCAAGCAAGAGCGTGGTCGGCTGCCTTCCATCACGTCGACCGACGCGTGGGAGAAGCGCATGGCCGAAGGGGTCGCTTTCCTTGCCCGCATGAAGGCGGAGGCTGCTCGTGGCTAAGGGCTTTACCGATGAGGATGATGCACTGCTGTCTGAGCTCGGTGTTGAGGTCGAGGCGAAGAAAGATGCCGGCCGGACTCCGCGAGAGGAGCGAATTATAGCCGGATTTGAGGAAATCCAACGCTTCGTAGCAACACATGGGCGGGCGCCGCGGCACGGTGAGGATCATGATATTTTTGAGAGGCTTTACGCCGTTCGGCTCGACCGGCTTCGGGCGCAGGACGATTGCCGCATTCTGCTAAAGCCATTCGATCATGGCGGGCTTCTGGTGGGGGCATCATCCACCCTGGCCGACGCGGCCGATGGCATAAGCGACGACGAATTGCTGGCCCAGCTAGGCGTGGACACCGCGGTTCCAGACGACATCACCGAGTTGCGGCATGTCCGTTCCGCAGCCGACAAGCGTGCGGCGGAGGAAATTGCCAACCGGCAGCGGTGTCAGGACTTCGACCGTTTCAAGCCCATATTCAGCGCCGTGCAGAGTGACATTGATAGCGGCATGCGGATTACCCAGGCCATCCGGAAGGATGCGGGCTTCCTCAAAACCGACATCAAGGCCGGTGAATTTTTTATCCTTGGCGGTCAGATTGCCTATGTCGCCGAAGTCGGCGAATCGTTCAAAGCACCCAATGGCGAGAGCGACGCGCGGCTCCGAGTCATCTATTCCAACGGCACAGAGAGTAATTTGCTGCTCCGTTCACTGCAACGTGCCCTGTATAAAGATGAGCTGAGCCGTAGGGTGTCAGAGCCGAACGCCGGGCCGCTGTTTGCCAGCAAAAATGAGGCTGACGACTTGGCAAGCGGTACAATCTATGTGCTGCGCAGCAAGTCGGATAACCCGATTGTCGCCGCTAACCGCAACCTCGTTCACAAGATTGGCGTCACGGGTGGCGACGTCGCCAAACGCATCACTAATGCCAACTTGGACCCCACGTTCCTATTGGCCGACGTCGAAATTGTGGCGACCTATAAGTTGTTCAACATTAGTCGGACCAAGCTGGAAAGCTTGATCCATCGCATATTTGAACCCGCGAGGCTCGCCATTGAGATCAAAGATCGGTTCGGCAATCCCGTTACCCCACGTGAATGGTTCCTCTTGCCACTGTTCGTGATCGACGACGCCGTGGAAAAGATCAAGGACGGCACAATCACCGAATATGTCTATGACCCTCAAACGGCGCAACTGGTTACCTTGTCTGCGTGAGGCGCGATCACGTTGCGTATTATGCTCAATCCCGCCAACCATAATGCTGTTATGACACCACCGGAAAGTCTCGATACCGGAATGGCAGGCTTGGAGCGGGCAATGAGAGTAAACTACCAGTGACCGATCCCTTCGGCAGCGGCGAGTGTCGCTGAAAAGTACGAAAATCATCTGAATTCGTGTGCGCTTTTTACAAACGTCGAAACGCTTCAAATATATTATATATCTCTTTGAACGTATCGGGTTTTCTTTCAAGGGCGAGAGCAATATACATATTTTTCAGACGACCTGGCTGTATCTTCGCTTCGGAACAAAACTGCTTAAAAACTTGCTTGCCTGGGATGTTAGCTTTCCAGAGTTGCTCGTCAGATAGCTGGCGCTCGATTTCATCATAAGCCTGGGAGAATGCATTAGCGACGGTTTCGGGCTCCAAAACCGAATCCAGCCGCGCTTTCTCCGCAGCTGCCTTTTGCCGCGCGGCTTCCGTCATCTCTTCCTTGGACATGCTATGGATGCCACTAGGTTTGACCGACACGTTACCCGCGTTTCGTCGAACTTTGGCGGTGGCAATCAACGCTGCTGCATAGCTTTTGTACCTTTCCGCGATCTCTCGCAGTCGGGTGTTTATCTGGGAGGGATCACGAAGCCATGAGTCTGCAGTTTCCTGTCGCTCGAAGCATTCAGCTAGAATACAATGGTCCAAAAAATAGTTCTCTATGTGGTACCGTGGAAGAATTTGGAACCGAGAACTTTGCGCATTAGTTGCCACGTTGCAATCTCGGTCGGCGAGCATGAAGAATTGTACACCCCATAGAGTCCTATTGAGTATCCTCTCGTTTAATCGGTCGAAGTTCTCTAAATCCGCCCTTCCGTCGGCGGGTACAAGCACAAGCTCGGGATATTTCGCCTGCACGATAGAAGAATAAAGTTTTGCATCCAAGCTTGCATCGTTGCCTTCGATTAGGACAAGCTTTTTCCCTAGTGCCACAACGCCAACCGACTGACCCAGCGCCGATAAAGCTTCTGTCGTTTCGCTATCAGGCTTTAGAATGATCGCTTGATTGCTTCCATCCTCCTTTGCCTTCGTAAGAAATATGACGGTATCATCGAGTGATGATGCAATGACTTCTGGGGAATGCGAAATAAGAATAAATTGATTTCGTTCGCCAGAAGTTTGTAATGTCTTAATTAGTCTGTTCAATAGTTCGGGATGGAGATGTAACTCTGGTTCATCAAAGAATACTATGCAATCGCATGGTTTACGGAGGATAAAGTCGAAGGCAATATTGACCACCTCCCGCTCCCCACTGCTCAACGTGTCAACGGGCCTCTGTTCTTCTCCCTCTTGATACATTAGTCTCTGATTCTGCAGATCGGGCTGAGTCAGAACTTTAGGTGCTAGGAGCTTTGAGAAAGCTTCTTTGAAAGGTTCAATAGGATCGCTAAATCCGAGCCCCATGCTTTCTTTTCCGTCTCTTCGGAGATGCATGGCTTGACTGCCTAGTTGATTACGCAGCGTAATTACTTTCTTGAAGATCGCGTGCTGCGTGTCCTGCCAGCGACCTTTAAATGGTTGCATCGTAACGTTCCAGCCGATGTTCTCCGTGTCGGGGTCCGCGAATTCGAACGAGAAAGTCAGAGGTTTCACCTGAGCGATCGACCGATCACTTTCAAAATAGATGATGCTGCTACGAAAGTTCTTTCGTTGCCTGCTCTGCTGGAGGAGATCGTGAAGCTTCCTCCTCCGCGCATGGTCGAGCGAGTGGATTGGACTCGAACCTAAGCTCTCCTTCTCGTAGTTGTTGGTACATTCGATGATAAATTCGACATTCGGTGTTTGGATGTTCTGAAACGCCGATAGAATCTGTGAGACCAGTCGTGTCTTTCCTGATCCATTCGCACCCGCGATAACCACCAAATCCGAGAGCTCAGATACTTCGAAGTGTTTGATAGGTGGCGAATTTACGACTTTTATATGGTTGATTCTCATGTGACCAGATCCCGTTGGTTGCGGAAGAGATTTTAATCATGAGTTTGTGGCCAAAGTAAATATGGGCTGAGCGCATGTCGGCAGTAGGTGCCGGCTGAGGACTCTGGAAAAGGCAAGGTGGAGGTGCGACGCTATCGCCGGGGCTCAGTTGACCGAAGGTCCACTTGACGCATCTCCCTCCCTAAAGCAGATACCGGATTGTCCAACGATCCCGCTATCAGCGATCCTTCATGCGACCGCGCCAGCAACGACAGGTTCCGGGGATGGGCCGATTGGTCGGGAACGACGACAATGCCGCGCTAAGGGGGCCGCTTAAAACCGGCGTTGACCGTGGCGAGAACGCCAATACCAGTCGGACAACGGACGTGGACGTTGAGAGCCGAAATAACATCTCGCGCTGAGGCACCGTGCGCTTCCTCCGCACATGCCCCATCATGCGGATTTTCGATCAAACGAAGGAGCGCGAGTTCTACATTGGTTTCCTCGGCATGACCCCCGACAATTCCAGAGCGCTCGTAAGAGCGCTCATAGAAGCGTTCCGATCGAGCCACGCAGGCATGGTTTCGGCTAACCTGGATCATCAAGAGTATGGAGTTGTAGACCATCGATCCGACCAGACACTTTGGGCGCCGCAGCAATAACGGATTTGATCAATGCCATGTCGCCGACGAGAACAACGGTGTCGATCGCTCTGGTTACCGCCGTGTAAATTAAGGCTCGATCAAGCACGCGCGAACTGGTCAGAGGAACGATGACGCGCCGGAAAGCAGATCCCTGTGCCTTATGGACACTGATGGCCCAGCCCAATGAGAGGTATTCCAGTTCGTGGACACGCACCTCATCTGCCGCGCCATCATCCAGCTCGATGAAACAACCATTGTCGGTCGGGCGACGCACAATACCCAGGGAGCCATTCATAAACCCTTGATATATAATGTTATCATCTCGATCTTTTATTGGGTTGCCGCCTTCATCGAGTAATGGCCCCTTCTTGTAGTTGTTTTTCAACCAAAGGATTTTAGACCCGATCGATAAGCCCCAGTTGTCCTGAATCTTAGGCTGCCGGGCCATATAGTGGTTCTCAATAGCGCCATTGAGTTGTTTGATGCCGCTCTGCCCTTCCTTAGTCGGGCAGAGGATTTGAATATCGAGATCATGAAGGCGTTGAGTTTGAAGGGATGGGGGAGGGCTTCCGGCCATGGCTTGATAGACGCCCAAGGCGGTGCTGCCTTCATCGCCAATTTGGCTGGCCGCCAGATAAACCCCAGGTGCCAGCGGTTCCATAGGATTGAATCGTGGCAGTTGGGGAAGGTGCCCCTCGCGGATATCTCGCGCAATTCTTGGGATGCCCGTTACGTCTGCTTGGCGGTGAATCACATCCAGTGAAACCCGAGGAATGAGATCGCAGCCGACCATTTTTTGGAATAACAACCCTGGACCAATGGGCGGCAGTTGGGCAGGATCTCCGATAAACAAGATGTCTACTGTAGCCGGGACCATGGAAATGATCCGGTAGACGGACGGCAAATCGAGCATGCTCGACTCGTCGAAGATCAGCAGGCCATGGCGAATTTTACGACCTATTTCCAGCTGCCGGATGAACCGTGCGACTGTCATTGCCTCGCGCCCGGTGGCTTCCGCGATCCGTTTCACAGCACGTCCGGCGAGCGCCACCTGAGGATATTGCCAATC
The DNA here is from genome assembly GCF_054767495.1 of Acidiphilium sp. MT5. Lineage (NCBI taxonomy): Bacteria > Pseudomonadati > Pseudomonadota > Alphaproteobacteria > Acetobacterales > Acidocellaceae > Acidiphilium > Acidiphilium sp. MT5. The sequence continues at coordinate 23,693 of NZ_BAABMR010000012.1, forward strand.
CTTGCGCTGATCCGCCCGCAACGCTTTGGAGCATCTTTCGGACGCATCCAGTATGGCCTTCACCACCGTCGTCTTCCCCGTGCCGGCACCTCCGCAAATGCAACTCAACGAACTGGAGACGGCCATGTAGACGGCCTCACGTTGCCCTTGGGTGAGGTGGTAGCCATCGCGTGCCTCCATTTCAGCAATTGCCGCCGCGATCTCCGCAGGGGGCGGAGTAATGCTGTCGCGGCTCAGTCGTTCACGGAATGCTCGCTCGACTTCGCGCTCCATGAACCATGCTGATCGGCTTTGCAGCAACCCATCTTGGCATTGAATGATTTGTCCGGCATCAAGCGCACGATCAACTGCGTCGCTTGCCTGGCGCACCGTGCGTATCCCCAGGATCGGTCTCAATTGGGTCTCGATATCACCCCTATGAGCCGCTGTGTGGCCACGCTGATATCGCCGCGCGAATGCTTCCTCCACACCCGCCAGGAGCCGTCGGGGATCATCCGGCTGCAGCCCGAGCCGAAGGGCGCGTTCATCGACGGCTCGCCACGGTTCAAGAAGGACGAGTGTGTATGGATCGGCGCTGATTTTTTCGATGGCGCCACGACCCCAGATTGATGCAACTGCGGCGGCCGTGCGGGCGCTGACGCCATAACGGTCGAGCCATTGGAATACATCGACCTCGTCAGCCAGGAGGCCGAATTCCTGCACGATCATCACGGCGCATTCCATGCCCACGACAGGCGTCAACGCCGCATAGTCCCGTTGGCGGATTACCGTGTAGAGGGACTCACCCATCTGGTCCCACAAGCGATTAGCCGCCTTCCAGCCGACCCCGGTGAATTTCTTTGATGTGGCAAGATATCGGACAATCGCACGACCAGTCGGTATCAGCGGCAGGGCCACGGAGGCATGGATTTGCATACCGAAATCCTGGTGGGCGCGTTCGCGTCCGCTCACGCGCCACGCCTCACCTGACGACGGCTCCCGAACCGACATTTGGGAGTTCATCACGACCCGGATGAGCCCTTGGGCGGCTTCGGGTCGCTGGTCGCGGCCGATCATGATGCCGCCGCCAAGGGGCGATCTGTGGAACGAGGTTACCTCAATTTCCAAAGTAACGGTGCGATCAGATGGGTCACCGGCAGCCAATTCCTCCTGCTGGAGCTGGGAGCGGCGCAACTGAGCGGGCAGGGGGTTTCGTAGTGACATTTATTGGCGCTACTTTAAGGCCATGGCGAAGCAGTTCGACGGGGAAGCTATATGCATAGGGATCATGACGGGAACCGGCCCGTATCGGCCATTAGGCGCTCCAACCTTCGGAACCGTTCAATTTCTTTGCGGAGCGCGGCGTTCTCGGCAAGAAGACGGAGATTCATGGCTTCAAGATCTGCGCGATCCTGGTCTATCTTGGCCTTCTCTTCGCGATGAACCTCAGCTTGCTGCATCTTGGTCATGAACCGCTCTCGGTCGGTGCGATCAGCGACCTCAAGTAGTTCCATGCAGCGGGGATTGGTCCTGAAGATGGCCCGGTCAAACCCACATTCCTTGGCTAGCTTGCTATGGTTAATTTCGCTCCCATAGCGCGGCAGAGCCTTGTCCCGATAGCCATCCAGGATGGCAATCAGGGTCTGGACGTGTTCCTCCGCGATCTGGTTTCCGCTTTTCCCAATTCCCTTAGCCATTTTTGTTTGCATTCCGGGCGCGGTGATTCGGGACAAGTGGCAACACGTCCGCATTAGGCATGGCTCCCATCGCCTTGAGCGAATTTATGGCCTCTTGCCAAGGCTCGAAGAACCTACGCCATGCCGCCATGCCGCCCATCTCGCCAACGGCGAGGATCATCGACCTATGGCTTGCAATCAAAAGATCGCGTTGCGCTTGGAGTTGGGCTACTTTATACTCTAAATCCGCAATCTTGACTGTCAGATTAGTCCTCGACTGCTTATTCGTTCGTTCCAATAGACGCCGAAGTTCAGCTTGCCGCTCAGCATACTGCTTAAGCAGGGCCGCGCGGCCAGGGTTACGAGTGATATCCGAGGCATGTTTGTAGGGTGACGAAGGGTGATGGGCAGCCGCAGTGGCCGTAATATTGGCGTTCTCACAAAGCATCGCTTCAAGGACCTCCCTGAAGACCTCAAATCCACGATCGGTCGTCATTCCGCCCTCCGGATTTTGGGTCCATCGAGGATAGTCCGGCCAACCTTATCATCAAGCGACCGAAACAAATCGGGTCCATCTGGAAATGGACGCTGGCCGGGCCTGGTGGCTAGGGCTTTCCTGATGTTACGGAGACGCACATCCGCGTGCTTGAGCTGATTTGACCAACCGAGAGACCGCTGATCGGCGGGCGTTGACTTGATCTTGTCAACGACCTGTTGCATTCTTTTTCCGAGACGTTCCAAGTTACGCTGTTCCTCGGTCACATCCGTGCGGCAAAGATGCTGGCAACCATTATAACATTCAATATGCTTGGGGCAGGGGTCCATTGAGAAGCTATTCACGCAAAAACCATATGGCGTTACGTGTAAACCATCGGCTTCAGCGTCAAGGTAATCAAATGCCGCATCATCTCCAAGTTCGCTTTGAATTTTGTGGAATTCATCCACAACGGTCCCGGCAACCCTGCCAGCATCGATCATCCTCAGAACTTCTTGCGCGCGCGGACCCATCCGCTCAGCATTTTTGGGAAGATCAATATGGGCTAAGTCTTCTCCTAAGCTTGCATGATTATACTCGTAGCTCTGGATAACAGAACGGCGATTAAACCGCTTTGTGATAATGGTATCTGCCACGCCGAGGCGGAACAGTTCCCCGTTTTGGAGATGTCTTAAAGAATGGGTGTTTAAGGATAAATTGCGATCCTCCTCGGTCTCGCCGTATCGTGAGAAGAGATTATCCGGCCTTCCGCCGAGATGGCAATGCATGTCGGATGGGCTTACGCGGCCGACGGCAAAGTAGCGTTCAATATCCAATATACCACGATCAAGAGATTCGAGACGGTCGTTGGTAGGCAATAGGAACATCAAATCATGAGGATAGAGTTGGGTGCCGTCTTGCAGCGTGAACGACGCCCTATCGGGCGTTTTTGTCGGGGCAATACGCGGCATGAGGTCTTCGACCTCTCCCACCTTATAGTATAGATCTTTCGAATCAACACTCTGACCATCCTGATAAGGTTCGCCGGTGGCGCGTCGGGGCGTAAGCCCATAATTTTTTCTTAGACGAGACAAGTATTTGCCAACTTCGACGTCTGCGCCATCGCGTTGGAGATTTTCGATTTGCTGGGATCGAATTTGGTCCAATACATCAAGCCGGAATGACTCTCGATACGCTACGATCAAGCGTTCGGGGATAGGGCTCTTTGCGAACTTGACGGATCCTGTGCATCGGTTGCGGAGATCCCATCCTGGAATTAGATCGTCAGGATCCAACTCGGGAAATAGGCGGCCTGTTTCGATTTGATGCCTAAGGCGATTACGCATCGGCTGAGTGATCTGCTGCGCTGTCATCAATGAATCACGAACGATTTCTTCAAAGATCTGAGGCACGTGTTGCGCCGTCTCGTAAAGCACAATCGTTTGCTCTCGGATTTCGGAGTCCGAGTTCCTGGTGCCGACGTCATCTGCTTGTTTTTCAGCGAAATGCCTGAGCATCAAAGATCGCGAGATGCCACCACTTTCGCCCGCGGGCTTACCATTAGTGTCGACATAATCGCGCCAACGTTCCCAATCAACAGGAATGGTTGCATTCTCGCCCATGCGGAATCCAGTGACAATCGCGACTTTGATCTGGCAAAATCGTACAGCGTCGGAGAAGGTTTTGGGCTTTTCAGTAAACACAATTCGAACAAGTTCCCAAAAAGCCCTTTCGCCGGGGAGCTTGCCTGCAGCTTTGCGCTGCGCCAGCTCTGATCGTCGTTGATCCACAGTGCTATGAATATTGTTCGCCTTTCTAATTTTCTGAACCTGCTTCTCTGCAGCGTTAGCCTCGTCGGTAGGGAAGGGGACACAAAATCCGGCTAGTGGGCTTTGGTCGGCCAGATGCAATCCATCAATGATTGTTCGGACCGTCATCGCCACATTAGCTGCCCGTTTTCCGGAGTCGCCTATCAGCAGTGCCACATTGTATGCAAGCTGCACGATATCGGATGTCAGAGCCCATGGGTCCGTTTCATGAGCACATGCTGCTAGGATACGAATTTGGCGGCCGATATTCGTAATTGCATGGCTTGGCTTATTCCGCTTTACAAGAAGCTCATTCAATACCACTGATTTGTAGAAATCCTGCCAATTGGGCGGCATAGGGCCATCGCTACGCGATATTTTCCCTGCACGCACAAGGAAACGATTGAGGATTGGAAGGCACTTATTGTCATATCCCATGTCCCCAAGCCATAAGGTTGGTGGGGGAACCATGCCGCAGAGGTTTGTCAGATTCCACCGTTCTGTCTTTTCTACCAATCCCAAATCATCATAGGTCATATCCCACACGAGCTGATTTTCGGCGGCGAGTTTTTTGCCTCTCCCGATGAACGCAGCATAGAAATCATTCATCCCCATCTCCTACCGTCTCGTCCACTCCAGCATCGATTTCCGCAACGACTTGCGTTGCCGCAGTTAACATCCGACGAAGTTGTGTGTAGGCTGGACTTTCTTCGTTCCCCCGTGATGCATCGGCGAAATCCTTAACGACGGTGCGAAGGTTTTGAACAACCTCTTCATGGATACGGCTATCCTTTACTGGCATGAACTTTCGGCATGTATAGCAACTGAGAACTGGGTTCTTGGTGCACAACGACTGACCCATGCGGCAGCCACCGATGCCTGCGATCGGAATACCGTGGGGCACGGCCCCAATTTGCTTGTCCGGGGGTAGGCGCAGTAATGTTGCCTTATTGATCGTCCTGGTTTTAGCCACCTCGACGATCGTGGAGTAAATCGGTGATAGTGCCAACGCTTGATTGACACGCTGTGCTTGCGTTGGTGAAGTATCAAAATAGACGTTGGCTGTCTTAACGGAAGCATGGCCCATGAACTCAGAAATGGCGATATGGGATACCCCTCCATCAGTCAAACGTTGCGCCGCCGTGTGGCGTAGGTCAGTGGCCGTCCATCGTTCCCCGGTAATGCTTTCGGTGAGACTCTGAATTACATCTGATATTTGAGCTGGCTTGAGCCCAAAAAACGAATCGGTCGGTGTGAAGTCCTCCTCATCCATCAAGGCGGCCCGCCCGCTCAAGCTGTAGGCGGCAAACAGCCGACCCCACTCACGTTTTACCCGCCGGGTTACCCGGCGCATATTATTGCTGCGTCGCTGCTTGAGTAGAGGGTAGCTGAAATGCACTGCGCCAGTATCGTGTATGCGAACGTCCGCCACTCTAAGCCGCGCAACCTGCCCTGGACGCAGGGCGTGCTGGTGACTGATAATGAGGATGCAAGCATCACGGAGGCGCCTTGGGTGAATTTTTGCTTTTTCGATTCCCACCCGAGCCGTCATTTCATCAAAGTAGTCTATGATAAGCGATTGCTGGTCGAGTGGAACAAAACAGTCGCCAGTACGAACAGTCCGATAATAATCTGTCTTTGGTGTGGGTAGCTTTGCTACGTAATCCCGATATTCGGGCGTCCACGGACTTATTGCTTGGATACAAAGACTGTGAAAGGCAGCTTTAAGGGATGAAGCTTCAAGGTTAGTGCAATTCGGTAGAATGGTCTCCAACCATTGATCACGGGCTTCGTGAGGAGAAAGACCAACCAATAAATTTAGTAACGGTTCAGCGCCGATTTTTCTAATGACAGAAGCTAAACTCAAATAAAAAATATTTATAGTTGTTACGTCAAGCCTAAAAAATTCTTCAATAATTATCAATTTTATCAGACCGCGGTAATTATTTGGCCAACAATTAAAGTCAAAATTAGTCTGTTTGCCGTCCTGCGTTATGGTCCAAACGTCAGTTTCCGCAAGATCCCTTATCGTATGATAGGTGTCTAGGTAGTCGTCCCAGTATCGCAATGAGGATGGCAATGGCGGTAGATTTACGAGCGCAGGCTCAAGCTGGCCTGTATTGGTTGCGAGTAAGGGGCTCATCTATGCCTCAAGATTGCGAAGGGTTTCCACGAAAGTGTCGTAGCCATCGTTCCATACATCCGCCAATCCGCTCTCAAAGTAGGCGCGGGCATAATGGCGGGGCATCTCGGATGTCTTTGACCACCCAAAGAAGACGCGAAGTTTATCGATTGCCATTTCTTGGGAATCTCCGCGAGCTAGGTAGCGGCTTAATCGATAGACTGCGCAGGTATGCCGAAGGTCATGGGCCGTCACTGTGTCCTTTTTTCGGTTGGACAAGGCTCTCTTGGCTGGTTCTGATAGGCATTGTGTGATGACTTCAAAGACATTGTGCATTTGCCGTAAGGCGAGGGGTTTCCCCTTTTGCGACCCAAAGAGAAAGCCGTGTCGTGCGCCGCGTCGATAATTCTGCACGAGGACGTCGGCCGTCTTGAGAATTTCTTCTGAAATCGGGAGTTGCCGTCGTGAATAAGCTGTCTTCAATCCAGGAGCGGTTTGGCGTGGGTCAGATTCGACATCAGTTTCATCCACGTTTAACCAATACCTTATCTCTCCGGTCTCAGGGTCAAAGTCGTCCTTAATAGCATCAGCAGGCAAATTTGCCGCCTCACCGCGACGTAGTCCAAGGTGCAATAACATAAGGAAAAGCAAGAAGTTACGCCAACGTATCGCAGGTGTCCGGAAGGGATTGGTGGCAGAATTCGGATCGAACAGCCGATATAAATCCTCCACGACGACGGCGGGTAATGCCCGGATTGGCGCAGGTGGGCGGGGCAGGCTGGGAGAAATTTGGCTATATAAGCGAGTTATCCTGTTCAACTTTGCCTGCAACTCTGCGAACGGCTGTTCCGCCTGCAAATGCTTGAGAACATCGCTCAGGAACATTATGGCCGACGCCCAGGTCGAGCCACGATCCACACCCGTTTGAACGCTTGAGTTGCGTAGACTGGTCAGAAAGCCCCCGAGCGCTGACTCCAGACCATCAAAGTCGAGTTGCGCAATCATAATATCAAGACGGTCCTGACCCGTCTGGCTGGCCACCGAGCGGTACAACTTCTCTACGGCCACAAGATGACTACCGCGCGTCGACTCACTCAAATCAGCCTTCAAAACATTTGCCCATATGGTTGGCCAATATCTTGGCAACCCATGATCATCGGTCAGACCCCAACCAGTCACAGATCTTGGAATTACATAGGTTTGTCGAAGACGGATAGCTGGCATTCACCCGATTTAGATCACATCGCCGCTATACGCAACGCATTAAATAGCGCTTTATGAAGTCGGTAATTGCGCTGTAAAATGCCATTTAAACGCAAAAATGCAACGCCGATGAAATGGCCGGGCCTTTCCATAATATTTCTTCTGCGACTTTTGGTGGTGCCAAAAAAACACCCCATGATCGGCACTCCGCTCGCCTACTCCGCCGCGTTGCGCGCGAGCAAATGCGCGGCGAACTGCGCCCGCAAGGCTGTTTTCAGCAATTTCCCAGTGGCGCCATGCGGCAATTCATCAACGATCACCACATCATCCGGCACCGCCCATTTCGCCACTTTGCCGGCGTAAATCGACAATAAATCATCCCGGCTTGCGGTGATGCCGGGCCGAAGCGACACGATCAATAAGGGCCGCTCGTCCCATTTCGGATGTTTCGCCGCAATCACCGCCGCTTCACGCACCGCCGGATGCGCCACGGCGATATTTTCCAAATCGATTGAGCTGATCCACTCCCCGCCCGATTTGATCAGATCTTTACTCCGGTCGGTCAATTGCACAAACCCAACCGGATCGATCATGCCGACATCGCCGGTTGGAAACCAGCCATCCGCCGTCACGCTCGGCGGCATCCGGTAATAGCCGGTGGCCACCCAATGACCGTGCAGCTCAAAATCACCGGCCAGCGCGCCATCCCACGCCGCCTCGGCCCCCTCGCGCATGATCCGGATGTCGATGCCGAACAAAACCCGCCCCTGGCTAAGCTGGTGCCGATGCGCGCTTGACGCGTCATCGCCCGGAATTGGCGCGGCCATCGTCGCGATTGGGCTGCTTTCAGACATGCCCCACGCGTGCCGGATTTCGACGCCCAGCGCGCCATAGGCGTCGAACAAGGCTTCCGGACAAGCCGAACCACCGATGAGCAATCGGTACAACGAAGTGAATTTACCACCAGTTTTGCGCAGATTTTCCAATACCCCGAGCCACACCGTGGGCACACCAGCGGAAACCGTCACATGCTCATCCTCGATCAACGCGTAAAGGCTGGCCCCATCTAAAAACCGCCCCGGCAGCACCATCGAGGCCCCGCACGCTGCCGCGGCATAGGGTAGCGACCATGCATTCACATGAAACATCGGCACGACCGGCATCATCCGGTCCACCGCCCGCAGACCGCAGGAATCGGCGGCATTCACCGCCATCGCTTGCAACACGGTCGAGCGGTGTGAATACAGCACCCCTTTCGGTTTACCGGTGGTGCCTGATGTGTAGCACAGCGCGCTTGCGGTGTTTTCATCGAAGCTGGGCCAGTCATAGGCGCCATTTTCCGGGGCAATCAGCGTCTCATAGGCCAAAACCGTGACCGCCCCGGGCAATTCGAGCGCGGGCAATTCTGCCGCATCGCACAAAAATACCACCGTGCGCAGCGTTCCGGCCAGCCCTGGTGCGATTGCTTGGATAATCGGCACAAAATCCAACTCGGCGAAAATCACCCGGTCTTCGGCATGGCTCGCGATATAGCCAATATCCTCATGCGCAAGGCGTGGGTTGATGGTGTTGACCACCGCCCCCATCCCCGAGATCGCAAAATAAAGTTCCACATGGCGATGGCTATTCCAGGCCAGCGTCGCGACACGGTCACCGAACGTGACGCCAAGCCGGGCCAACGCTTGCGCCAATTGCTTGGCGCGATGCTCGGTATCACGATAAGATTGCCGGTGGATGCCCGAGGGTAGTTTGGCAACAATTTCGGCGCGCGGATGGTGCCGCGCAGCGTGGCGGATCAAATCAGAGATCAATAATGGCGCCTGTTGCATCAAACCACGCATAAAACCCCTCCCCTGAGCGCATTTTCTGTTGGATTATTTTATAAACAAGTTTCGGATGAAGCCAAGAATAAAGCGCGATTATTCCGACCTCGCGAATCAGTGCGGAGCGTCAGCCTCGACCGGTTGCCGCGAGCACCAGCCCGCCGGCCACGATCATCAAGCCGCCAACCAGCACGGCGAATGAGGGCTTTATCCCGTAAGCGAAGAAATTTACCGCCTGGGCGATCAGGAATACCAATACCACGTAAACGCCGATCACTCGACCGAAATCCCATGGCCCCAGATTGACCAGCACGCCATAGGCCGCGAGCACCGCAACACTCGCCGCGAACCAACCGAACCGGGCCGCGCCCGTGCTGTGCAAAAAATTGCGCATGAGGGCGTCGCCCCCCACTTCGCACAGTCCCGCCACGGCGAGCAGGGCCAGAATAGCGAGCGACTTCAATCGACCCCCGCCACCAGATCCAGCGCCGCTTGCAGCATGAACGATGCCGCCGCCGCATCAACCCGAGCCGCCCGCTTTGCTCTGGTGACATCAGCCGCGATCATCGCCCGGTTCGCTGCCGCCGAGGAGAGGCGTTCATCCATCATCGCGACCGGCAGGCGGGTTGCCGCTTGCAGCGCGTGCGCCCAATCGCGCGCCGCCTGCGCCGCAGGGCCCAGGGAGCCATCCATGGAGAGCGGTAAGCCGACCACCAAACCCCCTACCCCTTCCTTGCGGGCAATATCGAGAATTGTGCCCGCGATATCGGCCATTTTACCGCGCGGCATGGCACCATAGGGCGAGGCCAGGCGACGGCCCACGTCAGACAACGCGACGCCGATAATCCGCGTGCCGGGATCGATGCCGATCAGCCGTGCATTGCGGGGCAGGTTTGCGACCATCTCGGTCAGGTTGAACAGTGTCATGCGCCCGTTTATGGTCGATCCCGCACAGAAACCCAAGGGATGCCCATGTCGCTCGACCCCGCGACGATCAGTCGTATCGCGAAACTCGCCCGTCTCCGCCTTACCGACGCGGAGATTCCACGCCTGCAAGGCGAACTCAATGCAATTCTCGGCTATGTCGAGCAGCTCGCTGCCGTGGACGTTACCGGCGTCGAGCCGCTCTCAGGTGGCGCGCAGATGGCGCTGCGGCTGCGTGACGACGTGGTGACCGATGGCGCGATGCCAGAGCGGATTCTGGCTAATGCGCCGGACCGGATCGATAATTTCTTCGCTGTACCGAAGGTGGTGGAATGAACCCGCTCGATTGGACAATCGCTGAGGCGCTGGACGCCTTGGCAGCCCGGCATATTTCGGCGGTCGAGCTGACCCAAGCGCATCTGAGCGCGATCAGCGCCCTGAATCCGCGCCTCAATGCCTTCATCACCGAAACGCCGGACCTTGCGCTGCAGCAGGCGCGCGCCGCCGATGCCGCGCGGGCGGCGGGATCAGCGCCATCGTTGTCAGGTATCCCATTGGCGATCAAGGATTTATTCTGCACAGAGGGCGTGCGCACCACGGCTGGTTCCAAAATTCTCGAACCCTTTATCCCGCCTTATGACAGCACCGTTACCGCGCAACTCAAGGCGGCGGGTGCCATTACGCTGGGCAAGGCCAATCTCGATGAGTTCGCCATGGGCTCCTCCAATATCACCTCGGCCTATGGTCCGGTGGAAAATCCTTGGCAGCGCGCCGATGGCAAAAAATTGACGCCGGGCGGCAGTTCGGGCGGTTCCGCCGCCGCCGTCGCGGCGCGGATCGCGATGGGCGCGACCGGCACTGACACGGGCGGATCGATCCGTCAGCCGGCGTCCTTTACCGGCATTGCCGGGATCAAGCCTACCTATGGCCGCTGCTCGCGGTTTGGCATCGTCGCGTTCGCATCTTCGCTCGATCAAGCCGGGCCGATGGCGCGCACGGTGCAGGATTGCGCGATTTTGCTCGAAACCATGAGCGGTTTTGATCCGCGTGACAGCACCTCCGCCGAACGCGCCGTGCCTGATTTTCGCGCCGCGTGTTCGCGGGGCGTCAAAGGGCTACGCATCGGCATTCCCGCTGAATATCGGGTCGATGGGATGGACCCGACCATTGAAAAACTGTGGCAAGCCGGGATCGATTGGCTCAAATCGGCAGGCGCCGTGATTGTTGATATATCGCTGCCGCACACGAAATACGGCTTGCCTGTTTATTACATTGTCGCTCCAGCCGAGGCGTCCTCGAATTTGGCGCGGTATGATGGTGTGCGCTTTGGTGCGCGGGTTGAGGGTGATGATCTGATCGATCTGTATGAGCGCACCCGTGCTGCGGGCTTTGGCGCGGAAGTGAAACGCCGCGTCATGATCGGCACCTATGTGCTCTCGGCTGGCTATTATGACGCGTATTATTTGCGCGCGCAAAAAATTAGAGCATTGATTTTGCGCGATTTTCAGGCGGCTTTCGCGCAAGCAACCGGCGTTGACGCGATTTTGACGCCCACGGCCCCTTCCGCCGCCTTCGCTTTGGGCGAAAAAATGGACGATCCGGTAACCATGTATTTGAACGATGTCTTTACCGTGCCGGCTTCGCTGGCTGGTGTTCCTGCCATGAGCATTCCAGCGGGGTTGGACCCGGACGGTCTGCCGCTTGGCTTGCAGGTGATTGGCCGGCATTTCGATGAGGAAACCGTGTTCGCGGTGGCTGGCGCTTTGGAGGCGGCTGCGGGCTTCACCGCCCTGCCCGCTTTGCGCGGGAGTGCGGTCCGATGAGCTATGTCCTCACCGGCAAGACCGGCCCTTGGGAAATTGTGGTGGGTTTGGAAGTTCATGCCCAGGTGATTTCCCAATCCAAATTATTCAGCGGTGCCGCGACTGATTTTGGCGCGGAGCCGAACAGCCAGGTCAGCTTCATCGATGCGGGTTTTCCTGGCATGCTGCCAGTGTTGAACCGTGAATGCGTCGCACAGGCGGTACGCACTGGGCTGGGGTTGAACGCGACCATTAATTTGGTGTCGCGTTTTGACCGGAAGAATTATTTCTACGCGGATTTGCCCCAGGGCTATCAAATCAGCCAATTCGAGCATCCGATTGTTGGCACCGGCGCCATCGATATCGAACTCGACTCCGGCGAAACTCGCACCATCGGCATCACCCGCCTGCATCTGGAGCAGGATGCGGGCAAGAGTATGCATGATCAGAACCCGGAGAAATCGCTGATCGATTTGAATCGCTCCGGTGTGGCGCTGATGGAGATTGTCAGCGAGCCGGATATGCGCAGCCCCGAGGAAGCCGGGGCTTATTTGCGCAAGTTGCGGATGATCCTGCGTTATCTTGGCACCTGCGATGGCAATATGGATGAAGGATCGATGCGCGCCGATGTGAATGTGTCGGTGCGCAAAACCGGCGAAGCGTTTCGCACGCGCTGCGAGGTCAAGAACGTCAATTCGATCCGTTTCGTCATGCAAGCCATTGAAGCTGAAGCCTTGCGTCAAATCGATGTGTGGGAATCCGGCGAGAGCGTGCAGCAGGAAACCCGCTTGTTTGATCCGGCGCGGGGCGAAACCCGCTCGATGCGCAGCAAGGAAGATGCGCATGATTATCGCTATTTTCCCGAGCCGGATTTGCTGCCGCTGGTGCTCGATCAAGCCTGGATCGAGACATTGCGGGCGCAATTACCCGAGTTGCCGGATGCCAAGCGCGCCCGGTTGATCCGCGATTACGGGCTGACCCCCTATGAAGCGGCTATTTTTGTGCAAGAACAAGCGACTGCCGACTTTTTCGAGACGGTCGCCCGTGGGCGCGACGCCAAGCAGGTCGCGAATTGGATGCTGGGTGATTTCTTCGCTGGGCTTAACCGCACGGGCAAAACGATTGAGACCAGCCCGGTTCGTGAAGCTGACCTGGGGGCGCTGCTCGATTTGATGAGCGATGCGACGATCAACGGCAAGATCGCCAAGGAAGTTCTTGAAATTATGGTTGATACTGGTGAAAAACCCGCTGCGATCGTGGAATCGCGCGGGTTACGCCAGGTGACCGATACCGGCGCGATTGATGCGGCGATTGACCAGGTGATTGCCGCGCATCCGGATAAATTGGCCGAATATCAAGCCGGTAAGGAAAAGCTTTTCGGCTTTTTCGTGGGTCAGGTGATGAAAGCGATGCAGGGTAAGGGCAATCCAGCCTCGGTCAATACGGCTCTCAAGGCTAAAATTGGCTGAAGCCGCGCCGGGGCGGTTACGCGCCGGCTACGCCCTCGCCGACCATCGTGATCGGGTTCACCACGGCGTCAAATTGAGCGTCGGTGAGCAAGCCGGACTGGATGGCGGCTTCGCGGAGCGATAAGCCTTGCTGATGCGCCATATGCGCGAGTTCTGCCGCCTTATCGTAGCCGATGGCCGGCGTGAGCGCTGTGACCAACATGAGCGATTGTTCCAGCCCCTCGCTGATGCGCGCTTTGTTGAGCTTGGTGCCCGCGACGGTGTAATCGCGAAAACTGGCCATTCCGTCTGATAGTAATTGTGCCGCGCTCAGCACGTTATGAATGACCAGCGGGCGCATTACATTGAGCTCGAAATTGCCCTGCGCGCCGGCGAACGCAACGGCGGTGTCCAGCCCGATGATTTGGGTGGCGATCATCATCATCGCCTCGCATTGCGTGGGGTTGACCTTGCCCGGCATGATCGAGGAACCAGGCTCGTTCTCTGGCAGACGCAATTCGCCGATGCCACAGCGCGGGCCACTCGCGAGCCAGCGTAAGTCATTGGCAATTTTATATAAAACAATCGCGACATGGCGCAGCGCCGCACTGGCCGCGACCATGGCATCCAGGCCGCCGAGGGCTGCGAATTTGTTGGGCGCGGTAACGAAATCAAGCCCGGTCAGAGCCGCGATCCGTGCGGCGATGGCGCGGGAAAAGCCGCGCGGCGCATTCAACCCGGTGCCGACCGCCGTGCCGCCAGCGGCCAATTCGAGCAGGCCGGGCATGCAATAATCGAGTTGAGTGATCGCACCACGCAATTGCGCGGCCCAGCCGGACCATTCTTGGCCGACGGTCAACGGCACCGCATCCTGCAAATGGGTGCGGCCAATTTTCACCACCGACATCCAAAAATTTGCTTTATTTTCAATCGTTGCTGCCAAAGCGTCCGCAGCGGGCCGAACGTCACGGGTGAAGGCGAGAGCCGTTGCCACATGCATCGCCGTTGGCATGATGTCATTGGATGATTGGGCCATGTTGACGTCATCATTCGGATGCACTGGGCTTTTACTGCCCAGCGTGCCACCGAGAAGTTGGATCGCCCGGTTCGCGATGACTTCATTGACGTTCATATTGGTCTGCGTGCCCGACCCGGTTTGCCAAACCGGCAGCGGAAATTCGGCATCCAGCGCGCCAGAAGCCACTTCATCGGCGGCGCGAATGATCGCCATCGCCTTGTCATGGGCAAGAGCCCCGCGCGCGGCGTTCACCTCTGCAGCCGCCCGTTTGACGATACCAAACGCATGGTGCAACGCCACCGGCATGCGTTCGCTGCCAATGGCGAAATGGATCAGCGCACGGGCGGTCTGCGCGCCCCAATAGTGATCGGCAGGAACCGCGATGGTGCCCATCGAGTCCGCTTCGATGCGGCTCCCTGAGGCTTCAAGGCCCGGTGATGTCGGCGGGCTGCTCATTGCGCGTGTCTCGTTCATTCGCCGCTCCCAAGGGTACCCCGTCATGGCGCAGGGCAACGCCGCGTATTTCGCCGATCACGACCCTGCGTCCGGCTTGTTTTGCCAACGCTTGTTTTACCAACGCTTGTTTTGCCCCGGCTTGTTTTGCCAAAGCAAAAGGATCATGAGAACAAGATGCTATACGATTTTTTGAACGGCGTCACCTTCATCCCGGTCCGCTTCATCCGCCGTAATTTTCGATGGATCGCGGTGCTCGCGGCGCTCGGCGCGATCAACCCGGCCAGAGCGGCGACATCAGCGCCGCTGTTATCCCCAGAAGTGCCAGCCACCCAAATCGTTGTGCCGATCACCGGGCTTGCGCCGCCCTTGCGTTTGACCATGACCGATGCCAGCACCGGCAAACGGGTGACCGCAGCCGATTTTCGCGGCAAGGTGGTGATGCTCTATTTCGGCTACACCAATTGCCCGGATGTTTGCCCGGATACATTGGGTAAAATTCATCAAATCTTTCTGAAATTACAACAAAAATATCCTTCGGTCGCCGCCAAGACCGTGTTTTTGTTCGTCACGGTCGATCCCAAGCGCGATGGGCTGGCCCTGCTGCATCGCTATCTGGCTTTGTTTGATCCGCATATGATTGGCCTGCGCGGCGGGCCGAATGCGCTATACCGGCTGACGCGCCGCTACCGCGTGGTTGCCTCGGTGCATCCCTCGGCCAATCCTGAAAAATACCAGGTGACGCATTCAGCCTTGGTGTATGTGTTTGGTCTGCACGGCAATGCACGCTTCATTATCCCTGAGTTGGGGCTGAACCCGCATCCGGATTATGCCGCCTTGGTCAACAAGCTGCAGCAGCTTACCCAATCCAAGCAGCGCGACGGCCTGCTTACCGCCTTGGCGCGGTTCAATTAAATCGCGTCGGTGGTGATAGCGTGGCGCAGATCGCGGGTAATACCGGCAATATCAGGATGTTGAGCCGATAATCCTGCACAAATGAATTCTGCCTTGCCCTGTTGATTGAACACATACACGGCAGCCGAATGGGTCACGGTGTAATCGGCTGGGTTGGCGGAGGGATGCACTGCATAGTCGGCATGGAGCGATTGGGCGAAATGGCTGAGCTGCGTCGCGTTGCCACGCAGCCCCACCAATTCCGGCGCACCGAATAAATGCAGATATTTGGCGAGAATGGGCGCGGTGTCGCGCTCCGGATCAACGGTGACGAATAAAAACCGCAATTTTGGGCCATTGTCGCCCAGTAACCCAATGATTTTCAACATTTCAGCCAAGGTCAGCGGGCAGACATCGGGGCAATTGGCGTAGCCGAAATAAACCAAGGTTACGAAGCCGCGAAAATTTGCCTGCGTCACGATTTTGCCGGTCGCGACGTTGGTCATTTGAAATTGCAGATTGGGAAAATGCCCCCGCACCGAAACATCTTGCGGATTGAGCGTCCAGGCGTGATGGCAGGCGGCCAGCAGAGCGGTGGTGCTGAGCGCCAACCCACCGCGCCAGACCGTGCGCCTGGCGATCATGAGCCGGATTTCAGGGAAGCCAAATAGGCGGCGACAGCTTGGCGCTGGGTGGGGCTAAGATCACGGGCGATATTGGCCATCACGTAGTTTTTGCCCATTTTTCCAGCGGCAATCGCTTTGAGTGCGGCCAACGTGACCGCCGGATCAAGTCCCGCGAGACGTGGCGCGCCGATGGCAGGATTGCCCTGCAAATGGCCGCCATGACACGCCATGCAGGGCAATGCCCCTGATGCTGTGCCGTGGGCCATGATGGTGGCACCAAGCTGTATTTGTGAGGCGGGAGCGGCTGCCATCAGTGGCAAAGCAAGCCCGATCATCGCGAGCTGAGACCTCATGACTTTGCCGGATTTTGATCGGCACCATAGATTTTGAACGGTACGGTGAGATCCGGCGCGTCGCGGAAATGGAAAATTACCGGCACGGTTTGGCCAACCTGCATGGTGGGCTGCATGCACATGATATGGTAGTCGCCGGGCTTGAACTGAACGCGCCCGTGCGGCGGGATTGCGATGGAATGCACCATCACCATCCGATCGGTGCCGCTGTTATCCTCTGAGCGATGCAGCATGGCCATGCCGCAGGACGCCGCACTCACGCCGGTCAGGGTAATGGTTTTCGCGGTGTGATTATGCAGGGTTACGAAGCCGCCGGCTGGAATTTGCGCCATCAAATAGCGAAACCAGCCATGGCTCGCCGAGATTGGTGCAGGCGTTGCTGCGGCGGTACCCGCGCCGGCCAACGCCAGCATCGATCCAACCAACAATCCCGCCACGCAATTCTGTTTTCGCACTGCGATCTCCTTATCGTAAACCAACGACTTGACCTGCACTGCTCGCAACCACGATGGCACCATCAGCGGCGATTGGCTTGGTCAGCACAGCTGAGGTGTGATAGCGCCAACGCACGGTGCCTGTCATGGTCGAGATCGCCACAATCATGTGATCATCGACCTTAAAGACCACGTCTTTCCCCCATAGCAATGGCGCAGATTGCGGCAGGCCGTGCAGCCGAACGCGCCAAAGCAGCGCGCCGGTTTGCGGGTTCAACGCGATGGCATCGCCGGCGCGGTTTGCAACGATCAAGCGTTGCCCTTGTAAAACCGGCGGCGATATGGCGACATCGGCCATTCGATGCTGCCAAATCAGCTTGCCGGTGATTGCATTCAGCGCATAGACATGCCGGTCTTCGGAGACCAGATAAACACGCGAATCGCTGGCGATCGGGGCAAAATCGATCGGACCATTGGTGGCAAAACTCCAGAGCGATTTGCCGGTCGCGAGCGCATAGGCATGGACCGTTCCGCCACGATTGCCATCGATCACCCGGTCATTGACCACCAGCGGCGGCGCGACGAAGCTATATCCGGTTTTGGCGATCCAGCGCCGCGCGCCCGTGGCCGCATCCAAGCCATAGAGATCATCATCGGCCGAGCCAAACACCACCAAGCCCTGCGCCGTCGCGGGCTGGGTCAGTCGCGCACCATCGCTTTTGAACTGCCACAGCCGCCGTGAAGGCATGTTGCCCATCGGCGCAAAGGCATAAAGATCATGGCCATCGGTTTGCGCGAATACCAGATTGGCACCCAGCGTTGCGTTATGGCTGCACATGCATTGCGGCGGCTGGTTGCGGGTATATTGCCAGACTAAAGCGCCGTCTTTCGCGCTCAGCGCGCGCATGAAATGGGTAGCACCGATATCCGATGCGACAAAGACTTGGCTTTTGCTCACCGTTGGCGACACGGTGATCGCCCCTGCCGTCGCGTAGCGCCAAATGATCGCGCCGGTGGTTGCGTTCAGTGCAAAAACATTCGGCCCCTGGCTTTGGGTTGTGGTCAGGTAAACGCGGCCATCACGATAGCGCGGCGTGGCGTAAACCGGATGCCCGACGGGAGAAGACCACCTTATCTCCGGCGCCTTCGCCCACGCTACGGCTTGGTTGGCAGCCAGCAGAGCGATCAAAATCGCCAGCCTACTCTTCAATCGCATGCCACTCTTTAATCGCATGCCACTCTTTAATCGCATGATCGTTCCTATCTCTCGCCGACGTTTGACGCAAATATGCCTATCAATGAACATTACCCTATGTCAATGTTGAACACTTGACCCCGCGCTCTTCCTCGCCCATCCCGTGCCGATGACGAAGACCGCCCCTGCCCGCCTCGCGATTTGGCTAATCGCGCTTGCCACCTTATTTCGATTGATCCTCGCCATGGGCATGGGTCTCGGCATTGATGAGAGCTATATGGTCGCGGCGTCGCACCAATTCGCTCTGTCCTATTTTGATCATCCGTTCGTCTCTTGGTGGCTGGAACTCGCGATCCGGCGCGTGACCGGCTTGCAGACGCCTCTGATCGTGCGGCTGCCCTTTATCGCGGCGTTCGCGGGCACCTCATGGCTGATGGTTCGCCTGACCGATCGGCTATACGGCGCCCAAGCGGCGCTATGGGCGCTGGTGGCCTTAACAATTTCGCCGGTATTTTCGTTGGCTTTCGGCACCTGGGTGTTGCCGGATGGACCGCTTGATTTCTTTCTGCTCGCTTCCGTGCTCGCGATGGCCAAGGCGCTGGGATTGGCGCGGCCTGACGCCGGGGCGCAGCCCGATCCGAAATACTGGCTGGTTGCCGGTGTCTGCATTGGGCTGGCGATGGATTCCAAATATAATGCGGCGCTGAATTTGCTGGGTGCCTTGTTGTTCCTGGTGCTCGACCCGGCGGCGCGACGCCTGCTCGCAACATGGCGGCCTTGGGTGGCGTGCCTGATTGCCCTGATATTGTTCAGCCCCGTGCTGATTTGGAACGCGACGCATCATTTTGCCTCGTTCGATTATCAGGGCGGGCGGGCGGTCGGCTTTGGGTTTTATCCGCTGCGGCCCTTTATTGTTTGGGCCGGTGAAGCTTTGTTCGTGCTGCCGTGGATTTTCGTTCCCATGATTATTTTAATGATCGGCGGATTGCGCGCCAAAGCGGATCGACGCGCCCGGTTCTTGGCGACGTTGGCGGTGATCCCTGTGACGTTATTTTCAGTGGTCGCGCTCTGGTCCGCCCGCAAGATACTATACCATTGGGCAGCACCAGGCTATTTGATGTTATTTCCGTTGCTGGGCGCTTGGATTGCCGATCTTACCGCGGCCAAGCGGAACATTATAAGGCGCGTTGCCATTGGCTCCGCCGGGTTACTCGGCGGAGCCGTGCTGTTCATGGTGGCTGAACTCAATCTCGGGTTTATTCCAGGGTTCAACCGGCTGTTTGCGCTGGGTCATTCGCCCGATATCCAGGCCGTTGATTGGACCAGCGTGCGGGCCACCCTGATGCGCCGGGGCTTGCTGGATCAGCCGCATTTCGCCATCGCAGCGACGCGCTGGTTCAACGCGGGGAAGATCGGCTACGCGCTTGGCCCGGCGGTGAAAGTGACCGTGTTTGACAGCGACCCGCATGAATTTGCCTTTACCGTGCCGCCCCGTTCGCTGATCGGCGATAATATCCTGATTGTCGGCACCGAAGGCGCGACGAAGGAGCTGCAAGCGCAATATGCACCGCTGTTTCGCTCCCTCACGATTGGCAAGCCAATCATCATCCGTCATCACGGAACGAAGCTGTTACGGCTCCCGGTGCTCTATGGTCAGGATTTGCGCCGCTGGCCGCAACCGACCAAGCCTCAGAAATGAATCCCCACCGAATTGGCGCTGCGGTAAATCATGTAGGCAGCCACCACAAAAATCAGTCCAGCAAACACCCGGTTAAGGGCGGATCGGCGCGGCGCTAACGCGATAGCTGCGCGCATACCAAGAAAGCCGCCCAAAACCCCGCCACCGATAAATTCGGCGGCCACCAACCAGGCCACTTTCCCGGACAGTGAATAATTAATCGCCGTTGTTAGGCCGAACGTGCCGACCGAGAGCAATGATGAGCCAATGGCATAAATCATCGGCATGCCGGTGCTCAACAGCAAGCTCGGCACAATCAGAAAACCGCCGCCAATGCCAAAAAACCCGGATAAGGCCCCTGCCCCGAGCGCCGCGAGCGCAACCTGCACCGCCATCCGCTTGGTCAGTTCTTCCTGCGGCGTTGCACCGCTGACATGCGGCGCCGGTTTACGCCGCAACATCAAGATGCCAACAACCACCATCAGAATCGCGAAATAGAAAATCAATTTCTTGCCATCGAGCGCCTTTCCGATATTCGAGCCGACAAAAGCGCCAAGGACACCAACAATCGAGAAAATAATCGCACTTCGCCAAAACACGTTGCGTTTGCGCGCATGGCCGAAGAAATTAATAAAGGCGTTGGCGGACACGGCGAGCGCGCTGGTGCCGATCGCGCGATGCGGTGGCAAGCCAACCACATAGAGCATTAAAGGGGTCGCCAGGATCGAGCCGCCACCACCGATCAAACCCAAGGTAAAGCCAACAGCTCCGCCCGACAAAATAGCCAAAATGATCTGCTCCAAAGCAAGTCCCCCTGATCATTGTTATGCCAGCCAATAATTCAGTCTGGCGTTGGAGTGTTACGGTTCTATTGAAGGTTCGCGTGTTAGCTTCTAGGCCCGGATAATAGCGAAATGGGCGGCATGGTTGCGATGAGGCGATGGCGTCGGCTCGGCCTTCGAGCGTATCGCGGAGATTGTCGTATCACCAAAGCCGCTGGCTAAGGCTGCGATCAAACGATGGTGGGTGTCATCCGCCAGCCGATAGATCATCGCCCGCGAGTCGCGGCGCGCGCTGACCACGCCGGCATCACGCAATTCGGCAAGCTGCTGGGACAAATTCGGTTGGCGGATTTGCAACGTCGCCTCTAACTGCGCGACCGATTGCTCGCCATTCAGTAAATGCAGCGCAATCCGCAACCGCGTAGGGTTTGCCAAATAGCGCAGTGTCAAAGCCGCTTTTTCGATATCAAAGTTGTCTTTCAGTATCATTGGCCTTAAGGTCATTGGCCGTTGTGCTTTTTTGTTTTGCTCGGCGGCGTCGGTTTATCCCGTCCGATTCGACCGGTCCGGTAATACCAATCCGCCTCGCCGCCTTGATCAAACATGGCGTCTGCCGATTGTGGTGCGGGCAAAATAACGGCATCGCCCGGTTGCCAGCCTTCCGGCATCAGCACATGATGCGTATCACTCGCCTGCAGCGCGCGCACCAGCCGCAATAATTCGGCGACATTCCGGCCAATGGTCATGGGATACCACAAGATTGCGCGGATGATGCCTTGCGGATCGATGACATAGACGGCGCGCACCAAAGCGGTATCCGGGGCGTGGGGCGCAATCATGCCATAGCGTCGCGCAATTGCCATTGAGGGGTCTTCGATGACCGGAAATCCGATCGTCACGCCGAATTGCTGGTGAATACTATGCACCCAGGCCAAATGCGCGAACAGACTATCCACTGAGAGCGCGAGCAAATCGCACTCAGCGGCCTCAAATTCGCTGGCGAGTTTGGCAAAGGCAACAAACTCGCTGGTGCAAACCGGCGTAAAATCCGCAGGATGCGAGAAAAAAATCAACCATCGACCACGATACCCGGACAGGCTGCGCACACCCATCGTGGTTCGCGCCTGAAAATCGGGGGCGACATCATGCAATTGCGGCGGGTATAGGCTCGGCGACGACAACTCGCTCATCCAAATCTCCTGATCGTCACCGAACAGGGACTAAACACCCTGAACGGCACTATATTCTGCATATTTAAGCTAGACATATATACGTTTATTTGCAAGCATGCGCTACCGCGCCGCTTTGTGCCCGAAAATCATAAATCAAGGAGGATATCCCCTATGCCCAATCTGGCCGCCGATCACCAAACCGCCCCAACCAGAGCCCCCTATGATGTTTTGATTGTTGGCGGCGGTGCAGCGGGTATCACGACAGCCGCGATGCTGCGCAGTAAAATCAATGGCTCGATCGCGATCATCGAACCTTCGGAAACCCATGCCTATCAGCCGGGCTGGACCTTGGTGGGTGCTGGCGTGTTCAATCTCGGGCAGACCATCAAGAAAGAAGCCTCTCTGATTCCCAAAGGCGTTGATTGGATCAAGCAAGCCGCCGCGTCGTTCGAGCCTGATGATCATTGCGTCGTCTTGGCCGATAGCAGCCGGGTGACCTATCGCTATTTGGTGGTTTGCCCCGGCTTGAAGCTTGATTGGGACAAAATTGAGGGTCTGAGCGAGACGCTGGGCCGCAACGGTGTGTGCAGCAATTATCGTGGTGACTTGGCCGCTTATACCTGGGAATGCATCAAATCCTTCCAAGGCGGCACCATGATTTTCACCCAACCGCCCATGCCAATCAAATGTCCCGGCGCGCCACAAAAAATCGCGTATCTCGCCGCTGATCATTTGCGCAAAACTGGCAAGCGGGCGGCAACGGAGATCAAATTTTGCACGGCGCTCGAGACATTGTTTGGCGTAGCGTTTTTCGTGCCGGCGCTGAAGTCCGCGATGCAGGACCATCAAATTAACGTGAATTATAAAACGGTGCTGAAAAAGATCGATGGTCCAGCCAAAAAGGCGACCTTCGCGGTGACCGCCGCTGATGGCAGCGTCTCCGAGACGGTGCTGGATTTTGACATGATCCATGTCACCCCACCGCAATGCGCGCCTGACTTCTTGAAAGGCAGCCCGATTGCCAACGAAGCCGGCTTCGTCCAGGTTGATCAAACATCGATGCAACACGTCAAATATAAAAATATTTTTAGCCTTGGCGATGCGGCGAGCACGCCCAATAGCAAAACGGCGGCAGCCGTGCGCATGCAGGCCCCGGTGGTGGTGCGCAACCTGTTAGCGGCGATGCGCGCTGAGCAGGGTAGTGCAACCTATGATGGTTATGGCTCCTGTCCGCTCACCACCGGCTATGGCAAAATCGTGCTGGCGGAATTTACCTATGGCGGCAAAGTGACGCCGAGTTTCCCGCTCGATCCGCGGGTGCCCCGACTCTCTTCGTGGTTGTTGAAAACCAAGTTTCTGCCTTATCTATATTGGAACATGATGCTCAAAGGCAGCGAGTTTGATATTGGCCACAAGGAACGCCAATTCGCTGACGCGGCGTGACCCGGTCAGCGCGCACGCCGGATCGCGCATCCGGCGTGCGGCATAACCCATCGATAAACGTATCAACGAGTCGGAGGGCGCCTGGCTGCCAATTCATTCTCGTTGAAGAACAGGCCCCGTTCGTCAAAGCGCTGGGAACTAGGGCGTGGGCGAAATCGCCACCACCGGCGCCATCGGCGCCAACGCGGTTTGGCATGCGACGGGCCAGCGCGTTCGTGAGTTTCCGATCAACTTGCATCGGCGGCTCCGCCCCCACTAACGCGCGCATAGTCGCGCCCACGGGCTGATCAATTGCATTGTTGCAGAGATTGGAATATTAATCTCGACATCTTTTGCGCGGAGGAACATCCATGCGTCATTCAACCTCAAATCGGGTTCGCGTCGGTTTGGCCGCCGCTGGCGTTGCCGCTCTGCTCACCGGCGCCGCCGCGCCGCCGCAGGTGGCCACTTGTGCGAGCTGCCATGGTGCGAACGGGCTCGGCAATGCCCAAACCGGGTTTCCCGCCTTGGCTGGCCTGCCCGCCGCCTATTTGGAGCAGCAGCTATACAGCTTTAAACATGGTGGCCGGGTCAACGCGATCATGCAGTCATTTGCAAGCAAATTGACCAAGGCGGACCGAACCATCATCGCCAATTATTATACGAATCTGCCGGTTCCCCCCAAAGCAGAACCATCGCCCCTGCCCGCTGGTCCTGGCGACGATTTGGCAATCAACGGGGCTTGGCACCAACAGCTCAGCGGCCTGCCCTCCTGCGAATCCTGTCACGGTCCTTATGGCATCGGCGTTGGCGCCAATTTCCCGCGTCTCGCCGGGCAACCGAAGGCCTATCTCGCCAATCAATTGATCGCTTGGCAAAAAGGCAGCCGTTCCAATGATCCTTTGCATTTGATGCGCAATGTCGCAAGCAAGCTGAACGATGCGCAAATCGATGCCGTGGCCGGATATTATGCAGCCCTGTCCGCTAATCCAACTATTCTGCCCAAGCCCGGCGAGCCATCGCACGCAAATGTGAAAGGAGCAAAATGATGCGTCGTTTCACGCTGCTGCTAACACTACTTCTCGCTCCCGGCGCGGCCATTGCCGCACCCGCCACCGCTTTCACGCCGCCAGCTTACACGGCGATGCCAACCGGAAAATTTGGTGCTGCGGTCAAGCTCGGCGAAAATATTTTTCGCCACACGACAATCTACGGCAAGGGCATCATCGGCAATGGCTTGAATTGCAGCAATTGCCATCTGGATGCCGGTCGATTGGCCGGGTCCGCGCCGATGTGGGCAGCCTACACGGCCTATCCGGCGTATCGTGCGAAAAATAAGAAAGTGAATAATTTCGGCATGCGGTTGCAAGGCTGCTTCCGCTTTAGTGAAAATGGTAAAGTGCCTGCTCTGGACAGCAAAACCATTATCGCGCTGGAGGCTTATTCCTATTGGCTCGCCAAAGGCGCCCCTACCGGCGCCAAGCTGGCCGGGCGCGGCTATCCGGCATTGCCAGCAGCTCCCTTGGCGCCGAATTATGCCCGGGGTGCCGCCGTGTACAAAGCCAATTGCGCACTCTGCCATGAGGCCGACGGTGCGGGCCAATATGTGCGCGGACAAACAATGTTTCCGGCATTATGGGGCCCCAAATCCTTCAATTGGGGTGCTGGAATGGGCAGCATTAAAAACGCGGCCGAATTTATCCACGCCAATATGCCATTTGGCGCGGTCGGCACTCTGACACCCCAGCAAGCCTGGGACGTCGCGGACTATATTGATAGCCATAATCGGCCTCAAGATCCCCGATTTGTCGGCTCAATCGCGGCGACACGCACCAAGTTCCACAACAACAAGTTTTCGATGTACGGCGAAACCGTCAACGGCAAATTACTCGGCGCCAAGCCATAATGGCTTTAAACCAGAAAGGATGTCCCATGACCGACTCACCTGAAATCTCGCGCCGCACCGCGATAGCACTGCCGGCGGCTGGCATTGGCATCGCGGCGGTAGCGAGTGCGATGTCGCCGATCGGCGTGGCGCAAGCCGCCAGCACAAACGACACGCTGATCCCCGCTCAGGGCACCAAGATCCGCGCCCTAGCAGCAGCTTTGGCCAAAGCGCCGCGTCGGCGAAACTTCAAGACCGTGCCAATGATTTTGACCAGCGCCGACCAGTATGACAGCGAGGCATTACATTTGCTGTTCAGCTATGAGGGCGGGCCGAAGCAAGTTTGGGACAACACGGCCCTCGAAAGCCCGTGGCTCAATTTGATGCGCAACTCGATGAATGCGCAAATCTGGTCCTGGAAACACCCCGATTTTATCGCCGTTTCCGCAACCCATGGCACAGCGCATCTCGCTTTGTACGATGCCTATATCTGGGGAAAATATCTTACTGCGTTCACCGGCGGCAAGATCAAAGCCAATAGCTGGATCGAAACACCGGCTGCGGCCAAGGCAAACCCTGCTGACTATAACGATCCGACCGGTGTTTTCTCCCCGCTCGATAACAGTATTGCGGTGTTGCAGCGTCGTGGCGTGGTTTTTTGCGCGTGCCATAACGCTGTTTGGGAACTTACTTCGGCTGTGCTGAAAAAAGGCATAAATCCTGACAAGCTGAGCCATCCCGAGATTGCGGCTGAATTCACCAACCATCTCATTCAAGGCGCCGTGCTCACACCTGGCGTCGTCGGCACGATCCCGCAATTGCAGCTCGCCGGCTATCATTACGCGAAATAAGTCGGCAGCACAGTCCAGGAAACAGAACATGATAGTCAAAAAAACATTGCTCGCCAGCGCTGCTCTTGTGGCTGCACTCACCACCACGGCGTTCGCGGGCAACACGCCCGCATCATGGCCGATGTATGCGCTGCAACCCAGCCATAACGCGGCCTTCACGTCAGACTTTCCGGCTGTTTCCTGGACTTTTCAGGCACCAGGGGCCGCTGCGGCGCGCCAAGCGGTGCATAATAACACCATCATCCGTGATTTGGTCGGCTTTCCTATCGGTGTCGCGGTGGCGAATGATGCGGTCTACGCACCCAACGATAATGGCTATCTCTACAAATTGGATGCCAAAACGGGCAAGTTACTTTGGTCATTCAACGCCTATAATCAATTGATGACCGTGCCTGTGGTCGCCACCGCTGCCGGTAAAGAGCTAGTGTTTGTCGGTGCTGGTAATTCGGTATTTGCCTTTAGCCACGCGAAGAAATTCGCAACCAAAGGCGCTCAGGTGATCCGAGGTACCGACGTATCGGCCATTGACGCGATTAATGCACAAACCGGCGCGCTCGTCTGGAGCTTTAAAACCAAGGGCGAAGATATGCCCAGCGCCGTGTTTGATCGGGGCTTGTTGCTATTTGGCAATGGTGATGGCCATGTCTATGCATTGGATGCGGCAACCGGCGCTCTGAAATGGAAAACGCCGATTAAGTCGTTTGTTAGCATGTCCTCCGCCGCGTTCGATCCCAGACAAAATATTGTGATCATGGGCGGCACCCATCCGAGTGACATCGTGGCCGTAAACGCCGCGAGTGGCAAATTGCTCTGGCGCGTGCATCCGAAAAATATCTTCTCCAGCAGCGGCGGTGATGGTACTTGGGCGGTAACTGGCAACGAAACAATCGGACAAATCGAAACCCGCACCGCAACCGAGACCAAAAATTCCTCGTCCGAGGAGTTGGCGATTGATATCGCCACCGGCAAAATTCTTTGGTCGGTCAATCTTGGCACCGGCAAATCACCGCCTCGTAATAAGGACGCAGTTCCAGCGATCGCCGCTAGCATAATCTACACCGGCAGTCCGGTGACCCATCAGGAATATGCGATTGATGCCAAATCCGGAAAAATCCTGTGGCACACCCCGCTGAAAGTCGGCATGAAGGCCGCCCCGACGATCGTTGGCGCCGACATCATTCAACCGACGGCCAAAGGCGCGATCATCACTCTCGATAAAAAGACCGGCAAAGTCTTGAACAATATCAATTTCAAGCAGGGCGGCTACGGTCCGCAAAATGGCGATGTGGTGGGCAACACCTACTTCATCGGCACGAATGCTGGATATCTTCAAGCCATTCCGCTCACCAAGCTAGCCGTGAGTCGCTGATCGGCTTTCCGCGCCTCACCCACCCGCCGGGGGTCAACGTATCGACCCCCTGGCGGCTTGGAGCAATGACGTTAATGGCGAGCCTAGGTTTTAGAGCCAGTCAATCCTTAGGGCCGAACGAGGATATAGCCGCGCTTAACCAGTTGCATAATGCGCACCACCCCGAACGGCACTTTTTTTGCGATCGGGTTCAGCAGCGGCGTCTTACCGGTTTTACGGGTGATGGTGTTGATTGTATTCATACAAACATCGAATTGAACGCCCTGTGCGGCCAAACTATTGACCCGCACTCGCAGAGCGCTATCGGCAAACAGTAACGATACCCCTGGTCCAAAGGCGACAACGACAATCGAAACCGTATCAGGATAGGCTTTCAGCACCGCATTCGCGTTATTTAGCACTTCCTTTTGTTTGGCTGGTGTCGCATCGGAAAGTTGCAGCACCAATTTATGGGTTGCAAACGGGTTTTTGCCGGCCCACGCGGCAACTGGCGATAGCGCGAGCGCAACACTGCCTAAAACGGCGAAACGACGGTTCATTAGGTTTCGTAGCCGGGATTGTGCTCTATGCCAACTAGTTTCACCTGATTCGGCTTGGCGACTTTCACCACTTTATGGCGGCGCAAATTGCTCGCAACCACATCCCAAATCGGTTTGCCGTTCTGCGGCAGGCTAACCGACGCCCAACTGACCACTTTATAGGATTTATTCGCCTCGACCGGCTTGCCGCTATCGAGCACCATGTTGGAAATCCGATGCCCAATCAGCTTGGCCGGCGCGCAAGCGTAGTTCATACCACCGACGCGGATCATATCACCGCCTTGCTGGTAATATGGATCGGGGTTGAACAAATTATCGCAGACATCTTCCATCATCGCCTTGATCGCACTGCCCGTCATCATTGACGTATAGGCCATCGGATAGGTGATCGCGGTTTCGCTTAGCAAATCGCCCATCGTGAAGGGCGAGCCGGGCAAGAACGAATTTCCCCAGCGAAATCCGGGCGAGAAGGCGATTTCAGCATCCATCTCCTCGCGCGCGGCATTCATAATCACCTGATCGACCGAACCGTAGAAATTATTGCGCCGATACAGCAGTAACTCGGTATCAGCGAGTTTTTCGGACAACATTTTCTGATAGGGCGCTTCAGATTTCTCAATGGCAGCGCTGACCGCCGCGTCAGGCTTGATCATATCGGTGTAAATCGGCAGCAATTTATAGTGTAAATCGCGTAATTTACCCTTGGCCAAATCAAGATCAAGCACGGCAACAAACTTACCCGCGGTCCCTGCATTGGTAACAATGGTGGTCCCGCCCGGATTTTTCACCAAAACCGGATGCGGCACCGCGTCATGCGTGTGACCGCCCAAAATAATATCAAGCCCGGTCACGCGCGATGCCAGCTTGAGATCGACCTCCATGCCATTATGCGACAGCAATAGAACAGCATCGACCTTATGTGTCTGACGAAGCTCGTCGATCATTTTTTGCATGTGCGATTCGTGGATGCCAAACCGCCAATCGGGCACGAACCGACGCGGATGCGCAATTGGCACATAGGGGAATGCCTGACCGATCACGCCAACCCGATATGCACCGAGCTCGCGAATAATATAAGGCTCAAACACCTGACCGGTTTGCGTGTTGAAGGCCGGCTTGCCGGTCATGCCGGCTTCAGCGGAGAGAAAAACGTTTTGGGCAATGAACTTGCCATGAAACGTCTTGATAATGTTCTCGACCCCCGCTTCGCCATAGGTGAACTCCCAATGACCGGTCATCGCATCAATGCCGAGCATATTACCCAGCTCAACCATGCTCAGACCCTTGGTGAGATTAGCCACCCCGGTGCCCTGACACAGATCGCCACCATCGAGCAGCAGCGATTTGCCAGGGCCAGCCCCCGCGCGCAACTGATCGATCACGGTCTTTAGATGCGCAAAGCCGCCAAGCGGGCCATATTGATGCGCAAGCTTAACAAAATCGAGGAAAGTATAGGCGTGCGCATCGCGGGTGCCTTGCTTCATATCGTAATGCTTAAGGAAGGCATGCCCAACGAAATGCGGGGCGTGACCTTCCGCAGCACCCACGCCGATATTCTGCGAGGGTTCACGAAACTGCACTGGTCGTGCTTGGGCATGGGTATCGGTCTGATGAATGATCCGCACGCTGCCCTGCATCGGCACGTCATACGGATCAGACGCTGAAAATGCGAAACGGGGCAACAAAGCCGTGGTGCCCGCAGCAACCATAACTGCGCGTCTTGTAGCCTTCATCGAGACATTCCTTGGCAACGAGGCCGGATACGTCCCGGCCTCATGATTTAACCAAACTTACTTGACGACTTCGTTGACCCAAAGCTTCTTTTGCACTGTGGCCTGCTGGATCGACAAATTAGCGAGCGTCTCCGCCGTCATCGCCTTGGATTGCGCTAGGGCAAAATCACCCTTGGCCTCAGCCGCCTTGGCCGCTTTGAATGCGGCCAATGTCGCCAACCATTGATCATTCATGCCTTCGGCAATTTTGATCCGCGCAGCTGCGCTGGAAATCGCCTTGGCCGCAACCGCTTTGCTCGGCCCGCCCGCTTGGGCCAGGAACGGCATCAGAACCAGCGCCACCCCAGCCGCCATCAGTGTTTTTCTCATGGCCGCGCTCCCGGGCCGGAAACCGGCAACCCATTATCCATATAGGTCAAGAAATAGGCGAGATCACGATACGCCGCACTGTCAGGCTTCGCTGGCGCCGAATGAACCTTCTTGTTGCAACCAATGAAGCGCCGCACCAGCGTGCCCATATTGCCCCATTTTGACCGATAGAGCGGAAATGCAGCCGTCATACCCAAAGCCGGTGCCAACACGTTGCCCCGTAAATGCATCCCCGCCTCTTGCACATGACAGCTTGCGCAAGAGAAGTTCAATTGGCCGCGCCGCGAATAAAAATACTCCTTACCCGCCTGATAGGCTGCCAATGCCTTCGGATTATTCGGCACGACAACATTGATCGGCTTACCGTCCGACGTTGAGGTCATATAGGCCAAAATATCGGCCATCGGCCCGGTGGTCAGTTTCAGCTTCTTCAAACCATTCGCGACCCGGCAACGATTAATCGCAATGCCAAGCGTGACGACGCGGCCGGTTTTCGCGTCAAACATCGGGTAGTTTTGCGCTATCCCGATGCCACCATTCGGAAAACACGAGGCATAATCCTTGCCATTCGGAAACTTGGCATTGAACAAAGATTTGCCGGTATCGAGAGCAAATTGATAGGGCGGAAACTCCATGATCTGCTTCCACTGATCGGCTTCCGACTTGCTGAAATTATACGGCCCATTCACATAGGCTGCCAACGGCACATTGGGAAAGCGCTTCAGGAAATAACCCTGAAACGCCTTCAAGTCCGCCTGCGGATTAATCGGCGCCGCCGCGCGCGCCGAGGCCAGCGGCCCAAACAGCGCGAGCGAGGCACCCATCAGTGCCATTATAAAGAATTTCATCGTTGCTCCCTCCCTATCGCCCAACCCGCCCTGATCTCGGGCGGAGTGAACTCACATAATATTCGAGCTGACGTTGGCTTTTTCGCCTTTGTTGTCGACCCAGGACACGCCGATCGGATCGCCCGACTTGCCGCCCTTAAAGGAGAATTTGATGAACGGATTTTTGGAAACCGCCGGCCCCCAATAGCCTGTTAGCACCACTTTACCCGCATGGGTGAATTCAATGACTTCGATATAATGCGCCGGGATGATCTTGCCCGCCTTATCCTTCACGAAGCCGGAATCCATCGGATGCTTGACCAGCGCTTCAACCGTGGTAACGCCGCCGGCGGTGGACGCATGAATAAGAATTTGATGTGCCATTGATCTGCTCCTTAACCGCAACCGCCGAGAGTGACTTTAACCGGCTTTGACGTGCTATATAATTTGCCGCCCGACTGCACGACCGCGACCACTTTGGTGGTCTTGGCGAGCTTTAAGCGGCTCGAAATGCCCGGGTTGGTGCCAGCCGGAATTTTATAGGCTGCTGCCATGGTGAACGGATTATCGATCGCGAGCAGCGCCACAGCGGTCACGTTGGGCAAGCTCGAATCAACTGTCACCGGCACCACCGCGCCATTTTCAGCAATATCAGGAGCGCCCATTTTAACATCGGCCGAATGCGTCGGCGCTGCGCCATACATCAACTTAAGCGCAGCCGTTTCCGTGGTCTGCGCAAACGCCTTGGCCGGATAAGACGCCGCGTCGGCAACATCCGCCGCCTGGGCGATCCCGGTCAAACCTCCTGGCGCCACCGCAAGAGCCGCAGCCCCCGCGGCCGCACCGAGCAGCACCTCACGCCGACGTGGCGAAAATTTCGTCATTGATGGAATATGTGTCACTGTTTCCTCGCTTACTTGGTGTACATGAAGTCGATAACGTCGTTGATCTGCTCCGGCGACAAAATATGATTTTTGCCAAATGCCGGCATCACGGTTTGAGGATTGCGCGCTTCCTCATCATAGATGATCGCATAGAATTCCTTACGGTTTGGAACCATGGACTTCACGTCTTTCAACGCAGGCCCAACATTTCCCGCCTCGGTTGCGCCCGTAAACATGTGGCATGCATCGCAATTACCCAGCGTCGTCGTCTCGGCAATTTTTTGCCCTGCAGCAATTTGAGCCGGCGTTGCGGCCTGACTGATACCGACCGCACTGAGCCCCGCCAATAGCGACAGACCCAACAAGGATGCGCGCAAATTCATAACGTCCCCCTCATTTGCCGTTCTTCATATGGTCCACCGGACCGGTCAGATGCGGCGTCAAATTCATCGTTACGGCGTTGGACGTGATCTTCGGCGTGCCAGACTTCACACAATTATTCATGCAAGCCACGTTATGCGTCACTGGCCTCGGATCTTTCCAATTCCACCCATTGCGATCGGGCATTTTCACATCGGCAACGCTTTGCGCGTTGGCCACGAAGTTCGAATGCACAATCCCATTCATATTTAGCAGATACGCGGTCAATGCATAGACCTGATCGGGCTTTAACGTATGGGGCGCATAGAATGGCATCGCCCGATTGATGTAATCCCAAACCGTGTTGCTAAACGGCCAGTAACTGCCGAGCGTTTTGGTCTGCGTTGCGGTCTTGAGTGAACCAACGCCACCAACGAGTTGCGGATAGCCATTTTTTCCCTCAGCGAACGTGCCATGGCACATCGCGCAATCTTGGCCGTAAAGCTTTTCACCCTGGGAAACCGTCCCCTGCCCTGGCGGCAAACCCACACCGTTCGGATAAACCGTGATCGTCCACCCAGCGACTTGCGCCGGCGTCGGCGTTGTCCCGATTTTATAAAACCCTGGCGGATGAGCAGGTTTTTTCATCGGGTGCTTGCCGAAATCGGTGGCCTCGGCTTTCCAGGTGCTCAGGTAATTAGCCGGGATCGGCGCCGGTTTGAACGGTGGTGCCGCAACCGCAACACCAACACCAAGTCCGATCACAATAGTTGCGCCAACAGCGCGATTAAGAAAGCTGGACATTATTCACCTTTCCATTGGCCAGAATTTGCCAAGTCTGGATCGAATTATTCTCATAAACCGGGTCATGGCCCCAGAATTTATGTTTTTGCACAATCGTCGGTTGGACATAGCCCGTCTCGTCCGTCACCCGCGATTGAATGAGAGCCGGTCTGCCATCCCACTGCCAGGGGAACGTAAAGCGCGTCAGGCATTTAGACAGGATCGGTTCGTCCAGCTTCGCCGGCCGATAAGTCTTACCGCCATCCACCGAAACATCCACGCGCTTCACCTTGCCACGACCACTCCAGGCCAAGCCACGAATTTCATAGAAACCCGGCCCACCATCCAGCGGTTTTTCTGGGCACGGAAAAGTGATCACCGACTTCGCGTCCATCACCCAAGTAAAACCCAACGCCTCGCCCGAAGGCAGTAACTCGCTATATTCGCTGGTTTCTTCGCGGGTAATCGCCGGAATCTTACTGACCTCAATCTGACGCAGCCATTTAATATTCACATTGCCCTGCCAGCCCGGGACCACCAAGCGCACCGGATAGCCTTGTTCTGGTCGCACCGCCTCGCCGTTCTGCCCGTAAGCGATGATGCAATCATCGAGGCATTTCCACAGCGGCAGCGAGCGGTCCATATGCGCGCCATCCGAACCCGAAGCCACAACCCAGCGCGCATCCGGTGCAACCCCAGCCTCGTCCAGCAAGGTCGATAATTTTACCCCGGTCCATACCGAGCAGCCGATCATGCCGTGGGTTAGTTGTAACGAATTAACCTGCGCCGCAGGCCACTCCGTCGCGCCATTGGCGGGACATTCAATGAAATGGATGTGCGAAACCGATGGGAACCGCATCAAATCATTCAGCGTCAACAGCAACGGCTTGCGCACCATCCCTGAGATCATCAAGCGATATTGATCCGGATTAATTGTCGGTCGGCCCGCATGATAGCGCTCAAAAAATAGCCCGTTGGATGTGATGATCCCGGGCTGATCCTGCAGTGGCGTAAAACTGGCATCGGCATCGCGCGTCGGCGATAGCCACGGAATATAGCGCCGCACCACATTTTTCTCGTAGCGCGATGGCTGGCCATAGGGCCGCGAATCCACACCATGGCCCAGTGAATTCGACCAGCTATTATCCGCTGGTGGCGCCGTCGGCGCGCCTGCAGCACGGGCCGATGCGGCAATCATCGATGCGCCCGCTGCGGCACCGAACTTAAACATGTCACGGCGATTTGGTTTGGTCATTTCCCCTCGATCATCTTTATAAAGGCGCTTATCACGACGACCGACGGTGCTGGACGACGCCTTCGGCCAAAAACTTATAAACTTAGGTCTATTACGTATGACGAATATGTCAAGCCAATTTCATGTTCAATTCAGCGTTGGCTGCTCACCGCTATGCGATTTCATCCACAGACACAAAACCTTATCTGCTTTATTGGTTAAGAGATAATGAATTCATCCCCAATCAGTCGCCCACTCAACCCATCCGTGGCCCAATCATGACCAGCCTGTTCATCCCCATGGCACTCTATGGCGCTTTATGGGTTAGTTTTGGTCTCGGCCACAGTTTTTTTGCGGCGTCGCCGGGTCGATCCTGGCTGCGCCGAATCGCGGGCAACCGAGAACGCCTTGTGTATAACGCGATTGCGCTGCTTCATCTGATCATTGTGCTGGCCCTTGGCGCCATTCTATTCGCAGGACACGCGCCGTTTCACCGGCCGATTCTGCTTCGTGCCTTGATGGATGGCCTCGTTTTGCTCGGTGTGATTATCCTGTATCGCGCCGGCAAATCCTATGACCTCGCCCGATTTCTCGGCCTGACATCGCCAGCGACAATGGA
Organism: Acidiphilium sp. MT5; assembly: GCF_054767495.1. Classification (NCBI taxonomy): domain Bacteria; kingdom Pseudomonadati; phylum Pseudomonadota; class Alphaproteobacteria; order Acetobacterales; family Acidocellaceae; genus Acidiphilium; species Acidiphilium sp. MT5. The sequence continues at coordinate 58,433 of NZ_BAABMR010000012.1, forward strand.
GCCTCTGGCCGTCAGCGGCATGAACCGAATTGTGCGGCATCCGCTTTATCTCGGCTTGATTTTGCTGCTGCTCGGCCTCTGCACAACGCCACTAAGCCTCGCCACCACCATTTTCGCGGTGATCTATATCCTGATCGGCATCCGCTTCGAAGAACGCAAACTGGTCCAGATATATGGTGCCGCCTATCAAACTTATTGTGCTGAGGTTCCCATGCTCATCCCGCGTTGGAATCGACTGCCCAGTGCGCCGTGACAACCCCTTGACTTTGAGATATATTTTATTTATCAAATATACAGAAATAACGAATATATGAGTGTTCTTCATGGAACAATTACTTCTACCCGTGCCCGTGCCAACCGCCTTCACGCCTGAATACTCGCTCGCGGGAGGCTTGATGATCGGCCTGTCCGCTTCTCTGCTTTGGCTAAGCATTGGTCGGATCGCCGGCATTAGCGGCATTATTGGCAATATTTTCACGCCCACCGAGCGCAATTGGCGAGTCGCCTTTCTCGCCGGTCTGATGGCAACGCCCTTGGCCGCGCGCCTATTTGGGATCGCGCCGGCCATGCATTTGCAAGGCTCACCGCCGCTTCTGCTGGGTGGCGGCTTGCTGGTTGGGGTTGGCAGCGCACTCGGCGGTGGCTGCACATCGGGTCACGGCATTTGCGGCCTGTCACGGCTCTCGCCGCGCTCGATCGCGGCAACCGGGACTTTTATGGCGATCGCGGTGCTCGTGGTTTTGTTGACGCGGGCGCTATTCTGATGCGCAGCACGCTCGCGGGGCTGGTTTCGGGCATTTTGTTTGGCGTCGGGCTGATGGTCTCGCGCATGGCGGACCCGGCCAAAGTGCTCAATTTTCTGGATATTACCGAACATTGGGACCCAAGCCTCGCCTTCGTCATGGGCGGCGGTGTGCTGGTCGCAAGTGTCGCCTTTGCCATTGCCCGGCGCATGCAGCACCCCTGGTTCAACCCGCAATTTCCGGTGCTCGCCACGGGCGGCATTACGCTGCAGCTCCTCCTCGGTGCCGGATTGTTCGGCATCGGCTGGGGCCTGATCGGCTTATGCCCTGGCCCGGCCCTGATCGCGTTGGTGCTCGACCCAAAGCCAGTGGCGATTTTCGTGGTTGGAATGCTCGCCGGTTTGTGGGGCGTGCGGTTCCTCAATCAGCGCCGCTAAGCCCGCCGCACGGGCGCGCGCAGTTGCATCACCACGCGCGATTTGTGTAGTATTCCCCGACAAATCAATAAATCGGGGGAACTACAATGTCGGCGCTAAAATCAGCGGAAATCGCAGCGCGGCTTGATCGTCTGCCGGCCTCGCGCACCATATGGACCATTATCATCCTGATTTCGCTCGGCGGTCTGTTTGAGTTTTACGACCTGTTTTTCACCGCCTATGTCGCGCCCGGCATGATCGGCTCGGGCCTGTTCAAGCCCGCGTCGCTCGGTATTTTCGCCTCGCTCAGCGCCATCAAGCTCGCCGGCTTCGGCAGCTTCGTGTTCGCCACCTTCTTTGGCTTGTGGGTCGGCGTTTTGATTTTCGGCCAAGTGGCGGATCGTTTTGGCCGCCGGTTGATTTTTACCCTGGCATTGCTCTGGTATTCGGTCTGCACCGCGATCATGGCCTTTCAAACCACGGGCTTTGGCCTTGATTTGTGGCGCTTCATTGCCGGCATCGGCATCGGCGTCGAACTGGTCACCATCGATGCTTTCATCTCCGAACTCATGCCCCGCCGCGAGCGTGGCCGTGCATTCTCGATCAACCAATTCATCACCTATCTGGTCGTTCCCGGCATCGCCTTTCTGGCCTTCGCGCTAAAAGGCAGCAAACCATTCGGCCTCGATTATTGGCGGGTGGTGGTGCTGGTCGGCTCCGTCGGCGCCTTGGTGGTGTTTTTTCTGCAACGCAACATCCCCGAAAGCCCGCGCTGGCTGGCGCGCCAGGGCCGCGTTGATGAGGCGGAGCGGATCGTCGCTGATATCGAGCGCAAAGTGATGGCGGAAACCGGCCAGGCGCTGCCAGAGCCAGCCCCGGCTGTGGTCGAGGAAGATGGCAATGGTACGCTCGCGGAAATATTCGCGCCGCAATATTTGAAACGCACAATTTTGCTCTCGGTCTTCAACATGGCGCAAGTCATCGGATTTTATGGCTTCGCCGCCTGGGTGCCGACCTTGCTGATTCATCGCGGGATTCACGTGACCGCGAGCCTGGAATACGCCTTCATCATCGCCATCGCCAACCCGTTTGGCCCATTACTCGGCACGCTCTTTGCCGACCGAATCGAGCGAAAAACCCAAATCATGGGCGGCCTCGCCATGATGGGCGTGGTGATGGCTTTGTTCGCGATGTCAAACGCACCGGCCCTGCTAATCGTGCTCGGCGTGTTGTTCACCTTGGCCGCTAACGTGATGTCCTATGCGTTTCACAACTACCAAGCGGAACTCTACCCAACCCGCATTCGCGCCCGGGCGGTCGGCTTTGTTTATTCCTGGAGCCGCTTGGCCGCCGCCTTTGCCGGGCTCGCCATCGGTTCATTGCTCGCCGCAGGCGGCGTTCCTTACGTCGCGGTGTTTATCGGGATCGCGATGATCGTCGGCATCACCGCCATTTCGTTCGGCCCGTCCACCAAAGGTCTCGCATTGGAGCAAATCAACCATTAGATCAATGAAATTGATCGGCAATCCCAGGCTGGAGCGTGATGGATGATCAGCAATCACGCGCCAATCGCAACCGGCGGTTGGCGCGGGCGGGTTTTTCCGCTAGTCAGCGTCGATGAACCGCATTGCGCAAATCACCCGCACCACGGCTGAGACCGCCATTGAGATCACGCTCAATCTCGATGGCAGTGGCCGCACCGATATCGCGACCGGCATCGGCTTTTTCGATCATATGCTGACGGCCTTTGGCCGTCATGCGATGTTCGATTTGTCGGTGCGCGCAACCGGCGATGTGCATATCGATGCGCATCACACCATCGAGGATGTCGGCATCGTGCTCGGCCAAGCGCTACGCGCGGCCTTGGGCGACAAGGCGGGCATCACCCGGTTCGGCCAATCATTGCTGCCGATGGATGAGGCCTGCGTGCAAGCAGGGGTTGATTTGTCCGGCCGTGGCTTTTTGGTGTTCGAGATTACCTTCGAGCGCCCAATGCTCGGCACCATGGACACACAACTCGTTGAAGAGTTTTTTCGTTCGCTGAGCGCCAATGGCGCGTTCGCGCTGCATCTCTATCAGCGCGCCGGCCATAATGCCCACCATGTCGCCGAAGCCAGTTTCAAGGCCGCTGCTCGCGCTTTGCGCCAGGCGGTCGAACCGGATCCGCGCAGCGCGGGCGCTGTTCCCTCAACCAAGGGATCGCTGTGATTTGCGCTGTCATCGATTATGGCAGCGGCAATCTCGCCTCCGCCGCCCGCGGCTTGCAGATCGCCGCCGAACGTGCCGGTTGCTCTGCCAATGTGCTGATCACCGATGATCCATCGGTGGTTGCGCGCGCCGAGCGCATCGTGCTGCCCGGCCAAGGTGCCTTTGCCGATTGTGCGGCCGGCTTAGCCGCCCGCCCGGGCTTGCGCGCCGCGATGATGGACCGGGTCGATCAGGGCGTGCCGTTTCTTGGCATTTGCGTTGGCATGCAGCTGATGGCCATGCGCGGCCTGGAGCATCAAACCACGCCCGGTTTCGCGTGGCTTGCCGGCGATGTCGCGCCGATTGAAGCGCCGGGCCTGCGCATGCCGCATATGGGTTGGAATAATCTCGATTTTATCGCCGGAGCGCATCCTTTGCTCGCTGATCTGCATCCCGGCGATCACGCCTATTTCGTGCATTCCTACGCATTGACCGGTGCCGATCCAGCAACGGTGCTGGCGCACACCGATTATGGTGGCAAATTGGTCGCGATGGTGGCTTCCGGCAATCGCGCCGGCACACAATTTCACGTTGAAAAAAGCCAGGAAGTCGGCTTGACCATCCTGCGCAATTTTCTGCGCTGGGATGGACAAGCTCCAAAAGGAACGCCGCAATGAGTTTTACCACCAAGCGCAACGAGCCGAAAAACGATTTGCCAGCGCCCGATAGTCTCGCGGTCGAGCGGCTGACCGCCATTCAAGACGACGATATGCAGGCTCTCTGCGAGGCCGCCGATGCCGCCATCATCGATGGCGGCGGCTTTGGTTGGCTGCGCCCGCCCGGTCGGGCCTCGCTCGAACAATATTTTCGCGGCGTGGTGCTGGTGCCGGAACGCGAATTATTCGTCGGGCGAATGGACGGGGTGATTTACGGGGCCGCCCAGCTCGTGCGCCCGCCCCGCAATAATGAGGCGCAAGCCTTCGGTGCAACCCTCGCTCATAATTTCGTCGCCCCCTACGCGCGTGGTCATGGCTTGGCCCGGCTCTTGATCCGCCGCGTCGAGGACCGGGCCCGGGCGCTGGGATTCCAGGTGCTCAATCTGGATGTGCGCGAAACCCAAACCGCCGCCATCGCGCTCTATGAGGCGGCAGGCTTTATCCGCTGGGGCACGCATCCCGCCTATGCCCGCGCCGAAGGCCAAACGCTGCGCGGGCATTTTTATCATAAATTACTGCAAACAGGCTGAACCATGGCGTTGACCCTTTACCCGGCCATTGATCTGAAAGACGGCGCATGCGTGCGCCTCGCCCGTGGCGACATGCAGCGCGCCACCATCTATGCGCAAGACCCGGCGGCCCAAGCACATGAATTTGTCGCCGCCGGCTTCGCAGCCTTGCACGTGGTCGATTTGAACGGCGCTTTCGCCGGCGCATCGGTCAATGGCGCTGCGGTGCGTGATATTCTCGCCACCGTCAACGTGCCGGTGCAATTGGGCGGTGGCATCCGCGACATCGCCGCAATCGAATCATGGCTCGGCTTAGGCATCGCCCGCGTGATTCTCGGTAGCGTCGCTGTGAAAAATCCCACGCTGGTGCGCGAAGCGGCACGGCAATTTCCCGGTCAGATCATTGTCGGCATTGATGCGCGCGATGGTATGGTGGCAACTGAAGGCTGGGCCGAAACCTCCAGTATAAAGGCCGAAACTTTGGCCGAGCAATTGGAAGATGTCGGCATCGCCGCCATCATCCATACCGATATCAGCCGCGACGGCATGTTATCCGGTCTAAATTTGGTGGCCACCGAAGATTTGGCGCGGCGGGTCACCATCCCGGTGATCGCCTCTGGCGGTGTCGCCGGTCTGAGTGACATCGCGCTCCTGCGCGATTGTGCGATGCGTGCGCGCAATATCGAAGGAGCCATTATCGGTCGCGCGCTCTATGATGGCCGGATCGACCCGGCTTCAGCCCTGAAATTGGCCGCCTGATGCTTAAGCTCCGGGTTATCCCCTGTCTCGATGTCAAAGATGGCCGGGTGGTCAAAGGGGTGAATTTCGTCTCGCTGCGTGACGTGGGCGATCCAGTCGAACAAGCCGCCCTGTACGATGCCGCCGGGGCGGACGAGCTGACATTTCTCGATATCACCGCGAGCCACGAAAACCGCGATACAATCCTCGATGTGGTATCACGCACCGCAGCGCGGGTGTTCTTGCCGCTGACGGTGGGCGGCGGCATTCGCTCCACTGAGGATATGCGTCGGCTCTTGTTGGCGGGGGCCGATAAATGCAGCATGAATTCCGCAGCCCTGGCCCGACCGGACTTGATCAATGAGGCCGCCCATAAATTTGGCAGCCAATGCGTCGTCGTCGCGATTGATGCACGCGCCACCGATCATGGCTGGGAAGTCTTCACCCATGGCGGACGCCGCGCCACCGGCATTGACGCCATCGCCTGGTGTCGTGAAGCCGAAGCGCGCGGTGCCGGCGAAATACTGCTCACCTCAATGGATCGTGACGGTACCGGAACCGGCTTTGACCTGAAGCTGCTGCGTGCCGCTTGCGCTTCTGTGCGCCTGCCGGTGGTGGCGTCCGGCGGCGTTGGCACATTGGAGCATTTCATCCAAGGTGCGCAGGCAGGCGCCACCGGCTTGCTCGCCGCAAGCGTGTTCCATTTTGGGCAATTTACCATCGCCGAAGTCAAAGCGGCGCTGGCCGCGTCCGGCCTGCCCGTGCGGTTAGAATCACAGGATTTGCCCGGCGCGGCGCGGCAGGATTAGAAAGCCCCATGGCCAAGAAAACCACGCTCATCGCAACCGGCAAACCCGTCAAAGCAAAACCAAAGCCCACCAAGCCGAAAGCACTCAAACGGTCGAAAGCGCCAAAGGCGCCAAAACCCAAAGTTCTGAAGGCTAAAGGCGCAAAAAGCCTCATCCAACCTCCGGTGACGTTGCCGCCGGTGCCGCCGCTCAACCCGGACGCGCCCGATGCCCGCGTGCTGGACCGGCTCTGGTCGATTGTGTTGTCGCGCAAATCCGCTGACCCGTTGATTAGCCATTCGGCTCGGCTGCTCGCGCGCGGAGTCGCAAAAATCGCTCAAAAATTCGGCGAAGAAGCGGTGGAATGCCTGATCGAAGCGGTCTCTGGCAATCGGGAGGCATTGATCGCCGAAAGTGCCGATGTGCTCTATCACATGATGGTCATGTGGGTCGGGTGCGGTTTGCGACCCGATGATGTTTGGGCCGAGCTTGAGCGGCGCGAAGGCATCAGCGGTATCGCCGAGAAGGCAGCGCGGCGTGTGCCCGTCGCCATTGCAGAAACGAGGAAAATACCATGAATTCAGAGGGTCGTAACCAAACGCTCCGGCGCGGTGTCAGTGGATTGCCGCCCTATGATGATAATAATGTCTTTGCCAAAATTCTGCGCGGCGAAATTCCCAGCCGCAAAGTTTACGAAAATGAATGGGCGCTCGCCTTCCACGATATCAACCCGCAAGCGCCCGTGCATATTCTGGTGATCCCCAAGGGCAAATACGTGTCATTCGCTGATTTTTCGGCAACCGCCAGCGACGCCGAAATCGTCGGCCTGATCCGCGCCATCGGTCATGTTGCGCGCATGCTGGGCTATGAGGTCAATGGCTACAGGTTACTCGCGAATATGGGGCCGGACAGCCATCAGGAAGTCCCGCATTTGCACGTGCATCTCTTCGCCGGACGCCCGCTTGGACCGATGCTGGTCACCTGAGCCGTCATGTTGATCGCGGCCCCTGCCCTGCTCCGCGATGGCAAAGTCACCGGGCCGGGCGTGGTCGCGATCACCGATGGGGTCATCACCGCCCTGCATGAGCGCGCCCCGGCCGATCAACCGGTCACCACGCTGGATCGCGGCATTCTTGCCCCCGGCCTGATCGATCTGCATTTGAATGGTGCCTTTGGTGTCGATTGCGCTTGCGCCACCCAAGCCGATATGGCGCGCCTCGCCCGCGACCTCGCCGCCCATGGCGTTACCAGCTTTCTCGCCACCATCATCACCGCGCCAATCCCCGATTTGCTCGCGGCGAGTGCCCGCCTCGCCGCCGTCACGCCGGTGGCCGATGGCGCGGATCTGCTGGGCCTGCATTGGGAAGGCCCGTTTATCGCGCCGTCACGCCGCGGTGCCCATCGGCTTGAGGATCTCGCAATCCCCGACCCCGCAATGATCGATCATTTGCTGCGCGACTCCGCGCTACGCGGGGTCTTGCGGCTCATCACCCTCGCCCCCGAATTGCCCGGCGGCTTGGCTGCCATCTCCCGACTGACTGAGGCCGGCTGCACCGTCGCGCTGGGCCATTCGGATGCCGATGCAACAATGACCCTGCGCGCCATCAATGCCGGCGCGAGGCTGGTTACCCATGTTTTCAACGCGATGCGCGGCTTGCATCATCGCGATCCCGGCTTAATCGGCGTGGCGCTGAGCGATCCGCGCCTATGGCCCTGCTTCATCGCTGATTTGGTGCATGTTGACCCCATCGCGCTCCGCGTTGGCTTCGCCGCCGCCGGGTCACGCGCCATTGCGGTGACCGATTCGATCAGCCTGGCAGGTCTGCCCGAAGGCTCGTCCCAGCTCTTTGGCGGTGCGCCCGCCTGGGTGCGCGATGGCGCCGCCCGCCGTGACGATGGCGCACTCTGCGGGGCCATCATCACGCTCGATCAAGCGGTGCGGCGATTGATTGCGCAAGGCATCGCGCCCGCCGCGGCCTTGACCGCCGCCAGTGAAACGCCCGCCGCGGCGCTCGGCTTGACGGATCGCGGCCGCATCGCACCCGGTCTGCGCGCTGATCTCGTTTGGCTCGATGATGATTTTTCACTCTGTGAAACCTGGATCAAAGGCCAACCGGTGCTGGGCCGTGCGCCAAAACCCGCTACCCCCCCGCAGAACCGTACGCCAACCGAACAAATCCATGCCAACGCGACGGCCCTCGATGCCCTGCCCAGTGACCAGATCATCGCCCTGTTGCTGAACCAGGAACAGCGCAGCGTGCATGCGCTCAGCACATCCATCGCCGATCTCGCGATGCTGGCCGACCGCATGGCCACAACCATCGAAGCTGGCCACCGTGTGATCACGCTGGGTGCGGGCACCTCCGGTCGGCTGGCGGTGCTCGACGCGGTCGAATGCGGCCCAACCTTCAGCCTCCCCGCCAATGTTCTGGTGCCGATCCTAGCTGGCGGCCCCGAAGCGGTCACCGGCGCGGTCGAGGGCGCCGAAGATGATGGCACCGCCGCCCTTGCCGCATTGCATGCGCATCACGTCACAGGCGGTGATTTGGTGCTCGGCATCGCCGCGTCCGGCAACACCGAATTCGTCCGCGCAGGGCTAGCGGGCGCGCGCGCCCTTGGCTGCACAACAGCCGCGATCAGCAACAATCCCGATGGCGAAATCCTGGCGGTTGCCGATATCGCGGTCATTTTGCACAGCGGCGCCGAAATTCTCGCCGGCTCAACCCGCCTCTCAGCCGGCACGGCGCAAAAAATCGCCCTCAACGCGCTCTCCACCACCGCAATGATCCGGCTTGGCAAGGTCTATGGCCCTTACATGGTCGATATGCGGCCTACCAACGCCAAGTTACACGCCCGCGCCTGCGCCATTGTCGCCGCCCTCGCTGGCTGCTCGATGCATGATGCCCAAGCCGCCCTCGCCGCCAGCGGCGATCGCATCAAGATTGCGGTGATCATGCAACGATTAGGTCTAACCGCCGCAGCCGCCCAAGCGCGCCTTGAAGCAGCGGGCGGAAATTTGCGCACCGTGATCGGGGCGGTGATCATTCAGCCCCGATCAGCGTCATCCTCGATCGCATGACGACAATATCATGATCTAAATCATGGACTTTCCGCCCGAAATCGGCGCAAAGTTTAGCACCGGCACGAAACGAGCCGGACGCATTGTCAAAAAGGGGAGAAAAAATGTCGAGAATCGCATTAGTCACCGGCGGAACGCGCGGCATTGGCGCCGCAATCAGTATCGCGCTGAAGGCGGCAGGCCACACGGTCGTGGCGAGCTATGCCGGCAATCAAACCGCCGCCGAAAATTTCACCGAAGTTCACAAGATCGAGGCGATCAAGTTTGACGCCGGTGATTTTGACGCCTGCATGAAAGCCGTTGAGCATATCACCTCCCGCCTCGGCCCGATCGAGATTCTGGTCAATAATGCCGGCATCACCCGTGACGGCACCATGTCGCGGATGTCGCGCGATATGTGGGATCAGGTGATCGATACCAATCTCGGCTCGTGCTTCAATCTTTGCAAAGCCACCTTCGATGGCATGCGCGCGAAAAAATTCGGCCGCATCGTCAATATCGGCTCGATCAACGGCCAAGCCGGGCAATATGGCCAGGTTAATTACGCCGCCGCGAAATCCGGAATCCATGGCTTCACCAAAGCCCTCGCCCAGGAAGGGGCCCGCTTTGGCATCACCGTTAACGCCATCGCCCCCGGCTATGTCGATACTGATATGGTGCGCGCCGTGCCGCCGGACGTTCTGGAAAAAATCATCGCAAAAATCCCGGTCGGCCGCTTGGGTCACGCCGAAGACATCGCCCGTGGCGTGCTGTTCCTCACCGCTGACGATGCGGACTTCATCACCGGATCAACCCTGTCGATCAATGGCGGTCAGCATATGTATTAGATCAATTCCATTGATCTAAATCGCGATGGTCTCGACCCGCTTGCCACGCGCCACGAGGGCGATTTTGCCCGATTTGAGCCGCAGCGCGTCATCACCAAACACGGTGGCGCGCCAGCCGGTTAGGCATGGTAAATCAGCCATATCATCGCCAGCCAACCGATCAATATCATCCGACGAGGCAATCAAGCGCGCCGCGACATGATGGGTATTCGCCCGCTCGGCCAACAGCACTTTTAACAACGCCACCAAAGCCGGTGACGGGCGCACCGCATCCTGCGCGCTGGGCAGGCTCGGCAAATCAGCCTCCGGCATCGCCTTCGCCGCCGCAATCACCGCAAGCAGCGACATGCCGGATTTGCCCTCGGCGAAACCCTTGGTCAGCCCGCGCACCCGGGTCAAATCATCGGGCGTCACCGGCGCCAGCGCGGCCAATTCCGGGATTTGCTCATCCTTGATCACACGCTGCCGTGGAATATTAATCCGCGCCGCTTCCCGCTCGCGCCATGCCGCAATCGTTTGCACCAAAGCAAGCTGACGCCGGTTCGAGCCACGCAGTTTCAACCGCCGCCACGCCTCTGCAGGGTCGGCGCGATACGTGCCCGGCTCGGCCAACTGCCCCATCTCCTCGGCCACCCAAGCCAGCCGGCCATCGCGATTGAGCCGCTCGCGCAAGGCCTGATAGACCAGTCGCAGCCATGTCACGTCCGCCGCCGCATAGCTGATTTGCGCCTGTGACAAGGGGCGTGCCTGCCAGTCGGAAAACCGATGCGCCTTGTCGATCACGCCGCCCGCCAACGCCGATACCAGCGTGTCATACCCAACCTGATCGCCAAATCCAGCGACCATCGCCGCCACTTGGGTGTCAAAAATCGGTGTCGGCACAACGCCGAATTTAAGCAGAAAAATCTCCACATCCTGGCGGCAGGCGTGAAACACCTTGGTCACCGCTGGATTGGCGAGCAATAGACCCAAAGGTGCCAAATCCAGGCCCGGCGCTTGCGCATCAATGACCGCGACATCCTCCTCCCCACCCAATTGGATCACGCATAGCTCGGGAAAATAGGTGCGCTCGCGCATGAATTCGGTATCCACCGTGACAAATTCCTGCCCCGCCAGCCGCGCACAAAGGGCGGCCAAGGCGTCGGTTTCGGTGATCAGCACGGGAGTGGCAAAGGAGGGGCGAGATTTCATACCCGGTCAGTGGCACGGGCTGGCTTGACAGGAAAGAGGGTGGCCCGTCATTTGCGCCACCACCCTGATCAGGATTGACGCTCATGCATGATTACCGAACCCATTCTTGCGGCGCTCTACGGAGCGACGATGCTGGAATCACCGCCCGGCTTTCTGGCTGGGTGCATGCCAAGCGCGACCATGGCGGGTTGCTCTTTATCGATCTGCGCGATCATGCTGGCCTCACCCAATGCGTGTTCGCCCAAGGCTCGCCTTTATTCGCACAGGCCGAGTCGCTGCGGGTCGAGAGCGTCATCACCATCACCGGCACCGTGGTGCTGCGCGCCGAGGGCACGCTCAACCCCAAATTACCCACCGGCGCCATCGAGCTGCGCGCCGAGAGCTTGGTGGTGCAATCGGCGGCGGAACAATTGCCGATTCAGGTCGCCGGCGACGCTCAATTCCCCGAGGATTTGCGCCTGCACTACCGGTTTCTCGATTTGCGCCGCGACAAGCTGCACCGCAACATCATGCTACGCGCGAATATCGTCGCTTGGCTGCGCCGCGAAATGACCGCGCGCGGCTTCACCGAATTCACCACACCGATCCTGACCGCCTCATCGCCCGAAGGTGCGCGTGACTTTCTGGTTCCCGCCCGCTTGCATCCGGGCAAATTTTACGCGCTGCCCCAAGCCCCGCAGCAATTCAAGCAATTGCTGATGGTCGCCGGTTTTGATCGCTATTTCCAAATCGCACCCTGCTTTCGCGATGAAGCCAGCCGGGCCGACCGCGCACCGGGCGAGTTTTATCAGCTCGATTTCGAAATGAGCTTTGTCACGCAGGAAGATGTCTTCGCCACCATCGAACCGGTCCTGGGCGGGTTGTTCAAGGAATTTTCTGGCGGTAAATTCGTCAGTGATTGGCCGTTCCCGCGCATCCCCTATGACCAAGCGATGCTCAAATACGGCTCCGACAAGCCCGATTTGCGCAACCCGCTCATCATCGCTGATGTCACCGAACCCTTTCGCGATTCTGCCTTTGGTCTGTTCGCCAAAATCGTCGCCGCAGGCGGCGTGGTGCGCGCCATCCCAGCACCGGGCTGTGGCGCCAATCCGCGCAGCTTTTTCGATAAGTTGAACGAGTGGGCGCGCGCCGAAGGCGCAGGCGGTCTTGGCTATATCCAATTTGATGCCGAGGGCGCGAAAGGCCCGATTGCCAAAAATCTCGAAGCCGAGCGCGCCGAGGCGATCCGCCAAGCCGTCGGCGCCAAGCCGGGTGACGCGGTGTTTTTCGCCGCCGGCCCGCGTGACAGCGCAGCCAAATTCGCCGGCGCCGTGCGCACCAAACTCGGCACCGATCTGGGCTTGATCGATCCTAATCGCTTTGAGTTCTGCTGGATCGTTGATTTCCCGATGTATGAATATGACGAAGAGAGCAAATCCATCGCCTTCTCGCACAACCCGTTCTCCATGCCGCAAGGCGGGCTGGAGGCGCTGAACAGCCAAGACCCGCTGACCATCAAAGCCTATCAATATGACATTGTCTGCAACGGTATCGAGCTGTCTTCAGGCGCCATTCGCAACCATAAACCCGAGATCATGATCCGCGCCTTTGAGATCGCTGGCTACGGCGCCGAGGAGGTCGAAGCGCGCTTCGGCGGCATGCTCAACGCCTTCCGCTACGGCGCCCCGCCCCATGGCGGCTCCGCGCCGGGTATCGACCGCATGGTGATGCTGCTCGCCGATGAGCCGAATTTGCGTGAAATCATCGCCTTCCCTCTCAACCAGCAGGGCGAGGATTTGATGATGGGCGCGCCAGCGGAAATCACCCCGGCACGGCTGAAAGAACTCTCACTCGCCCTCGCCTTACCGCCAAAAAAAGTCTGATCTTTCTCTCCTGATCAAGACTTCAACTCATCGAGACTTCAACTCATCGAGGGTTCGCCGGCAATCGGCGTAATCCCTTGCGAGGCAATCAAATCGCTGCATTCGCCAATCGCCGCATCGAGCGCGGCGATGTCGGTGCCCTTGGCAACCATCGCCACGCCCGAGCCTTGCTCGCGGTAAAACGGATAGGAGCCCAAATCCAACGCGGCGTACCGGGCCTGGATCGCGCCCAAACCCGCCGCAATGCTGCCCTCCAAAATCCCAAACCCGTGTACCGCGCGCATGGTAATCGGCGTTCCGCGCGAGAGGCTCGGTTCAAGTGCGGTGAACATTGACTGCATGATCCGTGGCACTCCCGCCATCACATGCACATTCGCCATGGAAAAGCCGGGGGCCACCGAAATCGCATTGGGAATCGGCACCGCCCCCCGCGGCATGGTCGCCATGCGCTGACGCGCCTCATTGAACCGCTCGCCCAAATGCTTGCGCATCGCCTCAAAGGTTGGCGCATGCGGCTCCCAAGCCACGCCGAACGCCGCCGCCACGCATTCGCTGGTGATATCATCATGGGTCGGCCCAATACCGCCGGTGGTGAATAAATTATCGTATGACGCGCGCAGTTCATTCACGGCACTGATGATCCGCTGCGCAATATCAGGGACCACCCGCACCTCCTCCAACCGATGGCCCAGTGCGGCCAAACGTTGTGCCAAAAACTGCACATTCACATCCTGCGTGCGCCCGGAGAGAATTTCATTGCCAATGATCAGAATGGCAGCCGTGGGATTATGGTGGGTCATTACCGAACCTTACAGAAAATCGCGCAACATGGGGATCAGCGGTCGATCCGCCGGCGGCAGTGGATATTCATCAAGCCGGTGTGGTGACACCCACGCCAACGCCTGACCCTCGCGCCCGACCGGCTCGCCGTGCCAACGCCGACATAAATATAATGGCATCAGCAAGTGAAAATCGCCATAGGCGTGGGAGGCGAACACAAAAGGCGCCAGATCACGCGCATGCACGCCAATCCCCAACTCTTCAGCCAATTCCCGCACCAAAGCCGCTTCCGGCGTCTCGCCAGCGGCCAGCTTGCCGCCGGGAAATTCCCATAACCCCGCCAAACGCTTCCCCGGTGGCCGTCGTGCCAGCAAAATATCACCGGCCTGATTGATCAGCGCGCACGCCGCCACCAACACCACCGGCTTTGCCACCGGCTCCGCAGTCACCGATGCGGCAAAATCCTCGTTCAAATCGCGCAAGAGCGAAAAATGCAGCACAGCGATCCGCTCATTCGGCTTGCCGATAAATTGCGCCTGCCCCGCCCCGGTTTGGCGAAAACCCAACTGTGCGAGCAACGCGCAGGAAGCATGGTTATCCTCGGCCACATCAGCGGTGATCGCACTAATCGGCAATTCGGCAAAACCCCAGGCAATCAGGCTTTCCAATGCCTCGCGGGCAAAGCCTTGCCGCCAATGCGCCCGCCCGGTCCAATAGCCCAGGCTCGCCGTGTCAGCCTCCTTGGCCAGCCGCAACCCGGCACTGCCAATTAACCGATCATGCGCCACCTCAATCATCGCAAACTCATAGGCCGTGCCCTGAATCCGATCCGTAATCGCCGCATCAACCCAAGCCCGCGCCAACGCTTCGGGGTAGGGATAGGGCGATTGCGGCAAACGCCGGCAAATTTCCCAATCATTGATCTGACGATGAAACGACGAATGATCCTGCACGGTAAAACCACGCAAGCGCAGCCGCCGGGTGGCCGCAGGTTCAGGATGAAGCGGTCCGACCGCGCGGGGAGACATGCGCTCCAGATAGCTGTTTCACGCCCCTGCCGAAAGGGCGCCACCCGGCAGGATGAACGATTTTCGCTCCTCGCGCCCTATTCGCCCCTTGCGCCAGCCATAACCGCGCCCACCAAGCAGGGAGTTGATTTGCGGCAACGCTCGGCGCACCTTGCGCCGATCATGGACACTGATGTCGCTTCCGACCCGTCGATCGAAACCGTGGCCGCCCGCGCCCGCAGCGCCGCCGCCGCACTCGCCCGCTCAACCACCGCGCAGCGCAACGCGGCGTTGCGTGCCGCCGCAACAGCCCTGCGCGCCCACGAGCCTGCCATTCTCGCGGCCAATGCGCGTGATCTGGCCAGCCTTGATCCGCAGGGACATCGGGCCAGCGAGGCATTCCGCGATCGGCTGCGCCTGACATCAGCACGCATCGCCGCCATGGCCGATGGCGTCGCAGCGGTGGCCGATCTGCCCGATCCACTCAGCAAAATCTTGGGCGAATGGACCCGGCCCAATGGCCTGGTAATCCGCCGCGTGCCCCAACCCATCGGCGTGATCGGCATGATCTATGAAAGCCGGCCCAATGTCGGCGCAGATGCCGCCGCCCTCTGCCTGAAATCGGGCAATGCCGTGCTGCTCCGGGGTGGCTCGGAAAGTCTGCACTCCGCCGCCGCCATTCATGACGCCATGCAAGCCGGGCTCGATGCAGCTTGCCTACCGCGCCCGGCGGTGCAAATCGCCCCGAACGCTGACCGCGCCTTTGTCGCTGCCATGCTCGGCGCTAGCGGCCTGATTGACTTGATCATTCCTCGTGGCGGCAAGAGCCTGGTCGAGCGCGTGCAGCGTGAAGCCCGCGTGCCGGTGCTCGCCCACGCCGAAGGGCTGAACCACACCTACATCCACGCCGCGGCTGACCCCGCAATGGCGCGCACCATTCTGGCCAACGCCAAAATGCGGCGTCCTGGCGTTTGCGGTGCCACCGAAACCTTACTGCTCGATGCCGCCATCGCCCCGACCCTGCTACCGCTGCTCGTCGCGGACCTCGCAGCCCTTGGCTGCACATTTCGCGCCGACGCCCGCGCGCGCGCCATCATGCCCGAACTGCCCGCCGCCACCGAGGCCGATTTTCACACCGAATGGCTCGATGCGATTCTCTCGATCAAATTGGTCGATGGCGTGCAAGACGCCCTCGCCCACATCGCCGCCCACGGCTCATCGCATACCGAGGCCATCGTCACCCAAGACCGCGCCACTGCCGAACTATTTCTCGCCGGCATCGATGCCGCCGTAGGGCTCTGGAACGCCTCGACCCAGTTTTGCGACGGCGGCGAATTCGGCTTCGGCGCTGAAATCGGCATCGCCACCGGGCGGCTGCATGCGCGCGGGCCGGTCGGCCTCGATCAGTTGGTCACCTATCGCTATCAAATCACCGGCACCGGCCAGGTGCGTCCCTGACCCGATTCGGCGATAAACGGCGCATGCGCATCGGCCTGTTGGGGGGCAGCTTCAATCCCGCGCACGCTGGCCACGCTTATATTGCCCGCGCCGCCTTGCGCCTGTTGCGGCTCGACCAAGTCTGGCTGCTGGTTTCCCCCGGTAATCCGCTGAAATCCAGCGCTGACATGGCCCCGTTCGCCGAGCGCCTCGCCTCGGCGGAACGCCTATGTACCCATCCCCATCTGCGCGCCACCGACATCGAATATCGGCTCGGCACCCGCTTCACCGCCGATACGCTGCAAGCCTTGCGCCAGCGTTTCCCGCGCGCGCAGTTCGTCTGGCTGATGGGGGCTGATAATTTGCGCCAATTCCCAAGCTGGAAACGCTGGGAGCACATCACCCGCCTGATGCCCATCGCCGTGCTGCCACGCCCCGGCTCCACGCGAATCGCCCTCGCCAGCCAAGCCGCCCAGCGCCTGCGCCATGCCCGTCTGCGCGCCAACGCCCAAACGCTCCTCGCACGCAGTGCCGCGCCGCGCTGGAGCTTATTGCCGATTCGCGAAAATCCTTTATCAGCAACCCAGATACGCTTGCGCGGCCAAACATTCATGCCAGCCGCCCCACCCAAGGAGTTCTGATCATCGCTCGAACCCCCTCCCGCCCGTCGCCGCCGACGCCCGCAGCCACGCGCACGCGCGCGCCCCGCAAACCCCCTAAACCGGCGGACGCAGCCCCCAAGGCGCCCGGCACGCCGCGCAAAAAAGCCGTGATCGCCGGCCCCAAAACGCCGAGTGCGGCGAAAAAAACCACGAGCCGCAAAGTCGCGCCGGATCGGCTCGCCCAAATGCAAGCGGTGATCGCAGCGAGTCTCGAGGATGACAAGGCCGAAGACATCGTGGTGCTCGATCTGGCCGGCCGCGCCAGCTTCGCGGATCGCATGGTCATCGCCACCGGCCTCGCTGATCGCCAGATCGCCGCCATGGCCACCCATCTGATCGAGAAACTCGCAGAAATCGGCGTCAAACGCGTGCAGACCGAAGGGGCCAGCGGATCAGATTGGGTGCTCGTTGATGCCGGTGACATCGTGGTGCATCTGTTCAAGGCCGAGGCCCGCGCGCTCTATGCGCTCGAAAAAATGTGGGGTGCCGACCTCGACGAACCGGCCTGATCCGGGCGCTCAGCGATGCGATTGAGCCTGCTTGCCATCGGTCGCGACCGCACAGGTCCGGAATCTGACCTGTTCAACCGCTATGCCGCCCGGATCAATCCCCGCCTGGAATTGATCGCCCTCGCCGATGGCGTTGGCAGCCCCGCCGAAATCAAAAACCGCGAAGCCACCGCCATCCTGGCGCGAATCAAACCCACCCAGCATGTCATCGCCCTCGATAGTGGCGGCGTCGCCCCCGATACGCTCGGTCTCGCGACCCAAATGGCGCAATGGCGCGAAGCCGGGCGGGAGTGCGCCTTTATCATTGGCGGTGCCGAGGGTTTGGCGCAAAATGTTCTGGACCGCGCCAATCTGGTGCTCTCGCTCAGCAAATTAACGCTGCCGCATCTGCTCGCCCGCGTGATCCTCGCGGAACAGCTCTATCGGGCGCAATCGATCCTGGCCGGGCATCCCTATCATCGGGCCGGTCGGCCATGAAACGCTGGATCGGATATGCCCCGATTGGATACGCGCTCGTCGGCATCGCCGCCTTGGCCGCATCACTCGCCTTCATCACCTTGCGCACACCCAAGGCGCAAGCGCGCAACGCCGCGTTTGGCAATCCGGTCGATGGGTTAGTGCTCGGCCTGCGCGCCGAACTCGGCAATCCGGACGCCCAATTCTGGTATGGCGTCACCTGCCAATACGGGTATGGCAGAGCGCAAAACATCAAAGCCGCCAAAATCTGGTATCGGCGCGCCATCGCCCATGGCAATGCCGCCGCCGCGTTCAATCTCGGCACGCTCTATGAGCGCGGTAACGCCCAGCCCCAAAACCTCAAACGCGCCCTCTATTGGCTGCGAATCGGGGCTGAGCGTGGCAACCCGCAAGCGGAAAATTCGCTTGGCTACCTGCTGATGACCGGCCATGGCGTCACAGCCGACCCGCAGCAAGCCTTTTTCTGGCTGGCGCGCTCGGTTGTCCAAGGTAACGCCGTCGCCGCCCGGAATCTGGCGATCATGTATCAGCAAGGCCTGTTCGTGCCGCGTGATCCCGCCGCCGCGCGCTATTGGCGCGACCGCGCCCGACAAATGGCGGCAAACGGCCCGGAAAGTCACAAAATCCAATAGAATCGTCGGCGATTACCCGGTAAGGAGCAATCATCATGCGACCAGTCATGTTAACCATTCTCGACGGATTCGGCTGCCGGGCCGACCAGGCCGATAACGCGGTAGCCCTCGCCCGCACCCCGCATTTCGACCAGCTCTGGGCGAGCGCGCCGCACGCCCATCTGCGCACAAGCGGCCTCGATGTCGGCTTGCCCGAGGGTCAAATGGGCAATTCCGAGGTTGGCCACACTAATATTGGCGCGGGGCGGGTGGTGATGCAGGAATTACCCCGGATCGACAGCGCCATCGCGGATGGATCGCTGGCCGCCAATCCCGAACTCGCTCGCTTCATCACCGCCCTGCGCCAAAGCGGCGGCGCTTGTCATCTCATCGGCCTCGCATCCCCTGGCGGCGTGCATGCCCATCAGCGCCATATCGCCGCTCTGGCCACCCTGATCGCCGCCGCCGGCATAAAAATCTGGGTTCACGCCCTGATGGATGGGCGTGACACACCGCCCCAATCCGGTGCCGCCTGCCTCGATGAACTGCAAACCGCGCTGCCCGCAACCGCCGAAATCGGCACGATCTGTGGCCGCTATTTCGCGATGGACCGCGATCATCGCTGGGAGCGGGTGCAGCGCGCTTATGATCTGTTCACCGCTGCCAAAGGCACCCCAGCCGAAACCGCCGCCGCCGCCATCCAAGCGAGCTACGCCGCCGACCAGACCGACGAATTCGCACCCCCCTTCGCCATCGCCGCCTATCCGGGCATGCAAAACGGCGATGGCCTGATCTGCGCCAATTTTCGCGCAGACCGCGCACGGGAAATCCTCACCGCCCTGCTCGATCCCGATTTCGATGGCTTCGCGCGCGCAAAAACTGTCAAATTCGCCGCGACATTGGGCATGGTCTCTTACTCCACCGCGCTTGATCGCTGGATGCCGGCCTTATTCCCCCCGCAACCGATGGACCAATTGCTCGGCGAAGTCGTCGCCGCTGCCGGCATGAGCCAGCTCCGCGCCGCCGAGACCGAAAAATACCCGCATGTCACCTATTTCCTCAATGGCGGCGCCGAGCAAAAATACCCCGGCGAAGAGCGCATCATGGTCGCCTCCCCCAAAGTCGCGACCTATGATTTGCAGCCGGAAATGTCCGCCCCGGAACTCACCGATAAGGTGGTCGCCGCAATCCGCTCAGGTCGGTTCGATCTGATCGTGTTGAATTACGCGAACCCCGATATGGTCGGTCATACCGGCAATCTGGCCGCAGCGATCAAGGCGGTCGAAGCGGTCGATACCGGCCTCGGCGCCATCGCCGATGCCATCGCGGCCCAAGGCGGCGCGCTGATGGTCACCGCCGATCACGGCAATTGCGAATTAATGAAAGACCCGGAAACCGGCGGCCCGCACACTGCCCACACGCTCAACCAGGTGCCGGTGCTGCTTGCCGGCGTGCCGGGCATTGTCGGCCTGCATGATGGGCGGCTGGCCGATATCGCCCCCACCCTGCTCGCTTTGCTCGGCTTGCCTCAGCCCGCCGCGATGACCGGGCAATCGCTCCTCATCCGCGCCGATGCCCAATCCCCCCTTGCGCGCTGATTTTTTGCTCCTGTCCCGATTAACACTGGCGCTCTGGCTGGCCCTGTTTTTCGCCCGCTTGCACCCAGCCGCGTTCATCAGTGATGCCCGCGCCGCCCCGCCGAGCCTGAGCCACGCCGAACAACAACGTGCCGCCGCCCTGCAGCGTGCCCAGGCCGATCAACAACGCGCCGCCATCGCCGCGCGCCGTGAAGCGGCGGCGCAGCGCCGCGCCGATGCGTTGACCCAACAAGAAATCACCCTGAATGCCGCCTTGCGCGCAACCGAAGACCATACGGCGCGCATCACCGCCCGCCTCGCCGCGCTCGATCAAGCGATGACCCAAGCTGATGCCACCCGCGCCCGTGACGCCGCCTCGATCCGGCCCCTCATTCCAGTCATGCTCCGCCTTGCGCTGCACCCCACCGCAAGCCTGCTCGGCAGTGGCCGCGATTTGGGCAGCGCGGTGCAGGGCGCTTTGGTGATGCGCGGCCTGACCCGCGAAATTAATCAACGCGCCACCGCCTTGCGCGCCGTCATCGCGCAAGACCGGGCGCTGCGGGCGCAAGTCGCCACCCAGCAAGCGGCGCTGCAAACCGCCATCGCCAGCCAAAAAGCCGCGCGTGACCAATTGCAAACCGCCATCACCGCCGCTCAAACCGCCCAGCAGGCCGCAAGCGAAATCCAAGCGCGCGCCCGCCGCGCCGCCGCCGCCCATGCCGCGCAAGCCCGATCGCTCGGTGGCCTGATCGCGCGCCTGCAAGCCGCACAACGCCGGGCCGCCGCCCGCGCCGCCGCCGCGCGGATCAAGCCATTTGCCTCCAACAATAACGCGCCCAACAGGAACACTCCCAACAAGAACACTCCGGGCGATCTGCGCGGCGCGCCGGTCGCTGGGCGCTTGGTGCGCCAATTCGGCGATCAAACCATGGCCGGCCCCGCTTTGGGCGATACATTCGCAACCGCCCCCGCCGCGATGGTCAGCGCAAGCTGCGCCGGGCGCGTCGCTTTTGCGCGTCGATTCCAATCCTACGGCAAGCTGATGATCCTCTCTTGCAGCGATGGAAACGATTTTGTGATCGCCGGCGTTCACCGATTTATTGTGCATGTTGGTCAAAAAATCGTGCCCGGTCAGCCGATTGCCGCAATGGCGGCGCACGGCAATGAAGGCGCCAACGCGCCGAAACTCTATGTAGAATTGCGCCATGATGGTAAGCCGGTTAACCCGGCGCTGGGATTTGCGGGGGTCCATTAGCGAAGTGGTGATGGCTGGACTTCCGCACCAAGCCCCCGCATGGTGATGGAATAGACAAGGGATTGAAAACGGATGACGCGTAAGGCTGGATTATTAGTGTCCTGCGGTTTTGTGCTCGGGATTGGTGTTGGCACCATAGCGCCCGCGTTCCACGCGGCCTTGGCCGATGACGCACCCGGTTCGAAGACCGATCAACAACTCAGCCTGTTCGGCGACGTGTTCGAGCGCGTTCGCGCTGATTACGTCACACCCGAACCCGCGCGCAAACTCATCTACGGCGCTCTCAATGGCATGCTCGCAGCGCTTGATCCGCATAGCGGCTATATGAACAAGCGCCAGTATAAGGATATGCAGGCCGAAACCTCCGGCCAGTTCGGCGGGCTGGGCCTCGAAGTGTCCGAAGCGTCCGGCTTCATCAAAGTCATCACCCCGATCGATGATACCCCCGCCGCCAAAGCCGGAATCAAACCCGGTGATCTGATTGTCGCGATCAACCAAAAACCACTGGTGGGCCTGTCACTGAGCCAAGCGGTCAATGACATGCGCGGCAAGGTCGGCTCACCAATCACCCTGACCATCAAGCGCGCCGGCATTGAAAAACCAATCACCGTCACGCTGGTGCGCGCCATCATCCACGTCAAAGCCGTCCATAGCCATCTGTACGGCACCATCGGCTATATGCGCCTGACCAGCTTCGCCCAGAACGCCAATCGCGATATTCGCCGCGCCGTGCGCAAACTCAACAAGGACGCCAAAGCCAAGGGCCACCCGATCACCGGCTATGTGCTTGATTTGCGCAACAATCCCGGCGGCTTGCTCGATCAGGGCGTCGCCGTCGCTGATGATTTCCTCAATTCCGGCGAAATCGTCTCAACCCATGGCCGCCATTCGGAAGATGACGCGGTCTGGTATGCGCATCCGGGCGATATTCTGCATGGCAAACCCATGGTCGTGCTCATCAATGCCGGCACCGCCTCCGCCGCCGAAATCGTCACCGCCGCCCTGCAGCAAAATCGCCGCGCCGTGGTCATGGGCACGCGCAGCTTCGGCAAAGGCTCGGTGCAAACCATTTTCCGCATTCCCGGCCACGGCGCGCTGCGCCTGACCACCGCCCTCTATTACACGCCATCCGGCAAGTCCTTGCAGGATTACGGCGTCACGCCGGATATCGTGGTGCATGAAACCCGCAACCCCAAGGATCATTTCCCGAAAGTGCGCGAGGCCAATATGCCCAACGCCTTCCACAACCCCTCCGGCCTGAAAGCGCCGCAACTGCCGCCAAAAATCACCCTACCGCCCATGGTGAAAACCATCGATCCGCGCCCACCCGCAAACTTCCCCGCGCTGAAGCCTGGCGTGCCGAGCACCGATTATCAGTTGCAAACCGCGCTCAAGCTGGTCGCCGCGATGGCCGCAATGCCCAACGCTGCGAAATCGCCCTGACCCGTGCAGTCCCCGATCCCATCACCCGCGCGATGAACCATGCCATGGGTAACCATGTCGCTGGTGATGCGTGAATTGGTGGCGCTGCCCCGCAGCGTCGTCTGGTTCTGGGCGATCATTCTGGGCGGCGCCGCCCTCGGTGCGGCGTGGCTTGATTATCTCGGTCCGCCAACCGAAAACCCGCCCATCGTCACGATTGCCGCCCCCAGCGCGGCTTTGTCCCGCCCCAGCATTTACAATGCCGCCTGGTCCATCCCCCGGCCCAGCCCCTATGGCGTGCCGCCCAAACATTATTACGCCGCACCGCCCCCGCCGCGCGAACCCCATCAAGCGCGCATCGCCCTGCTGGTCACCGGCTTCGGCGCGCTGAACGGCCCAGGCCCCGACGCCATTGCCCATCTGCCGGCTTACGTTGCCATCGCGATCACCCCGTTCGGTCTGGAATTGCACCAACTCGCCCGCGCCGCCCGCCGCTCAGGCCACGAAACCCTGGTCAGCCTGCCCATCGGCGGCGTGTCTGCGCGTCAAGAACCCTATATTCTGAGCATCGGCAATCAATCGGACGTCAATGGCCGCGCCCTGGACTGGGCGCTCTCGCGCTTTGAAGGCTATGTTGGCGTCACCGATGCGGGCGGCCTGTCCACCAGCGGGCGCTTCCTGCAAGATCCCGCCGATGCGTTCTGGCTGATCAACAGCCTGAAAGCCGATGGTTTGTTCATGCTCGATATCAATCCCGCCGCCGCCCTGCCGGACGGGCCGGATACCGGGCGCGCGAGCGTGGTCATGACCGCCGATCAGGGCGTTACCGGCCTCAAAGCCGGCCTCGTTCGCCTCACTCGCCTCGCCCATCGCAGCGGTTCGGCCATCGGCGTCATCGAATCGCCCAACAGCGCCGAACTGGCCGCCCTGACCGCCTGGGCCGCGCACCGCCCCGCTACCACCGCGCTGGTGCCAGTTAGTGCGCTCATCGCAACCGGAGCCCACAAGTGACCCAACCCGCCGAAAAACCCACCGCCCTGCCCTATCGCGCCAATGTCGGTGCCGCTTTGTTCAACCGCCAAGGCGAAATCCTGGTCGCCCGCCGCACTGACCTTAAAGCCTTCGAACGATTTCCCTGGCAACTGCCCCAAGGCGGCATCGATGCTGGCGAAGATCCGCGCCGCGCCGTGATCCGCGAATTGCGCGAGGAAATCGGCACCGATGCCGTAACCATCATCGGCGAAATACCCGAGTGGCTCACCTATGATTTTCCCGATGAGGTGATGCAAAAACTGGGTAATCGCCATCGCGGTCAACGCCAGCGTTGGTTCGCGCTGCGATTTCTCGGAACCGATGACCTGATCCGGCTGGATGCCGATCCGCATCCGGAATTCTCCGAATGGCGCTGGGTGTCCCTGGCCACCATCGTGGCTCTGGCAGTTCCGTTCAAACATCATATCTATCAGCGCGTTGCTGACGAGTTTTCACGTTTTACCAAACCAGATGGAGCATAATCATGGGCGAAATGATCGAATTAACCGCCGCGTGCGGCCATAAATTTGCAGCCTACGCCGCAGGCGAAACCACCGCCCGGCGCGGGCTGGTGGTCGTGCAAGAGATTTTCGGGGTCAACAGCCATATGCGCCAAGTCGCCGACCATTTGGCCTCCTTCGGCTACCGGGTGATCGCGCCTGCTTTGTTTGACCGTGTCGAACGCGGCGTCGAACTCGCTTATAACCAGGACGGCATCCAAAAGGGTCTGGCACTCCGCGCCAAAATCGACGAAGCGGACGTGATGCTCGACATCGAGGCCACTGCCGCGGCCTTGTCGCCGCGCCCCACCGGCATCATCGGCTATTGCTGGGGCGGCACCATTGCCTGGTGGGGAGCGACCCGCAGCAAAAGCTTCAAAGCCGCCATCGGCTGGTATGGCGGGGGCATCGCCGCCAGCAAGGACGACGAACTCCATTGCCCGGTGCAACTCCATTTCGGCGCCGAGGATAAAGGCATCCCGCTCACCGATGTCCAAGCGATCCAGAAATCCCACCCCGAAATCCCGATTTTCATCTATCCCGGCGCCGATCACGGCTTTGGCTGCCATGATCGCGCCAGCTTCAACAGCCAGGCCAACGAAATTGCCGAGCATCGCAGCCTCGCCTTCTTTGCCGAACATCTGGTCTGACCCGCACACACCCCAACAGAGATTGAACCGCGCGGCGGGAAGTGCTCATAGATTGCCATGACCGAGCACCAAAACGCCGAGCGGATTCTGATTCTCGATTTCGGCAGCCAAGTAACCCAACTGATCGCCCGCCGCCTGCGCGAAGCCGGCGTCTATTGCGAGATTTGGCCGTTCGACGCCGACCCCGCGCGCATCGCGGCCTTCGGCGCCAACGGCTATAT
Organism: Acidiphilium sp. MT5; assembly: GCF_054767495.1. NCBI lineage: Bacteria > Pseudomonadati > Pseudomonadota > Alphaproteobacteria > Acetobacterales > Acidocellaceae > Acidiphilium > Acidiphilium sp. MT5. Next base: position 83,632 of record NZ_BAABMR010000012.1, read on the forward strand.
TCTCTCAGGCGGCCCCGCCAGCGTCAGCGAACCCGGCTCGCCGCGCGCGCCTGAGCTGGTGTTTCACGCCGGCGTGCCGGTGCTCGGCATTTGCTACGGCCAAATGACTATGTGTGCGCAACTCGGCGGTGACGTTGATAGCGCGGACATCCGCGAATTTGGCCGCGCCACAGTGCACATCACCGAAAATTGCGGCTTGTTCGAGGGGGTTTGGGACGCTGGCAGCCAAGAAACCGTCTGGATGAGCCATGGCGATCATATCAGCGCCCCACCGCTTGGCTTTCGCACCGTCGCCGTCAGCGAAGGCGCACCCTATGCCGTCATCGCCGATGATACCCGTCGATTTTACGGGCTGATGTTCCACCCCGAAGTGATGCACACGCCGCACGGCGCGCAATTACTCGGCAATTTCGTCCATCGGGTCTGCGGCCTCTCGCGGCGCTGGACCATGGCCAATTTCCGCGATACGGCGCGCGCCGCCATCAAAGCCCAAGTCGGCACCGGTCGGGTCATTTGCGGCCTCTCCGGCGGTGTTGATTCCGCTGTCGCCGCAGCACTGATCCATGAAGCGATTGGCGATCAACTCACCTGCATTTTCGTCGATCACGGATTGCTGCGCGCGCAGGAGGCGGACGAGGTGGTGGGCCTGTTCCGTGATCGTTTCAATATCCGCCTGATCCATCGCGACGCCTCGGACCTGTTTTTCGCCGCCCTCGCCGGTGTGAGCGACCCCGAGCTAAAACGCAAAATCATCGGCGGCTTGTTTATCGATGTGTTCGAGCAGGAAGCCCAGAAACTCGGCGGTGCCGACTTCCTCGCCCAAGGCACCCTCTATCCCGATGTGATCGAAAGCGTCTCGGTCAGCGGCGGCCCCAGCGCCGTCATCAAATCACACCATAATGTCGGCGGCCTGCCCGCGCGCATGCGCCTCAAACTGGTGGAACCACTCCGCGAATTATTCAAAGACGAAGTCCGCGCGTTAGGGCGCGAACTCGGCCTGCCGGAAAATTTGGTTGGCCGCCACCCCTTCCCCGGCCCCGGCCTCGCCATTCGCATCCCCGGCCCAGTTGATCGCGAAAAAGTCGCGATCCTGCAAAAGGCGGACGCCATCTACCTGCACGAAATCCGCGCCGCCGGCCTCTATGATCAAATCTGGCAAGCCTTCGTGGCGCTCCTACCCGTGCGCAGCGTCGGCGTCATGGGCGATGGCCGCACCTACGACTACGCCTGCGCCCTGCGCGCCGTGACCAGCACCGATGGGATGACCGCCGATATATACCCTTTCGAAATGACCTTCCTAAACCGCGTCGCCGGTCGCATCGTCAACGAAGTGCGCGGCATCAACCGCGTCACCTACGACATCACCAGCAAACCCCCAGGCACCATCGAGTGGGAGTGATCGTGGATGATGTTCCCGAGTTTATGGCTTTGACGCCAGCGCTGCGCGTAACAATGACGCTGGATCTTACGATTTCTACCGGGCGAATTTCTCCAATTTGATTGTTAATCGACCCAGGCGAACGAGCGCTGGACCGCTTTTTTCCACGATTTATAATGATGTTCACGCTTCTCCGCGGTCATTTTTGGCTCCCAAATCTTATCGATTCCCCAATTTGCCCGCAGATCATCAACATTTTGCCAATAGCCCACCGCAAGCCCCGCAGCATAAGCCGCGCCCAAGGCCGTGGTTTCCGTCATGAGCGGGCGAACCACCGGCGCATCGAGAATGTCAGCCTGGAATTGCATCAGCAATTCATTCGCCACCATGCCGCCATCGGTCTTTAAAGTCGCGAGCCTGATGCCGCTATCTTCTTGCATCGCCTCCACCACGTCACGCACTTGATAGGCTGTGGATTCGAGCGCTGCACGAGCCAAATGCGCCCGCGTCGCATAGCGTGTCAGTCCGGCAATCACGCCACGCGCATCATCGCGCCAATACGGCGCATAAAGCCCGGAAAATGCCGGCACGATATACACATCGCCGTTATCATCCACACTGCGCGCCAGCTTTTCAATCTGCGCCGCCTCATCGAACAATTTCAGATTATCGCGCAACCATTGCACCAACGCCCCCGTTATCGCAATCGCGCCTTCCAGCGCATAGCGCGGTTTTTCGGTGCCAAATTGATACGCAATCGTTGTTAGCAGCCCCGCCTTTGATTGCACCGGCTCAGTGCCGGTATTCATCAGCATGAACGAGCCAGTGCCATAGGTATTTTTCGCCTCGCCCGGCGCAAAGCAGGTCTGGCCAACCAACGCTGCCTGTTGATCACCAAGCATCCCGGCTAACTTGGTTCCGCGCAATGTCGCGGTCTTGATCTCACCATAAACCGTCGATGACGCAACGATCTTTGGCAAACATGCGCTTGGAATATTAAACTTCCGCAGCATATCCGCATCCCAATCGCAGGTCGCCAAATCAATCAGCATGGTGCGGCTCGCATTCGTCACATCCGTCAGATGCAAACCACCCTGCGCACCGCCCGTTAAATTCCAGGTCAACCAGGAATCAATGGTCCCAAACAGCGCCTCGCCTGCTTCCGCTTTCCGCCGTGCTCCTTCAACGTTTTCCAGAATCCACAGTAATTTCAAACCCGAAAAATAGGTCGCGAGCGGCAAGCCGGTTTTGGCCCGGAACCGATCTTGTCCCCCATCGCGCGCGAAACGATGCACAAGCTGATCCGTGCGCGTATCCATCCACACCAGCGCATTGCATAAAGGTTGGCCGGTCGCCTTGTCCCATAGCACCGTCGTCTCACGCTGATTGGTAATGCCCACGGCGGCCAGATCAGCAGCCGTCAAATTGGCGCGCGCCAAGGCTGCACCAACAACTTCATTGGTATTCGCCAAAATCTCCATCGGGTCATGCTCAACCCAGCCCGGCTGTGGATAGATTTGTTTATGTTCTTTTTGTGCGACCGAAATAATCGTGCCGTGCTTATCAAAAACAATAAAGCGCGAACTCGTCGTTCCTTGATCGATCGCACCAACATATTTTGTCATTTCGTTTATTTCCCGGAACAATAACGACTAACCTAATTAGCAGACGCTCCTACGCCATTGCCGTCGCATGCGCCACGCCCGCCGTCTGCAAATAGGCCGCAAGCCTTGCTGGCGTTTCAGTCGGCACATGCAAAGCCAATTTCGAACGGCGCCAGAGAATATCTTCAGCTGTGCGCGCCCATTCGTGCTGAACCAGATAATCCACCTCGCGTGCGGTCAAGAAGCTGCCAAAATCCTCACCCAAATCCGCAAAACAGGTCGAGTCCCCTAATATATGCACACAGCGCGTGCCGTAAGCCCGCACCAAACGATGCAGAAAGAGCGGTGAGAAATTCGGATATCGCGCAATAATGGTGGCAAGGTATGCCGTGAAATCAGCCCCCGGCAAATCCCCGCCCGGCAAGGGCGAGCCAGCACTCCAACTGCGCCCCACATCACGCCCCATCGCCGGCAGCAGTTTTTCCAACGCATGCTCAGCGAGCTTACGAAAGGTCGTGATCTTACCGCCAAACACCGAGAGTAGAGCAGGTTGCTCTCCCCCACCGTCAACATCGAGCACATAATCGCGGGTAACCGCCGAGGCATTCTCCGAATGATCGTCATAAAGCGGCCGCACCCCCGAATAGCTCCGCACCACATCCGCAGGCGTGACCGCTTGACGAAAATAGCGCGATACATTCTCGCATAAATACTGGGTCTCATCGTCAGAAATCGCAATAGCGCCCAAATCACCATCATACGGAATGTCAGTAGTGCCAATCAGCGTGAATTCATGCTCATACGGCACCGCAAAAATAATCCGCTGATCGGGGTTCTGCAAAATGAATGCAAAATCGCCTTCATAAAGCCGCTTAACAATAATATGGCTGCCTTTCACCAATCGCACCGTCTTCGTATTGTTGCGGCCCAGCTTCGAACTCAGAATATCACCGACCCAAGGCCCTGCGGCATTAACCATCGCCCGCGCCACCACCGTCTCGCATCGGCCATTTTCATCCTGGATCACTGCTTCCCACAGCGCTCCCACAGGCCGCGCCGATAACAGCTTGGTGCGCGTGCGAATATCAGCGCCAAGTTCCGCCGCGCTCATCGCATTCAGCACCACCAACCGGCTGTCCTCAACCCAACAATCAGCATACGTAAAACCGCGCCGATAGTCAGGTTTCAAAATCATTGCAGCCGGATGCGGCCCAAACCGCACCGCCTTGGAGGCCGGAAGCCGTTCACGCTTGGCCAAATGGTCATACAAAAACAGCCCCATTGCAATAAGCCAAGCGGGACGCTGCTCCTTTGAATGGGGCAGCACAAATTCCAGCGGCCAAATAATATGCGGTGCCATAGCCAGCAAACGCTCGCGCTCCATCAACGCCTCGCGCACCAGCCGAAATTCATAATATTCCAAATACCGCAAGCCGCCATGCACCAGCTTGGTGCTGGCCGACGAGGTGTGTGAGGCAAGATCATGCTGCTCAACCAGCAACACCGAAAGCCCGCGCCCCGCCGCATCGCGCGCGATCCCAGCGCCATTAATCCCGCCGCCGACAATCAATAGGTCGACCGGATGGTTCTGATCGGCATCGAACATAGCGGACCTGATTTCCTCTCAGATGTTGCCGTTGAGTGTAAACAATCGCAAAAATGTTCGCAAGCGAAAATTTGATGGACATTTTTAATTCTAATTGTTGACAATATCCCTCACAGGCTTTCGCACTGCAACATAGCCGAAGGATGAAATGGCGCCCCAATGATGCTAATCTAATCTCACAACAGGAGAATAAGCGTGTCTGAAAATCAAGGGAACGAGCAGCGTCAGGCCCGCATTATCAACATGGTCAGCAGGCAAGGCTTCCTGACCATCGAGGCGCTTGCCAGAGATCTTGGCGTCACCGTGCAAACCATCCGGCGCGATGTGAATCTGCTCGCAGCCGAAGGTCGGCTATCGCGCTATCGCGGCGGTGCTGGCATCGCCTCCTCAATCGAGAACATGGAATATGAGCGCCGCCAGGTGGTGAACCTCGCCGCCAAACAGCGGATAGCGGCCAATGTCGCGAATGACGTTCCCAATCAAGCCTCACTCTTTATCAATATTGGCACCACAACCGAACAGACCGCGCGGGCCCTGCTGTCGCATCGCGAGTTGAAAATCATCACCAACAATATCAACGTCGCCAAAATCATGAGCGAAAACCCGAATTTCTCCGTGGTGATGGCCGGCGGCAAAGTCCGCAATCGCGATGGCGCGGTCACTGGCCAGCTCACCGTGCAAATGCTCAATCAATATCGTTGTGATATCGGTATTATCGGCATCTCCGGCATCGATATGGATGGCGATCTATTCGATTTTGACCTTGACGAAGTTCTCTGCGCGCAAGCGATCATCCGAAACTCACGCCGCGTGTTCCTCGTCGCCGACCACTCGAAATTTGGTCGGCCCGCCATGGTTAAGGTCGGCCATATCAGCGAAATTACGGCACTCTACACCGATGCCCCGCCCCCAGACTCCATCGCCGCCATACTAGAAAATGCCGGTGTTACACTCGAAATCTCGAACTAAGCCAAGCTTACGCGCCCCGTGCAACCTCCACCCGCCTCATTTCGGTGCGGAATCGTCCGGCTTGAGGCTGATATCCCCATACCAAGCTTGGCCATGATTGTGAGAATCATCGCAATCGCTCATCACCGCAATTGCGCCAATAACCTGCCGATGTCCGCCAAACGCCCGCGCTAAATCGGCGCGCACATTGCGCTGCTCGCTGACCCAATCACCAACTTTGCCACTTCCCTGCTCAAGCGCAACAATTTCAGCCTGCCCCGTGTAAGGATCAGGATAGAACGGTGTGCCATGCAGCCCATGCACCGTAGCCTGCACCGGCCCATTCGCCCAAACATACACAAGACTACGCAACGTCCATGGCAATAGCGGATTACCCGCAACCACATAAACCCGCGCAGGATAATCATCTCCCGCCTTCTGATGCGGATCAAGACCCGGATAAATCCGCCCAATTTTCCAGCGCCAACTCAAAATCGGCGTCTGGCGCAAATCAATCCGATGCGCCCAAATCAACCCCGACGAGCTATTCTGGCAAACAGCATGCAACACTTGGTCATGACCATCGCGGGTAATTTGGTAGCGCGTCGGCGCCCGCCCGGAGAATAATTTTGGCTTCCAGCCGCTGAGCGAACCCGCCGAAAATGCCGGTGGTTGTGTTGTCAGCGCCTGCGCACCGGCAACACAACCAACCACCATCAACAAAGCGCCACCCGTCAATCTAACCAACCGGTGCAATCCCATCATGCCTCCAAAATATCAACCAATTTAAAAGCTCATCCCAGCACGATCAGCAATGATGCGCGCTTGATGGCCGCACGTGAGCCACAGTCGCCGATGCCGCTGCGTTGGTGCAGTGCGTCGCGAATTGCGTATGGTATGACGCATTGATCGCTTGCACCAGCCGATCATGCGCCGTGCATTGCTGAGGCGCCGAAGCATGCGCCACCGAACCCACCACAAGGGCACCAACAGTGGCAATCGCGAGAATGAGATGTTTGGACATAACCGAAACCCTTTCATGAGTAGCGATATCGACAATCGGTATCGATATAGAGTATTCGTAATCAACATCGATTTAGTTACGCTAATTGATGTCCGATATATGCATATCACATCAAGCGTTTTTGCAATCATTCCGATCGACTAACGCCGCGCGCTCGAGCCCAATCCGATAGGACACTGCCCCATAGGTCGCAACGCAATAGGGCACAATGTAAGTGAGGATAATTTTGATAAAATTGATCTTATCGCCAGCAACCAACTGATCGCCTTGATTAATCACGTTCAAAATCGTGCCAACAACCAAAGCCACCATTGACGAGCGCCGTGGCACCTGACCTGTGATGCTATAACGATACCATTGCACAAGTTTACCCATTCAAAGCCAGCCCAACGTCATCACTGATCGGCCACACATCAAGCCTCAATCCGTCTGCTTCGTATCCCGCCAGGCAGGTGCGCTAACACCCACTTGCCAATCAAACTGCCACTGATCGTCAGCAAAATCACACTGCCCATCTGCCAAACCAGCAAGGTTAGAAAACTACCCTCCGCGTGAAACAGCCGCAACGCAAATTCCGCCGCCGCCGTCGCCGCCAGCGCACCACACAGACACGCATGGGTCGTGCGGAAAATCGGGCTAAGCCGCAACAGCAGCACCATCGTGATCGAGGGGATGAACCCAGCCAGCGCCATTGCCGGAACGCACGCAAAATCGATATGCAACGCCAGCACCCCCGGCTTGCCACCGATGGTCATCAAGGCGCATTGCCCCACCATCACTGTAAACCACAGCATCATCATCATCACCGGTAGCGCCAGCTTCCATGTCGGCTGGTCAGGGCGCCCCGCGCAAACCGCGCCATAGGCCGCAATCACCGCCGTTGATAGCGCCAAGGCCTGATCGAGCAAAAACTCAGGGCGCAACGGCAATGTTGGGCGCAATCCCATCAACCAAATCACCAGCCCGAGCGAGGGCACCGTCACTGCAAGCCAAATCGCCAAAGCGCGTGCCGGTGAAGGTGCCCGGCGCACCGGTTGCAAATCCGCCACCAGATTATCGATCAATTGGTCAGGGCGCATCATCAACCCCCATCGCCCGGCGCAACCGCTTGATTGCGCGAAACGTGCCAACTTTGAGCGTCGCAATGCTCAACCCCGAATGGGCAGAAGCCTCCTGCAAGCTCATCTCGCGCATTTTCATCATATCCAAAATCTCCCGATCGCGCTGGCTCAATGTCGCCATCGCCTCGTGCATAGCGGCATGGTCGAGTGCCGCCTCCTGAGTTGCATTCGTCGCAATAGCGGGAGAGGTTACAGGTAGATCATCCAAATTCGCTTCGCGCATCGCATGGCGCGCACGCATCCTGCGCACATCAGCGCCGCGCAACTTCATAATCCCAAATAAAAACGGCGCGACGGGCCGAGGCGGCTGATATAAATCCAAGCTGCGATGCAAAGCGAGCAACGTCTCTTGAACGATGTCCTCAATATCCGCACCACTCACCTGCGGCCACCGCCCCCGCGCCCGCCGCCGCAGCCACGGCACCGCCGCCGTCAGCAACGCCGCATAAGCCCGCCGATCCCCGTGCTGGGCCGCAATCAACCAAGTCACCCATTCGGTCTGATCATCGTCCACAATGCTGCGTTTAACCCCCACAAACACGCCAACACCCCAAGGGCCGGTTGCTCACCTTATCGAGAATTGATCTGTCCTGGCAACGCAGTCAAATTCTCTAACAACAAGCTGGGCTGCCCGGGCAGACGCTCCGGTGGCTGGCCACTGCGATTACACCACGCGACTTGAAAGCCAAAAGCCGCAGCCGCATAAGCATCCCAGCCATTGGAAGACACAAAACAAATCGCCTCGCGCGCAATCCCCAGCCGATCAACGGCATATTGATAAACCCGCCCCGAAGGCTTGAACACACCAAGTTGATCAACCGACAAAACATGGTCAAGCTGCGCCCCAATCCCCGCATGCGCAACCGCCGCTGCCAGCATCGATGGCGTGCCATTCGAGAGAATCGCCGTCACCAGCCCTTGCGCTTTCAACGCCTCTAACATCGGCTTCACGTCAGGATAGGCCGACACTGTGCGATATAAATCCATCAAAGCGCGCTGCCGCCCCGCATCGGTCAGCCCCACACTCTCCAGCGCGAAATCAAGCGCTTCCCCCGTAACCTGTTCAAAATCAGCATACCGGTCCTGCATGCTGCGCAGCAAGGTGTATTGAATTTGCTTATCCCGCCATAAACCAATCAAAGTTGCGCGCTTTTCATCCGGAATATCCGCGCAGCGCGCCACCGCTGAGCCAAAATCGAACAAAGTGCCGTAAGCATCGAAAACACAGGCTTTGATCCCGGTCAGGCCCCTCATCGATGCGTGCCCCGCACCGGATACGCATTGTTGATCACAAATTCGAGTCCGCCCAGCAAAACATCAAGATCAGGCCGCGCAAATGGTGCATTCGAAATATCAATAATCTGCAACGCCCCCTCTGGGTTAACCACAAACAAGCCGGGCTCTGGAAAGAGATGATCGGTTTCCGCGGCTGATCGTGGCTGCGAAATATACAAGCCCAATGCGCGCATCCCCGCCTCATCGAGCCCATAAAGCAGCGGGAAATTCGGATGCACCTTGTCAAAAGTCACCCGCGCCTGCGCCTCATTATCGGCTGACAGCGCCGCCACCTGCACGCCAAGCTTTTCAAAGCTCGAAAGTCGCTGCTTAATCTTGCCCAAATACCCCGTGCAAATCGGGCAATGCTGGCCCCGATACACAATCAAAGCCTGCCACGCCCCGGCGCCACCAAACTGATACGCCGCACCGTCCAAGCACTTGAACGTGAGCGGTTCCATCTTCTGGCCCGCATGCAATTTTGCCGTTTTCTCCATGATCAACAACCTTTCCCTAACATTAAAATATCAAAGACAGCCGCGATTATCAGCCCTAAACCACCTCACGCAGCGGCGCTAACGCATGATCAACCAACCGCTGCAACCGCGCGCGCTCAGGCCCCAACCGCGCCAGCACCCGGATCGCCAGCACAATCGCCATCAAACTCTCCGCCAAACTCACCGGATCAAGCGCCGGAGCGTTCCCCCGCATGGGCAACGCCGCAATCCGCTCGCGAAAAAACGCCTCAACCTCGCGCAGCCGCGCCCACGCCAACGCCCGCGCCTCCGCAGACATCGCGCCGCCATCGAGCACAGTATTGACCAAAAAACAGCCTAGCCGATCCGGATCATCCATCGATAAGCCAACAATCTCGGCGAAAAATCGCTCCATCGCCTCTAACGGATCGTCACAAGCCGCCAGATCCGCGAGGCGCGCCGTCAAGCCTTGATCGGCATAATGCGCGAGCGCTGCCGCAAATAACCCATCCTTGTCCCCAAACCGATGATATAACGACGCCGCACTCAACCCGGTCGCGCCGGTCAGATCGCGTAACGACGCATCGGCGTAGCCATGGCGCCAAAACACCCCAACCGCCCGATCCAGCACCGTCGCATCACTCACCATGCGTGGTCGCGCCATCAGAATTTTTCTCCCGCTTGCATCATCTTTTCTTCTATAATAGAACGATCACTATAAATCAACCGATATGACCGATGTCCTTCGCCCATCCGCACGGAGCGCCCATGTCCCAGCCCGCAAACTCGCCCCATCTGATCTATTTCGCCGATCCGATGTGCTCATGGTGCTATGGCTTCGCCCCAGTCATGCGCGCCATTCGCACCGAATTTGACACCCGCCTGCCCTGCCGGGTCATCCTCGGTGGCCTGCGCCCCGGCACCACCACGATCATGGACGCGGACGCCAAAGCCAGCATCCGCAGCCATTGGGCGCATGTGCAGGAAGCCTCCGGCCAGAAATTCGATCTCGCCTTCTTCGAGCGCGATGATTTCATCTATGATACCGAACCGGCTTGCCGCGCCGTGGTGCTCGCCCGCCGCCGATCGCCTGACGCCGCGCTCGACTTGCTCGATCGCCTGCATCGCGCCTTCTATGCGCAAAATCGCAACATCACCCAGCCGCACATTCTCGCCGAACTCGCTGCCGAACTCGGCTTTGACCCAGCCAAATTCGCTGAAGACCTAGCGGACCCGTCACTCCACCAGGAAACATGGCAAGATTTCCACATCAGCCAGCAAACCGGCGTCACCGGCTTCCCCACCCTGATCGTGGGCACCGACCCAACACAGAACTACGCGCTGGTCACCGCCGGCTTTCAGCCCCAGCACCGCATCATCCCGGCACTTACCCACTGGCTCACCAAACAAGCCTAACCGGCACCGCCAAGCCACAACGCGCCACCTCAGCCACGATAAATGCAGCAATCCCCCTCGCTATCGCGATACACCGCCACCCGGATCATGCCGGGCAGCTCAGCCTCCAAGCCGCGCCAAATAAACGCCGCCAAATTCTCCAGCGTTGCCGGACCCAACCCGGCCACATCATCCAAAAACTGATGATCCAGCAGCAAGCGCACCCGCGCCAGCGATGAAGCAACCCGCTCCAAATCCAGCACCATCCCCTGCGCATCGCGCTCACCGCAGATCGTCACCTCCGCCCGATAGGAATGACCATGGATCCGCCGGCTCGCCGCCTCGGTCTCCGCCCCCAACCCCACACGCTGCAGCGTATGCGCCGCCTCGAAGCGAAACTGCTTACTCACCTCAAACATTATGGAATCCCAAGATATTTATGCGTCTGCATCGATAAGCGCCAGCGCGGATGCGCCAAACAATACGCAATCGCCGCCGCCGTATTCTCCGCGCGCGCTGGCCCATCCATCGGCTGCAACAAAAAATGCGCGAAATCCAACCCTTCAAAGCGCTCCGGCAGCGCCTTTGGCTGCGGATAAACCAATTTCAACTCATCGCCCCGCTCAATCACCATCGGCGCATCAGCCTTCGGGCTGACGCATAACCAATCAATCCCGGCGGGCGGCACCATCGTGCCATTCGTCTCCACCGCAATGGCAAATCCCGCCTCATGCAACGCCGCAATCAATGGCGCATCCAGCTGCAAAAACGGCTCGCCGCCGGTACACACCACCATCGCGCCCTCCAAGCTCGGCGCTTGCCACGCCGCGCGCGCAGCCTGTGCCAATGCCTCAGGCGCGGAAAACCGCCCGCCGCCCGGACCATCGGTGCCGATAAAATCGGTATCGCAAAACGAACATACCGCCGTGGCCCGATCCTGCTCGCGACCACTCCATAAATTGCACCCGGCAAACCGGCAAAACACCGCCGCCCGCCCCGCATTGCGGCCCTCGCCCTGCAAGGTCAGAAAAATTTCCTTCACGCTATACGCCATGCCACCATCCTCTCGCCGTGCTGCTATCGCAGTTCGCAAGCTTTGGCGAGGTTGCAAATAGCTGCGTAGCTATTAGGTATTTGCACAGAATCCATCGCCGCATCTGACAACAGGGAGATCACCAATGGCGCCGCGCAAACCGGGACGGCTGTTTTTTGCCAATCCTGGACCGACCAACATCCCCGATTCCGTCCTGCGCGCCATGGACCGCGCCACCATCGATTTCATGGCCGCCGATTTCCTCGACATTTATGACCAAGCCGTCGCCGGGCTGAAGCGCCTGCTGCTGACCCGTCAAGACGTTTTCCTCTATGCCGCCACCGGCCACGGCGCGTGGGAAGCGACGCTGCAAAATCTGTTCTCGCCCGGCGATGCCATTTTGATGCCCCAAGCCGGCTATTTCTCGGCCTCCTGGGGCAAAATCGCCCAGCGTTTCGGCCTTGAACTGATCGCCCCCGATCATGATTGGCGGCGCGGTGTCGATGTCGCGGCCCTACAAGCCTCCCTCGCCGCCGATACCAGCCACCGGATCAAAGCCGTCTGCATCGTCCATAACGAAACCTCAACCGGCGTCGCGCTCCCGCTCCCCGAAATCCGCGCCGCCCTCGATGCCGCCAGCCATCCCGCCCTGCTCCTGGTCGATACCATCTCCTCATTCGGCTCGCTTGAATTTCGCATGGATGAATGGGGCATCGATGCCGTAGTCGGCGGCAGCCAGAAAGGCCTGATGCTCCCCGCCGGCCTCGCTTTCACCGCCGTCAGCGCCAAAGCCCTCGCCGCACATCAGCACGCCAAACTCCCGCGCTTTTACTTCGATTGGTCACTGATGATGGCGCGCCGGCATCGCAGCTTCATGGGCACCGTGCCCACAGCCCCGTTCTATGGCATGCTCGAAGCCATCGCCCTGATCGAAGCCGAAGGGCTCGAACGGGTCTGGCAGCGCCATGCCCGCCTCGCCGAAGCCACCCGCCGCGCCGTCTCGGTCTGGAGCGGCAATGAGGGCGTCAGTTTCTTCTGCACCGATCGCGCCCGCCGCTCCAACTCCGTCACCGCCGTGCTGATGCCCGAGGGTCACGATGCCGAATTGGTGCGCAAAATCGCTTATGACCGCTTCAATGTCTCACTCGGCAGCGGTCTCGATCCACTCGGCGGCAAGCTGTTTCGCATCGGTCATATGGGCGATCTGAACGAGCCGATGCTGCTCGGCACCCTCGGCGTGGTCGAACTCGCCCTCGCCGCCACCCATGCCCCGTTCGCGCGCGGCGGCGTGCAAGCCGCCATCGACTATCTCGGCCATGAGGATCACACGGCGCGCTGATACCGCGCATACATAAAATTCTGCACCGCACCGCCCGGCGTCTGATGCGCATGGCGGTGCGTCTCCACTAGCGCAAACGAATCGCCTAGTTCCGCCAGCAATAAATCCGCATCATAGCGGCGCACCGGCAGCCCGCTGCACCGCTCCGGCCCGTCCGGCGCAAAACTCGCCATCACCACAAACCCGCCCGGCAGCACCGCTTCCCGCAAAATCGCCATATACCGCGCCCGATCCGCAGGCTCGGTGAGAAAATGAAACACCGCCCGGTCATGCCACAGCGCAAACCGCGTCTTGGGCTGCCAATCGGTTGCATCGCCCACCACAAAATCAACCCGCTCCGCCGCCGCCCCCATCCGGTCGCGCGCCAGCGCCAGCGCCGCCGCCGAAATATCCAAAACCGTCAGTCGCTGATAGCCAAGCTCCAGCAACCCCAAAGCCAAACCCGAAGCCCCCCCGCCAATATCCACCATCGGCGCATCCGCCGCCAACCCGCAGGCGGCAATCAACCGCAAGGACAGCGCAGGCCGAGGCTCGAACCAACTCACCGCTTCCGCGCCGTTGCGTTGATACGCCCCATCCCAATGACTTGCCGACATTTTTTCGCTCCTTTGGTTTGCCCTGGCCGTTATGGCGCCCGATCACGCCGCCCATGCGCCAACTCGGTGATAATCCCATGCAACGTGCGCAATTCCTGCTCGGTCACCTCGCCACGCTGAAAAAAATGCCGGATATTGCGCACCATCCCCGGTCGCTTCGGCGCGTTGCGCAAAAACCCGGACGCATCGCATTCCGCAATCAAATGGCTCAGAAAATTCTCAAGCTCGCCCTTGGTCGCAATTCGGGTCTTATGCGTCATCAACCGGCGCGGCGCCGTCTCATCCGCCGCCATCCACCATTCATGCGCCATCACCATCACCGCCTGCGCCAAATTGAGCGACATGAAATCCGGGTTCAACGCATAGCGGATCAAACTATCGGCATGGGCAATATCATCATTATCCAGCCCCGCCCGCTCCGGCCCGAACAAAATCCCCATCCGCAAGCCCCGGTCACCAATCGCGCGCAGCTCCAAAGCCGCTCCGCGCGCGGAGAGCAGTGGCTTGACAATATGGCGCGGGCGCGGGCAGGTCGCAAACACTCGGTGCAAATCGGCAACCGCCTCGGCGACATTTTCAAAAACCTGTGCCGCCTCCAAAATCCGATACGCACCGGACGCCGTGCGCATCGCCCGCTCCTGCGGCCAACCATCGCGCGGCGCCACCAGCCGCAAATGAAACAACCCGCCATTGCCCATCGCCCGCGCCACCGAGCCAATATTCTCAGCCAATTGCGGGCGCACCAAAATCACCACCGGCGATGGATCAATCGGCTTTAAATCCGCCCCCTCATCGCGCGCGGTCATCGCTCAAGCTTTCCGCACGGAAGACCCGCCCGGACCATCCTCAAGGATCAACCCCATCGCTTCGATCTCCTGGCGCAGCCGGTCCGCCTCGGCAAAATTTTTCGCCTGCCGCGCCGCAGCCCGCTGCGCAATCAGCGCATCAACCCGCCCCTGATCGATCTCGCCAACAAACCAGGCCTCCGGCTCATGATTGAAAATACCCAGCACCGCACCCGCCGCCTTCATCCCACGCGTCGCCGCACGATCACCCGCCAACGCCGCGTCGGCCAATTGATGCAGCGCCGCAATCGCCCCTGGCACATTCAAATCATCCGCCAGACACGCCAACACCCGATCCGGCAACGGCGCCGCATCCTCAACGCCCGGATGCGCCCGCAACGCCCGATAAAACCGATCAAGCTCACGCTTGGCCTCCTGCAATCCAGCATCGGTAAAATCGAGCAGACTGCGATAATGGGTCTTCAACAACAACAACCGCACCGCCTCAGCGGGCGCCTGCGCCAATACATCCGCCACCGTGCGAAAATTCCCCAGCGATTTCGACATTTTCTCGCCATTGACTTGCAACATCCCATTGTGCAGCCAATAGCGGGCAAATTCCGCCCCCGGAAACGCGCAGCATGATTGCGCCATCTCGTTCTCATGATGCGGAAACAGCAAATCGCTACCCCCGCCATGAATATCGATGGTTTCGCCTAAATGTTTATGGATCATCGCCGAGCATTCAATATGCCAACCCGGTCGCCCGCGCCCCCACGGGCTATCCCACCCCGGCAATTCAGGGTCAGACGGCTTCCACAACACAAAATCACCCGGATCGCGCTTATAAGCCGCGACATCGATCCGCGCCCCGGCCAGTAATTCATCCGGCGAACGCCCAGAAAATTTGCCGTAATTCGGATCGGTCGCCACCGCAAACAACACATGCCCCGCCGCCGCATAGGCATGACCCAGCCCGATCAAGCGCTCGATCATCGCAATAATCTCCGGGATCGTCTCGGTCGCCCGTGGCTCAATATCCGGTGGCCGCACATAAAGCGCCGCCATATCCCGATGAAACCACGCCGTGGTGCGCGCCGTCACCTCGCCAATCGCCACCCCTTCGGCCCGCGCGCGCGCGTTAATTTTATCGTCAATATCAGTAATATTCCGCGCATAGGTGACCCGTGGATAAAGCACCCGCAACAGCCGCACCAACACATCAAACACCACCACCGATCGCGCATTGCCAATATGCGCCAGATCATACACCGTCGGCCCGCACACATAGAGCGTCACATGCGCGGGATCGCGCGGCACAAACGCCCGGCGCGCACGGGTCTTGGTGTCATGCAGGTAAAGCATAGTGGGCAAGTAAAGCTCAGTGGGCACCATCATATCCTTAATCATACCGTCGCGCATTGAAGCCGCCAGCGCCACCCTGTCAACTCAGCGCCGACGCCGCTATAGAGGCCGCGCAAGAACAGTCACAGGGCGCACGCCACCGCGATGGGAGCGATCATCGGCATGACGATATTGAAGCGAAACATCATTTTCATCCTCGCCGCCATCATCACCGGGCTGATCTCAATCCTGTTCGGCATCGGCGTGGTGCGCGCCAGCGCCCTGTTCGCCCATCTCACCACCGGCCATGAAATGCTGACCTTCGTCCTCTGCCCCGCCGGCCTCGCCCTGATCGTGCTGCTCACCCGCCGGGTATTTCCCGGCGCGCAAGGCTCCGGCATCCCGCAAGCCATGGCCGGGCTGAACATGCAGGATCACAATAACGTCGATCAGGTGTTGTCACTCCGCATCGCCATCGGCAAATTCCTGCTCACCTTGATGGGCTTTGCCGTCGGCGCCTCGATTGGCAAAGAAGGCCCCACCGTGCAAATCGGCTGCGCGGTGATGAATCTCTGCGGGCGCATCGGCATGGAACGCACCCATGCCCTCCAGCGCCTGCTGATCCTCGCGGGCGGTGCCGCTGGCATCACCTGCGCCTTCAACGCACCGGTCGCGGGCGTGGTGTTCGCCATCGAAGAAATGGCGCGCAGCTTCGATGATCGGCAAGTGCGCTCAATCATTTTCGCCGCCTGCGCCAGCGGCGTCACGCTCCTGCTGGTGCTCGGCTACCATCCTTATTTCGGCACCTCCCCCGCGCAATTGCCCCTCAGCCCGATCTGGCTGCTGGTGCCCATCTGCGCCGTGCTTGGCGGCCTCGCTGGCGGCCTGTTCGCGCGTATCCTGATCGCCCCGGCGCGGGTGATGCCCCGCCTGATCAACCAGCTCGCGCAAAATCAGCCGGTCGCCTTCGCTGGCTTGTGCGGCCTTGGCCTCGCGATCCTCGGATTTCTGTCCCACGGCCAGATTTTCGATGCCAGCTATAGCGAAGCCCGCGCCGCCCTCACCTCCGGCACCCTACCGCCGCTTGATTTCGCGCCCCTGAAATTCATGGCCACCCTGCTTTCTTACCTATCCGGGATTCCCGGCGGCATTTTCGCGCCTTCGCTGGCCATCGGCGTCGGCGAAGGCACCATGTTCTCCTATCTGGTGCCCGGCGTGCCGGTCGCCGCCTTCGCCATGATCGGCATGGCCGGCTATTTCGCCGGCGTGGTGCAAGCCCCGCTTACCGCAACCGTGATTGTCATCGAAATGACCAGCGATCCGGCCATGACCGTCCCGGTCGGCATCGCCGCCATTCTCGGCACGCTCTCCTCGCGTCTGATCTGCAAACAGCCAGTCTATCACGCGATGGCACAGCAATTCCTGCGGGTGATCGAACCCAAACCCCGCCCTCAATCCGCCGCGGATGGCATCTGATAGCGGCGCATAAAACGCCGGTCGATCCAATCTTTCCAGCGCCATACCAAACGCCCGCCTACAACCCAGCGCCCCCGATTCGCCACGGCATAACGATCACCGGTGCTCAGCAGCGCCAACGCCTCGCGCTGCGCCTGATGATAAATCAGCTTGCCGCCGATAAAACTGCGCCGCAAATTCTCCGCCAAAGGCGGTCCCTGCCGCACGGCAAACACCCCCGCCTTCGGGCGCGGCGCGCCGATCACGCTGGCAACATCACCGGCGGCAAAAATCGCCGGATGCGAGAGCGATTGCAGCGCCAAATTAACCGCAATAAACCCGCGCTGATCAAGCGTAATCCCCGCCTCGCGCAGCCAAGCCGGTGCCTGCGCCTCAGTCACGAACAACATCTCATCCGCCGGAAAATCGCGCCCATCGGCACAGCGCAGCAAACCTGGCTCGGCACCGCTGATCACCGCGTTACAATGCAGCTCAATCGCCCGCTCGCGCAAAATCCGCTCAAACCGCACTTGCATGGCCGGCGGATAGCCCGCCAACACCCGATCAGACCGGCCAAACAGCGCATAGGTCACCTGCGCCGGATCGCGCCCCTGCGCCGCGAGCAACTGGCTCAGCCGGTATTGCACCGCGAGCACCATCTCCACGCCACCGGCCCCAGCGCCAATCACCGCAATCCGCAACTTCCCGCTGGCCGCCAGCACACGCGGCACCAACCGGTCCCAATAGGCCAAAAATCCGTTGATCGGCTTCACCGGCACACCCACCGCCTCAGCCCCCGGCACCGCGTTCAAATTCGGCGATGATCCGATATTGATCGACAAAATATCATAAGAAATCGGCGGCCCGTCCGCACAGCGCACCAGCCGCTGCTCCGGATCAAGCCCCACCGCCCGATCCTGGATCAATGTCGCGCCGGCGAAATCGCAGAGCGGTTTCAAATCAATATGCGCATCTTCAAAACTATAATGCCCGGCGACAACACCGGGCAGCATCCCCGAATAGGGCGTGAACCGATCGCGCCCAAGCACCGTCACCCGCACCGCCTCCAGCCGCGCGAGCCCCAACCGGCGCAGCACCTCGACATGGCTATGTCCGCCGCCAATCAGCACCAAATGGTTACGCGCCGCAATGTCCCGGTTCATCATCGCCACTCAAGCTTGATCAGCGCTCAAATCACCGCACGCCGCCGGGACACCGCCTGCAACAGCAGTGGCAAAATAATCCCAACCCCCAGCCCCCAACTGCCATTAATCAGCAATGAGCGTTCCCACACCCCCAATGGCGGCAAGCCGCTCGGCGCATGGCCCTTCAACGTCGGCACCACAAACATGCCCACCAGCGCAGCCGCAACGCCCAGCGCCAGCCCAAGCACCCATAACGGCGATCGCCCGGTCACCGAGGATAAAATCAGCCCAAAACCCGCGCCCCAAACCCCGCCCCAAAAACATAAATCAACCAGCAGCGGCACCCCCAACGGCGGCACTTTGGTCAATTGATATGCCGGCGGCATCATCCCCGCCCCATGCAGCACCGCCCACATTCCCTGGTGAAATGTCAGCACCGACAAAACCGCAGCAACAAAACCCAGCATCATTCGGATCATGGCGTTTGGCACAAGGCACCCCTATCAATATTAACCTCATGCCAATAACGGTATTTCCAGGCCGAACGCAAACCAACCCAGACCCCTCATCGATCACAGGCTGCAATTCTTCGGTCGATCCCGATGTAACCAAATTACGCGCTTTGACGTAATACCAACACACGCTCCTTTTCCCCTGACCGATGAGAGATCGAATGGCCCTGCCGCATGAAACCGCCCGCGCCGATCACGCCATGCTCGATATCCTGTCCAATCTGCGCTGGAATCGGTTTCACACCGCCATCGTCCTGCTGTTCGGCCTCGGCTGGGCGCTCGATGCGTTCGAAGTCACGCTGATCGGCAATGTGCTCGGCGCGCTGCGCCACCATTTTCACCTCGGCAGCAACGCCATGTCCTTCATTCTCGCTGCCTGGTTCGCCGGCCTGATGATCGGCGCTTCCGGCTTTGGCATCCTTGCTGACCGCTATGGTCGGCGGCGCGTGTTCCTGGCCAGCTTGGTGCTCTATGGCCTCGCCACCCTCGCCACCGCCTTCGCCCCCAATCTCGCCTCCTTGCTGATCCTGCGCCTGATCGCGGGCATCGGCGTCGGCGCTGAATATTCCGCGATCAACGCCGCCATCGCCGAATTGGTGCCCAGCCGGTCGCGTGGTCGCGCCTCGGCCATCGTGCTGAATTTCTGGCCCATCGGCAGCTTCGTCGCCGCCCTGCTCGCCTGGCTCGCCCTCGCGGCTCTGCCCGCCGATATCGGCTGGCGCGTGGTGTTTGGCTTGGGCGGCCTGATCGCCCTCTCCGCCGCCTGGTTCCGCCGTCATCTGCCCGAAAGCCCGCGCTGGCTGCTCGATGCCGGGCGGCCCGATGACGCGCGGGTGATCATCGCCAGCATCGAAGCGGGCCTGACCAATATCCGCCCACCCGCCGCCACCCCGATCAGCCATCGCGTGCGCCGCGAAGCCAACAGCCTGATCCGCCTCATCCGCCTCTATCCCGGTCGCCTCGCCCTCGGCGCCGCGCTCGATTTCGCCGAAGCCTCCGGCTATTACGGGTTGTTCGCCTTTCTCCCGATCGTGGTGCTCCCCGCCTTGCATCTACCGCCCGCCCGCCTGCCAATCTTTTATCTCGCCGGCAGCGTCGGCGCCCTCATCGGCGGACTCGCCGCCGCCTTCCTGCTTGAGCGTCTTGGCCGCAGCTGGACCGTCGGGCTATTCTATCTCGCCACCGCCCTCAGCCTGGTCGGCTTCGCCGCCTCCGTCCATCTCGGCGCGGGCGCGATCATGCTCGGCTTCGCCGGTGTGAACATGCTCGCCACCGGCAGTTGGATCGCGGCCTACCCCACCTTCTCCGAACTGTTCCCCACCGCCCTGCGCGCCACCGGCATCGGCGCCTCGGTCGCCATCGGGCGCATCGGCGCGGCCTTGTCGCCGTTCCTGGTCGGTTATGTCGGCGCGCGCAGCATGCCGGCGGCTTTGCTTATGCTCGCTGGCTTCTGGGCCATGGGCGCGCTCGCCATCCTGATCTGGCGCCGCCAAGGCGGGGTCGAAGCGCGCGGCCTCTCGCTCGAACAACTCAGCCCGGAGCCGCTCGCCCATGTTTGATGCGCCGCTCAAGGCTCCCACCGCCGCCGCCCCGACGCTGCTGCTCGCCGATGGCCCGATGCTGATTTTCGGCGGCAATTACAGCAATCTCCAAGCCACCATGGCCCTGTTCGACGCCGCCAACCGCCACGGCATCCCGCCCGAGCGCATGGTCTGCACCGGTGACATCATCGCCTATGGCGCGGACCCGCAAGCCTGTATCGATCTGATCCGCACCCACAACATCGCCACCGTCATGGGCAATTGCGAAGAACAACTGGCCGCCGATGCGCTCGATTGCGGCTGCGGTTTCACCCCCGGCTCGGCCTGCGATATGCTGGCGGCAAGCTGGTTCAGCCATGCGCGCCGCCATCTCGATGATGATGCCAAAAACTGGATGCAAACCCTGCCGCGCCGGATCGACCTTCTGATCGGCGATCACCGCCTCGCCATCGTGCATGGCGCGCCCAGCCAAATTAATCGTTTCATCTTCGCCTCGGACCCCGATGCGCTGTTCGCCCCCGAAATCGCTGCCACCCTCTGCGACGGCGTCATCGCCGGCCATTGCGGCCTCGGCTTCACCCGCTTCATCGGCACCCAAATCTGGCATAATGCCGGCGCCATCGGCCTCCCCGCGAATGACGGCACGCCCCGTGGCTGGTATTCCGTGCTCACCCCGCAACCCAACGGTTTTCGCCTCACCACCCACCCGCTCAGCTACGATCATCACGCCGCCGCCGCCGCCATCCGCCGCGCCGGGCTGCCCCATGATTACGCCGACGCGATCGAGACCGGCATCTGGCCCAATCTCGATATTCTGCCCCTGCCCGAACGCGCCGCCACCGCGCAGCCGCAAACCCCGCAGACCATCCACCTGCCCGCCTCGATTCCGGTCCCGATCCCAGCATCGCCAACAGTCCCCATCGCCCAAATCCCGCTCGATCAGCTCGAAACGCTCTGGTTCAACACCGGCACCCTCTGTAATCTCGCCTGCGCCGGCTGCTACATCGAAAGCAGTCCGCGCAATGATCGCCTCGCTTATCTCTCGCACGCCGAATTCACCCGGATCATCGATGAAGCCCGCGCCACCCAACCCGCTTTGCGCGAAATCGGCTTCACCGGCGGTGAACCCTTCATGAACCCCGCAATCATCGAAATGCTCAGCGACGCCCTCGCCCATGGCTATCGCAGCTTGGTGCTCACCAACGCCATGCGCCCGCTCCAGCGCCATTTCCCCGCGCTGCAATGCCTGCGCGAAGCCCATGGTTCCCAATTGGCACTCCGCGTCTCGCTCGATCATTACACCCAAACCGGCCACGAAACCCTGCGCGGCGCCCAAGCCTGGGGCCCGGCGCTCGCGGGCCTCAACACCCTGTTCAACGCCGGTTTTTCACCCTCAATCGCCGCCCGATTTGACCCCACGCAAGAGAGCGAAGCCGCCACCCGCGCTGGCTTCGCTGATTTATTCGCCGCGCAAAACTGGCCGATCAGCGCCGATGATCCCACCCATCTCGTGCTGTTCCCCGAAATGAGCACGCCCAACCCGGTCCAAGGCGTGAGCGCCGCCGCCTGGGCCGCCCTCGCCCCGCGCGGGGCCGATGCCATGTGCCGCACATCGCGCATGGTGGTCCAGCGCAAAGGTGCGGCCCAAGCCAGCCTCGTCGCCTGCACCTTGTTACCTTACGCACCGCGTTTCGAGCTCGGCACCACCCTCGCCGCCGCCGCCCGCCCGGTCACGCTCGATCATCCCCATTGCGCCCGCTTTTGCGTCTTCGGCGCGTCTTCCTGCATGAACGCCCGATGAGCAGCACCACCCAACCCCGATCCACCCTGACCCGGCCCCTGCTGTTCGGCCTGTTGGTCATCCTGATCATCGCCATCGCCACCCAGCTCGGCAGCCACACCCTCACGCTCGCCAATCTACAACATCACGCCACCACCCTGCGCACCATCATCGCTGATCACCCGATCATCAGCGCTGCCGCCTATTTCGCGCTCTACATCGCCGCCACCGCCCTCTCGATCCCCGGCGCCATCATCCTCACCCTCGGCGCTGGCGCGCTGTTTGGCGTCATCGAAGGCAGCATCCTGGTCTCCTTCGCCTCCTCCATCGGCGCGAGCCTTGCTTTTCTCACCGCGCGATTCTTGCTCCGCGACGGCGCGCTCGCCCGCTTCCCCGGCCTGTTTGCCCGCATCGATCAAGGCATCGCCCGCGATGGCGCGCTCTACCTGATTTCGCTCCGCCTCGCCCCGGTGGTCCCGTTCGTTGCGGTCAATCTCCTCGCCGGCCTCACCCAATTGCCGCTTCGCCGCTTCTATCTCGCGAGCCAAATCGGCATGCTCCCCGCCACCCTGATCTATGTCAACGCCGGAGCCAGCCTCACCACGCTCGGCCAGCACGGGGCGATCCTCACCCCGCGTTTGATCATCGGCCTGCTGCTCCTCGCTGCCCTGCCCATCGCCGCCCCGTTCCTGCGCAACCAGCTCGCCGCCCGTCGCGCTTATGCCGGCTTCACCCGTCCGAAGCGCTTTGATCGCAATCTGGTGGTCATCGGCGCAGGCGCTGGCGGTTTGGTGAGTGCTTATGTCGCCAGCGCCGTGCGCGCCAAAGTCACCCTGATCGAGGCCGCACGGATGGGCGGTGATTGCCTGAATTCCGGCTGCGTCCCCTCCAAAGCCTTGCTCCACGCCGCCCGCCACGGCGCTGATTTTGCCGCCGCCCGCGCCGCCGTTCACGCCGCCATCACCGGGATCGCCCCGCACGACTCCATCGCGCGCTATCAATCACTCGGCGTCGATGTGCGCAGCGGCCACGCCACCATCACCAGCCCTTGGAGCGTCACCATCAACGGCGAAACCCTCACCACGCGCGCCATCATCATCGCCGCCGGTGCCGAGCCGTTCGTGCCACCCCTGCCCGGCCTCGCCGACTGCCCGTTCGCCACCTCCGAAACCCTCTGGGACATCGAGACCCTACCCGCCCGTCTCGTCATCCTCGGCGGCGGCCCGATCGGCTGCGAAATGGCCCAAGCCTTTGCCCGGCTGGGCAGCCAAGTCACCCTGGTCGAAATGGCCGACCGGCTGATGGTCCGCGAAGATGACGCCGTCTCCGCCGCCATGGTCACGCTCCTGGCGCGTGACGGCGTCACCATCCGCACCGGCCACCGCGCCGTCGCCGTCGATCACCAGGAAAGCACCTACAGCCTGCGCGCCGATCACGCCGGCACAAGCCTCGACATTCCCTTTGATCGCATCCTGGTCGCCATCGGTCGCAAACCACGCGTCACCGGCTACGGGCTGGAACAATTAGGCGTGCCGCTCGGCAAAACCGGCATCATCGAAACCGGCGAGGCCCTGCAAACACGCTTCCCCAACATCTATGCTTGCGGCGATGTCTCCGGCCCCTACCAACTCACCCATATGGCCGGCTATCAAGGCGGCCTCGCCGCCCTCAACGCCCTGCTCGCGCCGTTCTGGCGCTTCAAGCCGCGCTATCACGCCGTTCCCGCCGTCACCTATACCAGCCCCGAAATCGCCCGCGTCGGCCTTAATGAGCGCGAAGCCAAAGCCCGCGCCATCGCCTTTGAGACCACCCATTATAATTTTTCCGAGCTGGACCGTTCCATCGCCGAAGCCGACATTGAAGGCTTCATCACCGTGCTCACCCGCCCCGGCTCCGACCAAATCCTCGGCGCCACCATCGTCGGCACCCAAGCCGGCGAAATCCTCACCGGCTTCACCCTCGCCATGCAACACAAGCTCGGCTTAAAAAAACTAATGAGCGCCATCTACCCCTACCCCACCCGCAGCGAAGCAATCCGCGCGGTCGCCGGCCAATGGCGCCAAAATCACACCTCTGCCCGCAGCCTAGCATTCCTCGAATTTTTTCTCCGCTGGCGGCGTGGATGAACCCGGCCAGCCGCTGTGAAGCGCCCCTCAGCGTCATCATCCCCACCCTGAACGAAGCAGCGCACCTGCCCGCCTTGCTCGCCAGCCTTACCTCTGCCAACCCCACTACTGCCTGCACGATCATCATCAGCGATGGCGGCAGCACCGACGCCACAAGGCAAATCGCCCAACAAGCAGGCGCGCATCTGATCGATGGCCCGCCCGGACGCGGCGGCCAATTCCAGCGCGGCATCGCCCTCGCCCAAAGCATCAACCCCGAAAGCTGGTTGTGGCTGCTCCACGCCGATAGCGCGCTCCCGCCCAACTGGCCCGACGCTGTTCGCGCCGCCTACACCCACCCCAACCGTGCTTATTATGGCAGGCTGCGCTTTGACAGTGCCGATCCCCGCGCCCGCCTGCTGGAGCTCGGCGTGCGCCTCCGCTGCGCCCTGTTTGCCCTGCCTTATGGCGATCAATCGCTGCTGATCCATCCCGCCTTGCTCACCGCCATCGGCGGCATGCCCGGCTTACCGCTGATGGAAGATGTCGCCCTCGCCCAAAGCCTCGGTCGCCGCCGCCTCGCCCCGCTTGATCTGTGCATCACCACCGATCCCAGCGCCTATCTCCGCGATGGCTGGCTGCGCCGTGCGGCGCAAAACCTCACCCGCCTGCTGCGCTTTCTGCGCACGCCACACACCCCGCTCGCCGCCGATTATCGCCGATGAGCCGCCCGGTCGTAATCATTTTCACCCGCATCCCCCGCCTTGGTGTCGGCAAGCGCCGCCTCGCCCGCCAAATCGGTGACCGCGCCGCGCTCAATTTGTCACGCACCCTGCTGAAAAAACTTTTGCGCCGCCTGCGACCCTTGCGCGGCGTCACCCGCATCATCGCCGCAACCCCCGATCATCATGCCAAATTTCACGCGCCGGGCTGGACCCGCCTGCCCCAAGGCCGAGGCGATCTCGGCGCCCGAATGCAGCGCGCCATCGCCCGGTTTCCACGCCGCCCGGTCGTGCTGATCGGCAGTGACATCCCCGGCATCACCGAAGCCGATCTGCGCACCGCCCTGCATGTCCTGCGCGGCCATCACGCCGTATTCGGCCCCGCCGCCGATGGCGGCTATTGGCTGATCGGCCAATCCGCCCGCCGCCCGGCAACCCCCTTCGCCAATACACGCTGGTCCAGCGCCCACGCGCTCGCGGACACCACCAGCAATTTCCCCCGCCGCCGGATCAAATTGCTGCGCCCCCTCGCCGATATTGACGACGCCCCGCCGCAAACCGGCCTTTTGCGCCGCCGATATTCGCTCCTATAAATCACCATGCCGCCCAACGCGCCGCCAATCCCCCCATCAGAATCCTCAACTGCCGGAGCGCCCACCACCGATCATCCCCGCTCGCTGGTCGGCCTTTCGCTCCGCGATCTCGAATACGCCCAAGCCGTCGCCGCCTTGCGCCATTTTGGCCGCGCCGCCGAACGCTGCGGCGTCTCCCAACCCGCTTTGTCCGAACAAATCCGCAAGCTCGAAGCGATTCTCGGCACCCCGCTCTTCGAACGCACCAAGCGCCGCGTCGCCCCTACCCAAACCGGCACCGCCCTACTCGTCCAAATCGAACGGGTGATGCTCGAAGCCCGCCATCTGCTCACCTTGTCGCACGGCCCGCATGACGGGGTCTCCGGCGAAATCGCCCTCGGCGCCATTGAAACGCTCGGCCCCTATTACCTGCCCTTCCTGCTCCGCCTGCTGCGCCAGGAACGCCCGGATGTGTCGCTCCGCCTCACCGAAGGCCGCACCGCCCGCCTGATCGATCGCCTGCTCGATGGCTCGCTCGATCTCCTGCTCCTCGCCTTGCCCGTGCCGCGCCCCGGCCTGATCGCCGCACCGTTATTTTTCGAGCGCTTCCTGCTCGCCACCCCACCCGGTCACGCGCTCGCCACCCTGCCGATCCTGTCGCTCGATTCGCTGCCCGCCGATGATTTATTGCTCCTCGAAGACGGCCATTGCCTGCGCGATCAAGCGTTAAGCCTGTGCGATGCCAAACCCGTCACCCGCCACGCCACCAGCCTGGAAACCCTCTGGCAAATGATCGCCGCCGGCGAAGGCTATTCGCTGCTGCCCGCCCTCGCCGTCACCGCACGCCCCGAATTGCAAGACCTGGTCTGCTGCCGCAAGCTGAATGATGAAGCCGCGGGCCGCGAAATCGGCCTCGTCTGGCGCCGTTCAGACCCGCGCACCCCCAGCTTTCGCACCCTCGCCACTCTGCTCGCCGCACAACGCCCGCCCGCGACCGATAATGCCGCCGCCATTGATCGCGCAGCGCCCGATCCCGCCTCAGCCCACCAAGCGCCCCCAAGTCGGCGCCGCTCGGGAGGATGACGGCGCGGAGCACAAATGCTACCGCCGAAGCCATGCGCGATTCGCTTTTTCACTCAGACCGGCTTCGCCAAATCGCCGCCGATGGGGCGGGGCTTTACGTGCAAAGCGCCATCGCCACCACGCGCTGGCGGATCGAGGCGGATTCGCTCCTGCACGCGCTGCGCGCCCGCCCGCCTTGCATCGTCGCCTTCTGGCATGAATGCCTGCCCAGCATGCCCGCACTCTGGCGTTTTGCGGCGCGCGATCCCGCCTTGCCCATCGGCCATGTTCTCGCCAGCCGCCATCGCGATGGCCAATTGATCGGTCGCGCCATGCGCCGCTTCGGCATCGAAACCGTCCCCGGCTCCACCTCACGCGGCGGCGCGTCTGGCCTGCGCCAATTGCTCAAACTGCTCGCCACCGGCCACCCGATCGGCCTCACCCCGGATGGCCCGCGCGGCCCGCGCCACCGCGCCGCCCCCGGCGTCGCCCAACTCGCCGCCCGCGCCGGCGTGCCGATTTTCTGCGCCGCCGCCATCACCCGCGCCGCCATCACCACCGGCGGCTGGGATCGGATGCGAATACCGCTTCCCTTCAGCCGTGGCGCTTTGGTCGCCCTGCCCCCGCTCACCATCGGTCGCGATGACTGGCAGACCGCTCTGCCGCTGATCGAGAATGGACTGAACACCGCGCTGGAGCGCGCCTGGGCCCTATGCCGCTAAGCCTCACCACCTATCGCCTCGCAACCGGACTGATCGCGCCGCTGCTGCCCCGCTACCTCGCCCGCCGCGCCGCGCGCGGCAAAGAACAAGCGGATCGCCTGGCCGAGCGGTTTGGCCACGCCTCCATCGCCCGCCCCGCCGACAAACTCATCTGGGTTCACGCCGCCAGCATGGGCGAAACCATGTCGAGCCTGATTTTGGTCAATCTTCTGGCCCAGCGCTCGAAAATCTCGGTGCTGCTCACCACCGGCACCCTCACCTCGGCGCGCCTCGCCGCCGCCCGCGCCCATGCGCTGCATCAATTCGTCCCGCTCGACACCCAAGCCGCCAGCAATCGCTTTCTCGATCATTGGCAGCCAGATTTGGCCATTTTCATCGAGTCGGAAATCTGGCCCAACCTGCTCACCGCACTTGATGCCCGCGCCATCCCGCGCATCTTGCTCAATGCCCGGCTCTCGCCGCGCAGCGCCCGGCGCTGGGCGCGCGCCCCCGCCGCGGCCCGCGCCCTGTTCGGCGGCTTCGCCTGGATCGCCGCACAATCCGCCCAAGACGCCGCCGCCCTGCAGCGTCTTGGCATGCGCGATGTGCTGTGCTGGGGCAATCTGAAATTCTCCGCCCCACCCTTGCCCGATCACCCCAAAGCCCGCGCCAGCCTTGCCACCTTGTCCAATCGCTGGTTTCTCGCCGCCTCCACCCATGAGGGCGAGGACGCGATCATTCTGGCAACCCACCGCGCTTTGCTCGCTGATTACCCCGACCTGATCACCGTGATCGCCCCGCGCCATCCCGAACGCGCGCGCGCCATCATCCCCCTCGCCGGATCGCTCCCGGTCGCTTGCCGCTCGCAGGCGCAAACCCCCAAACCAGGCGGCATTTACCTCGCCGACACGTTGGGCGAGCTTGGCCTGTTCTACCGGCTCTGCCCGATCGCCCTGATCGGCGGCTCGCTGATCCCGATTGGCGGCCATAACATGATCGAAGCCGCCCAGCTCGGCTGCGCCATCCTCACCGGCCCTTATGTCGAAAATTTCACCGAAATCGCCGATCATTTACGCGCCGCCCACGCTTTGCTCGATGTCACGCCAGCAACCCTCACCCCGATTCTGGCCGATCTGCTCGCCCACCCGGATCGTGTCCGCACCCTCGGTGCCGCCAGCGAAGCCGCCTGCGCCCAAGGTGCCGAACTGCCCTGGCGCCTCGCCAGCCGGATCGAGGCGATGCTCTGATGCGCGCCCCGCAATTCTGGCGCCATGATGGCCTGCTGCCGCGCCTGCTCAGCCCCCTCGCAAGCCTCACCACCCGCCTCACCGCCCGCCGCATCGCGCAAACCGGCATGATCAGCCCGATCCCGGTCATTTGCGTGGGCAATGCCACCGTCGGCGGAAGCGGCAAAACCATGCTGGTGCGCACCCTGCTCGCGCGCTACCAGGCGCGCGCAATTCCCGCCTTCGCCCTCACCCGGGGCTATGGCGGTCGCCTCGCCGGCCCGATCGCGGTCGATCTCACCCGCCATCGCGCCGCTGATGTCGGCGATGAACCCCTCCTCCTCGCCGCAACCGCGCCCACCATCGTGGCACGGGATCGCGCTGCCGGCGCCCGCCTCGCCATCGCGAGCGGCGCCGCCCGGCTGATCATGGATGACGGGCTGCAAAACCCCACTTTGCAAAAAACCCTGTCGCTGTTGGTGATCGATGGCGGGTTCGGCTTTGGCAATGGCCGCGTCCTCCCCGCTGGCCCGCTGCGCGAACCCATCACAGCAGCCGCCGCCCGCTGCGCCTGCGCCGTGCTGATCGGTGCGGATACCAGCCACGCTGGCACAGCCCTCCCCGCCAGCCTGCCCGTGCTCACCGCCCATATCGCGCCAATCAGCCCGGTGCCGCTCGAAAATCTGCGCGTCGTCGCCTTTGCGGGCATTGGCCGCCCGGAAAAATTCTTCGAATCCCTGCGTGGCTGCGGTGCCATCCTGATGGCCAGCGTGGCGCTGCCCGATCATCACCGCTATACAAACGCCGATTGCGCCCATCTGGCCGGCCTCGCCGCTCGGCACCAAGCAATCCTGGTGACCACCGAAAAGGATCAGGTGAAATTGTCCGACCCGTTCCGCCAAGCCTGCATCGTGGTGAAAGCCGAGCTGATCTTTGACGCACCCGATCAACTCGACGCTCTACTCCCATGAATTTTCAACAAAAACTCGAATTATTCAGCGCCCGTTTCGCCCTCGCTATGTTCTCCCATCTCAGCCCTGCGCGGGCCAGCGCCCTCGGTGGTGCGATCACCCGGACCATCGGCCCGCTCTTGCCGGTCTCGCGCGTCGCTGATCGGAATTTGCAAGCCGCGATGCCCGAATGCGACGCACCAAGCCGCCGCGCCATCATCCGCGCGGTCTGGGATAATCTGGGCCGCACCATCGGCGAACTCCCCCATCTCGCAACGCTCGATTTTACCAGCACCGGCCCCGGCTTCGAACTGGTCGGCGCCGACCATCTCAAAGCGCTGGGCGCTGGCCCCGCGATCTTTTTCTCCGCCCATTTCGGCAATTGGGAAGCCTTTCCGCCCATCGCCGCCCGCGCGGGCATCCTCGCCTCCTCGGTCTATCGCGCTGCGGCCAATCCGGGCGTCGATGCGCTGATCCTATCGCTGCGCCGTGCCGGCGTGCGCGCCGACATCCCGATGTTCCCGAAAGGGGCGAGCGGTGCGCGCGCCGCCTACGCCCATCTCGCACGCGGTGGCCGTCTCGGCATGGTGGTCGATCAAAAACTCAATGACGGCATCGAAGCCCGGCTGTTCGGCCTACCCGCCATGACCGCCCCCGCTGCCGCCGCCTTTGCCCTGAAATTCCGCTGCCCACTGATCCCGGGTCGCGTTGATCGCATCGGCCCGGCCCGGCTGCGCCTGACCATCGAGCCACCGCTCGATCTCCCCACCGAAGGTGACCGCCAAGCCAACATTGCTACCCTCACCCAAGCGATCAATGATCGGCTCGAAGCCTGGATCCGCCAATCCCCCGGCGCCTGGCTCTGGCTGCATCGCCGCTGGCCCCGCGAGGTTATTGCCGACCCCACCGCCTTCCAAATAGGAGCGAAAAAATGAGCAAAACCTACCGCATCGCCGTCATTGAAGGCGATGGCATCGGGCGCGAAGTCATCCCCACCGCCATCACCGTGCTCGATCAGGTCGCCGCCGCGAGCGGCTTTGCGCTCCGCTACCAGCATTTCGATTGGAGCTGCGAAACCTTCAAAGCCACCGGCAAAATGATGCCCGATGATGGTCTGCACCAACTCGCCGATTTCGATGCGATCTATCTCGGCGCGGTCGGCTATCCGGGCGTGCCGGATCATATTTCGCTCTGGGGCCTGCTGATCCCGATCCGCCGCAGCTTTGACCAATATGTCAATCTGCGCCCGGTGCGCCTGCTGCCCGGCGTGCCCTGCCCGCTCGCCGGCAAAAAACCCGGCGACATCGATTTCTGGGTGGTGCGCGAAAATGTCGAGGGCGAATATTCCCAGGTCGGTGGCCGCATGTTCGCTGGCACCGAGCGCGAATTTGTCGAACAAACCAGCATTTTCACCCGCTTCGGCACGGATCGCATCCTACGCTACGCCTATGACCTCGCCCGCCGCCTCAACCGGCCCCACGTCACCTCCGCCACCAAATCCAACGGTATTTTCCACACCATGCCCTTCTGGGATGAGCGCGTCGCCGCAATCAGCGCCGATTATCCCGAGATCCGCACCGATCAATACCATATCGACATTCTCGCCGCCCGCTTCGTGATGACCCCCGAACGGTTCGACGTGGTGGTCGGCTCCAACCTATTTGGCGATATTCTCTCGGATCTCGGCCCCGGCGTCACCGGCACCATCGCCGTCGCCCCCTCCGCCAATCTCAACCCGGAGCGCCAATTCCCCTCAATGTTCGAACCCGTCCACGGCTCCGCCCCGGACATTGCGGGCCAAAACATCGCCAACCCGGTCGGCACCATCTGGGCCGGCGCGATGATGCTCGATCATCTGGGCGAAACCGAAGCCGCAGCACGGATCATGCACGCCATCGAGACCGCACTGGGCAATCCAGCCACTCCAAAAACCCCGGATCTCGGCGGCACCGCCACCACCGCCGACCTCACGGCGGCAATCAGGGCGTGTTGTCGCTGAGCGCCTTGCGGAAACTATAGGCGGTGATGGCAAATCCTTCGCGAAAATAAAACCGGTGCGCCCGCGCCCGATGCACCGCCTCGCACCGCCCCAACCATTGATCAAGCGAAGCAGAGTCCAGCGTCAGATGCGCAATCTCAGCGCTCACCCCGCCAAACCGCGCACGCACGCGGCGAGCAAGGCCTGATCACCCACCGCCAACACCGTGCCATCACTCGCCATGCGCAGCGGCGCACCGGCCCAATCGGTAATCCGGCCTCCCGCCGCCTCAATCACCGGCACCAACGCCGCCCAATCCCAAGGCTTCAGCCCCGCTTCGGCAATCACATCAATATGCCCCAGCGCCAACAGCCCATAGCCATAGGCATCACCGCCATAGGTCACCCGTCGGCACGCCCCGGCCAAGCCGCGGAACCGCTGATAATGCGCGGCATCGAACATATCCGGCGTGGTGCATGACAATTCCGCCTGCGCCAGCCCCGGCAATTTCCGCCCGCCCGGCTTGCCGCCAAACGCCCCGGTAAACTGCAATTGCCCGCCATGAGCGAGCCAACGCTCCCCGGTCACGGGCTGATCGATCAAGCCGAGAATCGGCGTCTCGCCATCGAGCAGCGCAATCAGCGTGGCAAAACTCGCCCGCCCGGTAATAAACGCCCGCGTCCCATCAATCGGGTCGATCAACCATGTATAGCGCGACTGCGCCGTCCCGCCCAACTCCTCGCCGATGAAACTATGATGCGGATAATGCGCCGCCAGCACCGAGCGAATCGCCGCCTCCGCGCCCCGATCCGCAAGCGTCACCGGGCTTTGGTCATCCTTGATATCGACATCGATCGAGGCGCGAAAATACCGCCTAATCACCGCGCCAGCGGCGTCCGCTGCCGCTTCCGCAGCCGCAGCGAAGCCGATGGCGGCGAGACTCATTTCAACGTGTCCGGCTTATCCGATTGCGCATTCAAATATGCAATCACATCGGCCCGCACTTGATTATTCTTAATCCCCGGATAGCCCATCCGCGTCCCCGGCGCATCCTTCATCGGGTTATACAACCAATCATTCATCTTATGCGGCGTCCAATTGCCTGCCGCGATTTTCTTCACCGCGCCCGAGAAACTATAGCCCGGATGCGCAAACATCGGCCCCTGCAACACGCCATATAAATTCGGGCCAACACCCGCAGCCCCGCCCTTATTGATCGAATGGCAGGCCGAGCATTGTTGCTCAAAGAATGACTGACCCTTGCTAATCACCGCTGACGCATACAACGGCTTGATCGAAGGCGCACCATCACCCACCGAAGCCGCTGGCGCCGCACTCGCCACGGACGCCGTCGCGGACGGCAACGGAATTGGATTGGCCGACAGCGTGCGCAAATAGGCAATCACATCCGCCCGCTGCACATCATTCTTGATGCCCGGATACCCCATCCGCGTGCCCGATGCGAATGTCTGCGGATCGAGCAGCCATTCATTCATTTTTTGATAGCCCCAATTCCCCTTGGCAACTTTTTCTACCGCCGAGGAGAAATGATACCCGGCATGCGCAAACATCGGCGCGCCCATCACCCCATAGAGATTCGGTCCCACCCCGTTCGCACCGCCTTGATTGACGCTATGACAGGCCGAGCATTGCTGCTGCACAAAAGCCGCACCCTTTTTCACATCGGCCTTCAAAATCAACCCGTTAATCGAGGGAATCGCCGCCGCCGCCGCAGGGGCCGTGCTCGCTGCCGCCACCACCGGCTTTGGCGGTGCCTTGCTGGCGGTGAGGAAGTCGGCAATATGCACACCGATCCAAAGCACCAACCCCGCCGACAGCACGCCGCCCGCGATCTTGTTGAACAATAGCGGATCACGTTTGCGCCCCGCTTCTCCGTTGTGCTGCGAACTCATGCGAACCTTGTTTCCCTGCTCTATCGAGGTTTTGACCGGAAGACGTATAGCGATTTAGGAAAGTGATACAAGCGACGATACCCCAATATCAGGGAGGCTCCAATCTCAACGCCGATAATTTTGATCCCCGCCCGGCTCGGCTCAACCCGCCTGCCGAACAAGCCATTGGCCGATATTCACGGCAGCCCAATGATCGTGCATGTGCTGCGCCGCGCCCGGCAAGCCGCCCTCGGCCCGGTGGTGGTCGCCTGCGCCGAACCCGCCATCGCCGAGGCCATCACCGCTGACGGCGGCACCGCCATCCTGACCGACCCTGATCTCCCCAGCGGCTCAGACCGCATCCACGCCGCCCTCCAGCACTTCGATCCCGATAAAAAATATAATATTATCATCAATCTACAAGGCGATCTTCCCACCATCGATCCCGCCGCCTTACACGCGCTGCTCAGCGTGCTCGCCGAACCCACCTACGACATCGCCACCCTGGTCGCCCCGATCACCACCGAAGCCGAGCGCCACGCCGAGTCGGTGGTCAAAGTCGCCTGCGCCTTTTCCGAGCACAACCCCATCGCCACCGCCCTCTATTTCAGCCGCGCCGCAATCCCCTCTGGTCCCGGCCCACTCTGGCATCATATCGGCGTCTATGCCTATCGCCGCGCCGCCCTCGATCACTTCGTCGCCAGCCCGCCCAGCCCGCTCGAACAGCGCGAAAAACTCGAACAGCTCCGCGCCCTTGAACTTGGCCTGCGCATCGGTGCCGCGCGCATCGCCAAACCCCCTTTCGGCGTTGACACCCTTGACGATCTGCACCGCGCCCGCGAGGAACTAGCGCCATGACCGCAAACACCGCCTTATCTGGCCCCATCGCCTTCCAAGGCTCCCCCGGCGCCTATTCCGATCTCGCCTGCCGCACCGCCTATCCCGGCGTGCCGACCCTGCCTTGCCAAACCTTCGAAGCCGCCATCGAGGCGGTGTTGCAGGGCGAAGCCGCCCTCGCCATGCTCCCCACCGAAAACTCCCTGGTCGGGCGCGTGCCGGACATGCACGCTTTGTTGCCCCATTCCGGCCTCTCGATCATCGCCGAACATTTCCAACGGGTCGAGCATTGCCTGCTCGGCCCCAAAGGCGCGGACATCTCAGCCGTCCAGCGCGTCCACTCGCACGCCGTGGCCCTCGGCCAGGTGCGCAATTTGATCCGCGAACTCGGCGCCATCTCGGTGATCGAGGCCGACACGGCGGTCTCCGCCGAACTGGTCGCCCGCTGGAACAACCCGCAAGACGCCGCCATCGCTTCCGCCCTTGCCGCCGAGATTCACGGGCTGGAAGTCCTGCGCCCCAACGTCGAAGACGCCCCGCACAACACCACCCGCTTCTACGTGATGGCCCGCACGCCGAGGCTACCGCCGCCGGATGCCGAAAACCTGATGACCAGCTTTGTGTTTCGCGTGCGCAACGTGCCCGCCGCTCTGTTCAAAGCCCTCAGCGGCTTTGCCACCAACGGCGTCAACATGACCCGCCTAGAGAGCTACATGGTCGGCGGCCAATTCGCCGCCACCCAGTTTCTCGCCGAAATCGATGGCCACCCCGAACAGCACGCCGTCCGCCTCGCCCTCGAAGAGCTCGATTTTTTCTCGCGTGAAATCAACATCCTCGGCGTCTATCCCGCCGCACCATTCCGCATCGCCCAACGCGCAGCCCGGCTCGGTAGCGATTAATCCGGCACGCCCCGATTTTGTTATACGCCTGTTAATCAATCTCTGATAGCATTCCGGAATGATCACCTCATCACCCGGCTAACGCGTCATGCAGCCCGATCCTCTGGCCCCCACCCTCGGTATCGCGATCACCCAAACCGTGACGCTCGATTGGTTCGAGCCGATCACCGAACCGGCAGCCGATTGGAGTGCCGCGCAAAACTGGTCAGCAGGCCAACTCCCCGGCACCGGCCTCACCGGCGTGATCGACGGGGTTTGGGCGTCAATCGATCCGGGCATCACCCTCAATGCCAACATCCTGCTGCAATCGGGCGCCAGCGCTGCGGGCTTGATCGGCAATGGCGGCGCCATCGCCTTCGGCACCACCAACCACCTCTCAGTGGTCGGCACCGCCGATCTGTTCGCCCAAGATTCCCTGGTCAATCAAGGGGTCATCGCCCTCGCCCCCGCCGCCAACGTGGATATTGTGTTGGATCTCGGCGCCATCTCCGGCCTACCCGGCGCCGCCGCGCCCTATTTTGCCAATAGCGGCCTGATCGAAATCAATCCCGGCGCCAGCCTCGCCCTTGCCGGCACGGAACTCGAAAATTCCGGCACCATCATCCTCAATAGCGGCAGCCTCACCATCATGGATGGCGCAGTGACCGATCAAGCCGGCACCGAAGGCACGATCAGCCTCGCCGGCAGCGCCGCCGCCATGGTCAATGACGCCGTCAGCGGCCAAATCTTCGCCTTCGCCCCCCAGGCACGCGCCACCCTCACTTTGGATGACGTCGCCATCGGCACCACGCTCACCTTGCCCGGCTTTGGCGCGTCCGATCAGCTCTTGCTCCCCAACCTGCCCAACGCAACGGTCGACCTCACCGGCAGCCTCGCCACCATTATCCCGATCGGCACCCTCAACGCCCAAAACCCCGCCTGCTTTGCCGCAGGCACCGAAATCCTCACCCCGCGCGGCCACGTCCCGGTCGAAAACCTGACCGTTGGCGATCACATCATCACCCGCCTTGGCACCATCCGCCCGATTCGCTGGATCGGCCATCGCCGCATCACCCATCACGGCCCCACACTCCCGCCCAGCCTCGCCCCGGTGCGCATCCTGGCCGATGCGTTCGGCCCCGGCATGCCCCGGCGCACCCTATCCCTCTCACCCGATCACGGGATCTATTTCGAAGGCGTGCTAATCCCCGCCAAACATCTGATCAATGGCGCCACCATCACCAATGCCAACCCGCCGCAAAGCGTGCATTATTTCCATCTCGAACTGGACCGCCACGATGTCGTGCTGGCCGAAGGGCTAGCGTGCGAAACCTATCTCGATACCGGCAATCGCAGCGCCTTTGAAAATGGCGCCCCGCGATTTGGCCGCCGCAAAAGCTGGGATCACGATGCCGCCGCCCCGCTCTGCACCCAGGGCAAAACCCTGCAAAAACTCCGCGCCAGCCTGCTCGCCCGCGCGCAAGCCAGCGGTTTTTCCCGCCATTTCGTCACTGATCTTACCGTGATGGTCGATGGCATCGCCGCCAAACCCTTGCTGACCACCGCCCTCACCCGCCGCTTTGCTTTGCCGCCGCGCCATTGCGATCACGCCGAAATCCGCTCCGCCCATTTTGCCCCCGCCGCGTTTGATCCGGCGTCGGATGATTGGCGCCAACTCGGCATCGCCCTGACGGGGCTGCGCATCGGGCGCACAAAATTCGCGCCGGATCATTTGGCCCGGTCAGGCTTTCACCCGCGTGACGCGGGCGATCCAGCCCTGTGGACCAATGGCATCGGCATCATCGCCCTGCCCCGGCGCGCCCAACGGCTCACGCTGGAGCTTGCCGGCCTGCCCCTGGCTTGGCGATCGCATGTCCCACTGCCATAGCGTGCCGCGCCATCGCCAAATAGGCCTCCGGCGGCACCGTCTCCGCCCGGCGCTGCGGATCAATCCCGGCAACCTCCAGGAGCGGCACCGCATCAATCGCCCGTAACGAGGCGCGCAGCATTTTCCGCCGCTGGCCAAAGGCACAAGCGGTAATCCGCGCCACCACCTCCAACACCGCCCGCTCCGGCACCTCGGCGCGCGGCAGCAACCGCACCACCGCCGATTCCACCTTGGGTGGTGGCACAAACGCTGAAGCCGGCACATGCATCACCAAATCCGCCTGCATTGTCAGCCCCGCCAACACCGCCAGCCGCCCATAGGCCGCATCCCCCGCCTTCGCCACAATGCGCTGCGCCACTTCCGCTTGGAACATCAGCACCATCACTTGAAACGAGTCCGCTTGGGTCAGCCAGTCCACCAGCAAGCCAGTGCCGACATTATACGGCAAATTGGCAATAATCGCGCGCGGTGCCGCCACCAATCCCGCCAAATCAAGGCTCATCGCATCCGCCTCGATAATCCGCAGCCGCTCCGGATGGTCGCCCCGCAACGCCTCAATCGCCGCGACCGCCCGTGGGTCAATTTCCACCGCAACCACGCTCTGCGCCTCGCTCGCGAGCAAGGCGCGGGTCAATCCGCCCGGCCCCGGCCCCACCTCAATCACCCGCACCCCGGCGAGCGGCCCCGCCGCCCGCACAATCCGCGCGAGCAAATCTGGATCGAGCAAAAAATGCTGCCCAAGCGATTTGCGCGGCGACAATCCGTGCCGCGCCATCACCGCCCGGATCGAGGGATCAGCGCTGATCGATCAGGCCCCCGCGCTGCGGGTGATAATCGCCTCACGATGCAACGCATCCATCAATTGCCGCGACTCCAACGATACCCGCCGCTGGATCAAATCGGAGCCAATCCGATTAAGCCCCGGCAGGCCCGTGGTTTTTTGCACCCGCGAACACACCATCACCAGCGCCACGCCATTGTGCGACACCAGCGGCTGGCTCGCCTGGCCAATCGGCAACGAGCCAAGCAATTGCTGAAACGCTGCCGGCTGCACGGTGGAGAGATCAACCGGCCCCGGACTGGTGGGCCGCACCGAGCCCGCCGCCTGGTTCGCCGCCGCCACCGCAGCGCAATCATGCAGAGTGCCGCGCAACGCCCCCGCCCGGTTCAGCACCGCAATCTGCCCGGCATCCGGCTGTCCGCCATTGAATGGTGTGGGAAATTTCAAAAACACCTGATTAACGTGCAAAATCGTGGTCGGCACCTCGCCAAATTTGCGCGTGCCCAACAGCGAGACAATTTCATAACCACCCGGCACCCGCACCGGATCGCTAATCGCCCCGGTCGGCATCCGCTCCACAATTGCGCGCACCGCCGGATCAAGCAAATCGGGCGCCACCCAGCCTTTGTCGCCGCCAGTGAGCGCGCTCTCGCTCTGACTGAATTGTGCCGCCACTACTGGAAACGCCGCCCCGTTGCGCAATTGCTTGATCACCGTATCGGCAAATTTGCGCGCATTCTGCGCATCGCGGGGCCGATCAATCGGCACGAAAATCTCGGCAATATGATACTGGGTCTGGCCAATCTCCTTGCGCATCGCCGCCCGTTCGGCGAGCACATCCTCCTTGGTCGGGCGAAAATTCTCACCCAAATGCTTTTTCAGCACCCCATTCCAGCCAATTTGCGTGCGAAACTGGCTGATCAGCGTCGAAAACGGGATGCCCGCTTTGGCCAGCCGCTGCTGCAACCCGTTCGGCGGCAAACCATTGGCCTTGTTGATCCGCTCCACCGCCGCCGCAATTTGCTTTTGCGTGACCACCACGTGGTTTTTTTCAATCGCCTGCAACTGCAAGGTCTGATCGATCAACTGATTAACGATTTGCGGCTTCAACCGGCTCAGCGTGTTGGCCGACATCGGCAACCCCGCCGAGAGCGCAAATAGCCGCGCCCGCGCATCGACATCCTGATTGGTAATCACCGTGCCATTCACCACGGCGGCAATCCGCGCATCCTGCGCCTGCGCCGTCCCGCCCAGCTTCAGGACCAGGGCCGATACCGCCAAAGCCGCGATCAAGGCCCGCAAACCAATTCGCCGCAGATCAACCAACCGAGTATTCATAGTGCACTAAATCCAAAACTGCCGAGGGTTTTCAGGGTGATATTAATCAGCACCGTGGTGCTGCCGTGGTCGTTATTATACGAGGTGTCGCGCCGATAGAAATTCAGGCTCACCGCCGCGCATTCATTCTGCCAAGTCGCCGAAAACGCTGCATAATCGAATTGCTGCGTCTGAATATTACGCGCGGTCATCGCCGAAAAACTCCAATTCTTGTTCACCACCGTCGCGGCACTCAAAGTCAATTCCCGCCGGGGGGTGAAATAAGCCGCCGGCAACGCCGCTTGGGTGCCCAAATAATACGGGTCGGTATTGGAATAGAGATAGCCCGGCGTCACATTCAGCGCCTTGGTGCCAATCCGCACCGACCCATCAATCAGCCGCGCCCCCAAATCATGATGCGACAGCCGGGTGCGATAGGTAAAATCCAACCACGGCACCGGCGCCACCGTTGCCCGGGCGACAATGTCCGAAATATTGTCATTCAGCCCGCTACCCACGGGAAATAAAGCATTTTTATGTGCCGCAACCGATTGCCCGATCAAGCCGGACATCCGCGCCCCATCCGGAAAATACCAAGCCCCCTGCAGCGCATAATCAACCCGCGCCCCGCCGGCGAACCGATCAATCCCCGCAAACCGGTTCAGGCTGAACAGATTTTCGTCGGTAAATGACAAATCAAGACTATCCTCATTGGGGATCAGCGTCGTTTGGGTAATCCCGTAATTCGGTGCCACCACCAATTGCACCCGTGGCTCGATCACCTGCGTGCCCCAGCGTCCCGCCGAGCGCTCCAGCGGCCAGCGAAACTGCACCGCCCCAATCGGGATCGCCCGCGCCGTGCTCGCCGCATCAACGCTGGAAAAATTCGGCTGCTCATTGAGCTTGCTCGCCGAATAGCCCGCCGCGATCAGCCGCAATCGCGCATCGATCAACAGCCCGTCCGGCGCATCCACCGGCAAATTATACCCCATAATCGCGGCCACCCGGCGCGAATCGGTGCCCACCTGCCGGAAAATATTGAACGCGCTGGCCGCCAAACTGACCCGCCCGCCCCACGCATCCGGGCTGCCAACATAATCATAGCGCGCATACGGGGCGACAATCGGCAATTGGCTCTGGGTGATGCTGGTGATCAGCCCCTGAAAAGTCTGCGCATCAATCCGCGCATACGAGCCTCGGCCAAACCCCTCCAAATAGGCATTCGAGGCCAAAAACCCGGCATTGGGCAAATAGCGAAAATCGTTCAAATACTGCACGTTCGATGTGCGATTATACGAAAATCCAGCGCGCCAGGTCGAATTAAGGTCAAACACCCCGTTGGCAAAAATCGCATCCGATAGGCCGCGCGCCTGCGCGTAGCGATCATGCCCCGCCGAGACATTGATGTTCAATTTACCGAAATTGAACGCTTGGCGATATTTCACATCCAATACCGGCCCGGCCTTGGTGGCGATAATCGGCACAATCGTCGCATCCTGGCTCTTGCTGATCCGCCAAAAATACGGAATTGCGAAAAACTCGCCAATATGGGTCGATGAGCCAAAAGCCGGGATCAAAATGCCGCTCTGCCGCCGCACCGAAGGATCGGGCTGTGACAAATACGGCAAATAAAATACCGGAAATCCATAAATTTGCAGCTCGGCATCGTGATATTCGATCACCTTATGCTGCAAATCCTCCACCGCGCTGCGCGCGCGAATCTGCCACAGTGGCGGCGCGGTCGGATCATTTTTGCACAAATCGCAGGTCGAATAGACCGGCTTGGCAATCTCGTTAATCTCGCCGCCAAAGCGCCGCGCCCCATTGCCCACCAGCCGCCCATTCTGCGCGAGCAACACCGCCACACCGCGCGTCACCGCATCCTTCATGCCGTGGGATAAATCCGCCTTCTTGGCAAACACCACCTGCCCAGACGGCTCCATGATCACCACATGGCCCATCGCCGTCGCTTGATCGGTATTGCGGTTAATCACCACCCGATCGGCAAACAATACATGCCCGTTCTGCCACGCCTCAACATGCCCCGCAGCCGTCACAATCCCGGTATTTTTATCATACCGCACCCGATCCGCCTGAAACGTCACGGGTGCAGTCTTGGAAATGGGCCGCTCAGGCCCGCCCACCAGCCCGGCAAGTTGCGCGTGCGCCACCGTAACACACGCCGCCGCCACCGCTAGGCTCAACGGCCAGGCGCGCCACCGGATCGCATGTTTTAAGCTTAAGCGCGCCATCCTCTTAGCCATCCTCCAGATGCAGCAATAACGCAACCGCGAGCATCAATCCCGCCGCCGCCGGCGCCCACGCCGCCAAAATCACCGGCAACGCCCCTGATTTGCCAAATTGCGCCGCCACTTCCGACACCATGAACAAGGCAAACCCAAACGCCACCCCGCCCGCCAGCATTTGCGCAGCCCCCCCGCGCCGCACCGGGCGCATCGAAAATCCCGCCGCCACCAGCGCCATGGTCGCGCACAGCAAAGGCAGCGCCAGCCAAGCCTGATAGGCCAATTCATGGCGCGTCGTCGAAAACCCAGACCGGCGCAACAAATGAATGAAGCCCGGCAGCGCCCAGAATGACAACGCACTCGGATCGGCAAAACTCTCTTGCACCCGCTGCACGGTCAAATCGGTCGGAAACCGCATCACCGAAACCTGGTCCGGTGCCGCATCGGGATGCACAATCGCCACCTGCCGCAACACCCAATCGCCCCGGCTCAAAATCGCCGAACCCGCATCAATCCGCTCAACAAACTGCGTCTGCGGCCCCAGCCGCAAAATCGTCACCGCCCCGGTGCTCAACACATGCTTGACAATCCGCACATCCTTTGCGTGCAAAATCGCCGTCGCCCCGCTGGCACCAGAGGGATCAGCCTGACGCACCCAAAGCTGCCCACCGCTCAATGAGAGCGGTCCCGCCCCCACCGCCAAATACGCCGAATAGAGCGTATCCGCCCGCGCAAACATCACCGCCGAGAGCGGGCTGAGCGCCGTCATCGCAAGCACCCCCAACCCCGCCGCCGTCGCCACCGGCATCGCCAAAAACTGCCAGGCCGAAACCCCGCTTGCCCGCGCCACCACCAGCTCGGAGGAGCGGTTCAGCCGCCAAAACGCATAAATCCCGCCCAGCAACACCGCGAACGGCAAAATCCGCAGCCCCAGCCACGGCACCCGCAGCAGCTCCATCTCACTGACAATCGCGAGCGTCGCCGCCGGCTTATCCGCCGCCTGCCGCAGCAAATCCAGAAAATCAAACAGCGCGCCGATCAAGGTCAGCCCGCCCAGCATCGCCAGCACCGAAGCCAAAAACCGCCGCCCGATGTAAAATGACAGGGTCCAAGGCGGCAGCCCCACCCGCCGCGCCGCCATCGGCGCTGTGCTCGTCGCCAATCCCGCCATCACGCCACCGTGCCCAGCGGTGCGGACCGCATCGCCCGCCGCGCCCATCGGCGCCAGACCCAAAACCCCGCCGGTATTAGCAAAATTGGTCCACATTCCGCCAACCAAATCAACGGAATCAACGCATTATCCCGCGACGCCAAATTCCCCACCGTCACATTCAGCGCCACCAGCATAATCACCCCCGCCACCGCACTCGCCGGCGCCGCCATCCCGCCAAATCGCCGAAATTTCGCCCCCAGCGCGGCAAACAAAGCGATTATCGCATAAGAAAGCACCGCAAACGGCCCGGCCAGCCGCCGCGCCACCTCGGCATGCCATTTCTTGCGCGTCGCCACCCCCACTTTGGTCGGGTCCGGATGCAAAAGCTGCGCCATCGAGGCCTCCGATGTTTTCGGCGCCACCGCCGGATCGCTCTTGGTCCCCTGGCTGATATTGATCAAATCCCGCTTGAAACTCAGCGTATTCAACCGCTGCGTCTTGGGATCGAGCTGCTGACGCAACCCATCGCGCAACAGCACCAACGGCCCCGTCGCCCCGCGCACCAACCGCCCAGACCGCGCCAAAATCGTCGCCGGCGCGCCCTTATCGCGGCTGTCGTAAATCATGATCCCCTGCAACACCCCATCCGGCGTCCGCCGCTGCACATACACCGTCACATGCGGCTCAATCGGGGTAAACACCCCCGGCTCCAGCAAAAACGCCGCAATTTTATTCCTAATTTCAAACTCATACCGGCTGAAACTCTGCAAACTGCTCGGCACCAGCCACACATTCAACACCCAACACAGCGCCATCACCAGCACCGTCAGCGCCAAAGCCGGCCGCGCAATCGCCACATCCGAACAGCCCGCCGCGCGCATCACCGTCAATTCCCGATCCGCCGCCAGCCGCGAATAAACGAATAAAATAATGATAAACAGCGTAATCGGCAGAATCACCGCGAAAAAACTCGGCAGCAACAGCCCGGTCAAATGCACAAACACCACCGGCGACAAACCATGCTGCAAAATCAACTGAATGAACCGCAGCGATTGCGTCATCCAGGTCAGCGCCACCAACCCCACCGTAATCGCGATCAGCCCCACCGAAAGCTGGCGAAAAATATACCAATCAAGTCTGCTCGCCCGCATCAGCGCCCTCATACCCGGCTTTTGACCGCCCCGCCGCCCGAACGCAAGCGCCCGAACGCAAGCGCCGCGCTCAGCGCCTCACCCGATCCCCACGCGCCGCCGCCCGGCATCCATCACCGCGCGCATCCGCCGCACCGACTCCACCAGCCCATAGAACACCGCCTCCGCCACCAGCGCATGCCCAATATTCAACTCGCGCACCTCAGGCAGCGCCACAATCGGCCCCACATTCTCATAGGTCAGCCCATGCCCCGCATGCACCTCCAACCCCAACCCCGCCGCATGCCGCGCCCCCTCCACCAGCCGCGCCAATTCGCCCGCGCGACCATTGGCGTAAGCACCGGTATGCAACTCCACCACCGGCGCTCCCAACCCCGCCGCCGCATCAAGCTGCACCGGGTCCGGATCAACAAATAACGACACCCTGATCCCCGCATCGCGCAGCGCCGCCACCACCGGCCCCAAAGCCGCGCGCTGCCCGGCCACATCCAACCCACCCTCGGTGGTCACTTCCTCGCGCCGCTCCGGCACCAAACAGCACGCATGCGGGCG
Source organism: Acidiphilium sp. MT5 (assembly GCF_054767495.1). Lineage (NCBI taxonomy): Bacteria > Pseudomonadati > Pseudomonadota > Alphaproteobacteria > Acetobacterales > Acidocellaceae > Acidiphilium > Acidiphilium sp. MT5. Next base: position 128,000 of record NZ_BAABMR010000012.1, read on the forward strand.
CAGCGCACAGGCAATCCGCACCATCTCCGCCGTCGCCGCCATCTCCATATTCAACGGAATCGCCAAAGCCCGCGCTCGCTCGATATCCGCATCGCGAATATGCCGCCGATCCTCGCGCAAATGCAGCGTAATCCCATCCGCCCCCGCCTCAATCGCCAGCCGCGCCGCCCGGATCGGATCGGGATAATCCACCCCCCGCGCATTGCGCAGCGTCGCCACGTGATCCAAATTCACCCCAAGCCGCACCGGCGCACTCATGAGCGCGCCCCCAAATTCACCGCCATAGAAGCCGCAACCTCCAGCGCCGCCAGCAAACTCCCTGCCCGCGCCACCCCACGCCCGGCAATATCAAACGCCGTGCCATGATCCGGCGAGGTGCGAATAATCGGCAAACCCAACGTAATATTCACGCTACGCTCCACATCCAAGGTTTTCAGCGGGATCAGCGCCTGATCGTGATACATGCAAATCGCCGCATCATAACGCCGCCGCGCCTCAGCGGTAAACATAGTGTCGGGCGGCAAAGGTCCAACCACCGCAACCCCCTGCGCGCGCAACGCCGCCACCGCCGGCGCGATAATCCGCCCCTCCTCATCGCCCATCGCCCCCGCCTCGCCCGCATGCGGGTTCAACCCCGCCACCGCAAGCCGTGGCCGCGCAATGCCAAAATCCCGGATCAACGCCGCCTGCGTCACCATCCCCGCCGTAATAATCGCCTCGGTGCACAACCCCGCCACCGCCACCCGCAGCGCCTCATGCACACTCACCGGCACCACCCGCAATTCCGGCCCCGCCAGCATCATCACCGGATGCGCACAACCCGTGAGAAACCCCAAAAACTCAGTATGCCCCGGAAACCCAAATCCCGCCTGATACAGCACCGATTTGGCAATCGGATTGGTCACCACCGCCCCAACCGCACCGCCCAGCGCCAACTCCACCGCAAGCTCGATCGAGCGGATCACCGCACCCGCATTCGCGACCGACGGCACCCCCGGCGTCACCGCCGCATCCAGCCGCACCGGCAACACCGGCAGCGCCGCGCCAAACACCCCCGGCGCCTGCTCCACCCGCTCAATCACCTGCACCGGCACGCCAAACCCCGCGAGCCAATCCGGGTCCGCCAGCACCATAAATATCGGCCCCGCCGCACCCCGCGCCCGCAATTCCCGCCAACACGAAACCGTAATTTCCCCGCCAATCCCGGCAGGGTCACCCATGGTCAGCGCCAGAACCGGCCGCTCACCCATCCGCGATCACCGGATCGGCCAATCTTCCACCGGAATCCGGGGCATATCAAACCGCTCGCTGGTCCCGGTATACCAACCCCCGCCATGCATCCGCCCGATCAAATCCAGCTTCGGCGTATCAATATGACAGCGCTTGGCATCCAGCACCGCATGATCCCACACATGCATCGCCACCACCTCGCCAATCACCAACGCCCGATCAGCCGAAAAATCGATAATCGAATGCAGCTTGCACTCCATCGCCACCGGACTCTCCGCAATCCGCGGCGGCTTAACCCGGCTCGACGCCAAAACACTCAACTGCGCCTGCTCGATCTCATTCACCTCCGGCCCGAACTCAATCGCGGTGATATTCATCGCCTCCGCATTCGCCCGCGCCACCAAATTCACCACGAACTCGCCCTCGCGCCGAATATTCTCGCCGGTATCCTTCGGATTGCCCACCGCCCGCGCGCCAATACCAATACAAATAATCGGCGGCCCCGCCCCAAACGCATTAAAAAACGAAAACGGCGCCGCATTCGTCGTCCCATCCGGGCTGAGCGTCACCACCCACGCAATCGGGCGCGGCACAATCGTCGACGCCAACAGCTTGTACTGATCAAGCGGCGGCAAAGCAGTCAAATCAAATTCCATTTTTTCTCCTTGCCCGCAACCAGCCGATCTGTCCATGCCCACCAGACCATCGCCCAGACCACACTCTTATTTTCACGCCCTTGGCGGCGGCACCGACACCCCGATTTTATCAATCGCACCCAGCAAACTCGGCATATTGGAAATATTTGCCCGCTCAAACAGGGTCAAACTCAGATTATAATTCAGCGAAAATCCCGTCCGCGAACCCATAAACACTAGCGGTTGATAAATCGCCGAAGCCCCCGCCCCGTGACCGCGCCCAAGCACAATCACATCCAGAGCACTGCTCCCCGGCAAGCGCCGGAACGCCACCGCGACCAGTTTATCAATCCCGGTATTCCATAATTCCGGCGGCGTATGCGGATCGGTAAAATCATAAACATCCCGCCCCTGCCGATATAAGCTCAACGCAATATACGGCCCCCAACGCCCATGAACATGCTGCGCCGGCGGATATTCAAACGGATCAGGGATCAGATGCGCCGCAAAACAAACCAACCCGTAAGGCGGCAAATTCACCGGAAACACCTGCCCAAGCACCAAATTCTTCGGCAAAATCGGCAACGACCGGCAAGCCCCACCCAACCCAGCCGCCCGCGCCCCCTGCCCCACCAGCGCCCACCCCAGCACCAACCCCAAAATCGCACCGGACCACCGCATTCTTTCGCGCCGCATCACCAACCGCCCCCACCCGTCATTGCGAGGCCGCGAAGCGGTCGTGGCAATCCATCTCCTTCCCATCAACAGCCCCGAAACCGCGCAGCGCCACCGCCTTAGTTTTTCGCTCCCCGTCACCAACCAATCCCACCCGTCATTGCGAGACCGCGAAGTGGTCGCGGCAATCTATCTTCTCCCCATCACCTGCCCGGCCCATCGCCAAACCCCCATCGCCGATAACCCGCACCCGCAAAACAATCAAATCATCCCCAAACCGCTGGCCGCGCTCCACACACCGTTGACGCTCGGATAACCGCGAAACCACCGTGTTTCTGGGAAATGCCTCAGCAATGAACAAAGCCTGATAAAACGTCGTCTCATCCATCGCCGCGTTAAAATATGATGACAACTCTTTGTGGACGCCCACGACATCCGGTAAGCACCATCATTCATCCCAAACCCACTCCGGGCAATGCCAAGATTAATATCGAGGTGGTCAACTCGCATCCGTTACGCCTATGCAGCAATAATTACTGTTTAGCTTTACCCAGAGCGGCCATGAGTCCAAAATGCATCAAGTCGATGTCCGCACCCTGCTCAGCTAATCGAGAAGGGATTATGATATAAATTCGTGAGCTTATATAAAGCAACGTCACATACTTATTAGCCTGCCAGGCGACAAAATCTTTCCATTCAAACTGAATCTCACCGCGATCAGATCGGATTAAGATCTGGTCAGGTAAAATTACTAATAACTGCGTCTCGTGAGCGAGCGGAGACTTCTGATAGGTCCGCCGAGCACCAGCTGGGATTATGAAAATCCTGTACAAAAATAGAAAAATAAGAAAAGTAATGGTCGACTGACCAAACATTCCGATAGTTTTGGCAAATGTTTGGTTATGTCGTAGGATCGAAACTCCTATAATTATTGCTAAAAAAATAGCATAAATCCGTAAGAGACGAGAGATCAAACGGCTATTCAGAAGCGCAGCCTTCACAAAATCATCTTCCTCAGCAATAAATTTGATTCCTTGGCCTTCTATAGCATTAGAGACGCTTGGCATGAAACAAAACTCTCCGGTGTGAGTGTTATAATTACCGCCCTTGCGGGACGACAATTCAAAAAAATTATGAACAGGTGTCGATTCTAGAGCAGGTTGGTTGAACGGTAATCATCGTTCATATTATATCTTCGGATCCGATGGATAGACATCGAATTATCTTCGTAAATCTTCGCGCAAACACTAGCCATCATAACCGACACATCATTAAACCTGCAGGGCGCCCTAACACCTTCATGATTCACGGTAATTTAATCCTATCATGCTGCAAGGTATAATACCCCTGTAGCGACAACATAAAGAAGCGGTTCAGCGAAAGAGCCGATAAAATAATTCCCCATTTAGCCAAACCATACAACGCCATGGGAAAAGGGCCAGCCCAATCATACCCATTGGTAACGACCCGGTGGTCCGTTGGACTCACAATGAGTTGGAACATCCAAAATAAAAGACCGAACACTATCATCATCGTACATAATCCCGATACGTTAGGCGGCCGCCCGCGCTTAGGGCCATTTAGCCTTATTAGTTTTGTCACAGTATCAAAATTTAACAATATTATTCCTGTTGTGCTGGCGATGGCGATGAGTATCGCGTCAATAATTGTAATCACAACAATATATGCGAACGAGAAGACCTTATATGTGTGGGATGAGAACCCGTAAGTAAACAGGCGGTGGACATATGATATAAAATCGAAGTGAGATACAAGTTTCATAATAAAATCTCCGGAGGAATTTATTTCGAAAATAAGTGCAAAAAAGGGTGATGCAATATATAAAGAAAGAAATACCACTCCAGTATAATTACTTCTTGAATAGTTAAGAACATCGATCGTACCAAACTCATTTGCGCGCCGCGGGTAAAGAACGGCAACTCGAATGCTCTTAATAAATACAATCCGAAGAAAATCGACAAGAATGCAAAAACTAATGTAAGGAAGTGCAATCTGGGATTGAGTGCTAGGAAACGCAACCAGCATCGATAACATTGTAAATTGGAAGCCATAAAAGAGGCGAATCAGGATGATTGATGGAAGGCTTTCAAAAAGTTGGGCGTCGCGCAGGAAATCTCTCTGGCTCTCATTCAGGTTTGATAAAATTCTGGTTGTCTCAGCCATCGAATCACCTTTCAAACTTAAATAAATAAAGCTTTCCGGCCAACCGCTGAGCCACTAAGTCCGGCACTTTCGCGCCCTAAACTGGTCTAAAAACTCGCAACCGCATACGCCAATTATCTCCGGGCACGTCAAAACCAATCCGACTTGGCCAAAGATTGATTATTCAACCACTATGTCAGGTGCCACAAATGATTGCAATAAGTTCGAAAAGATAGCCAGCTCGTAGCGTGGGGTGCGCTTGAGCACCCCACCATCTCGCAACCACCGCGCTCCAAGACCATCGCCGCATTTTCCCCTTTCGCACCCACCCCCTGTTATGCCATGTTAGCGAAATGGAGCAGGTCACTAACCCCCTCGCGCTTTTGCTCGCCGACCGCTTCACCGCGATCGCGCAGATGCTCCGCAAAACCCTCGGCGCCCCCGACTACGCCCGCTTTAATCTTTCGCTCAAGTGGGCCGTCTGGCACCGTATTTCGCTCCTCGCCCGCCGTTTTCGTTCTCTCTCCTGCAATCCCCGCCCCATCCGCGAACGCAAACCCGGCGCGAAAGCGCAAACCGCGCCCGAACCCGCAGAAGCACCAGCGCCACCCCCTCCAACCGGAGCAAAAAGGCGCGAAATTCCGGGGCAAAATGGCTGGCTGCTGCAAACCTTCCCCGGCCATCACATCCCCTACGTGCGCGGCCATCTGATCCGCTTCCTCGAAGACCCCGATTTGTCGCTCCTGCACAGCGAAAACCCAAGCATAGGCCGCGTGCTGCGCCCGCTCTGCCACATGCTCGCAATCCCGCTCCCCGCTTACCTCAAATTACCCCGCAAACCGCGCCCACCTCGCCCCAAACCAGCGCGCAAACCAGCGCGGCGGAGCGAAAAACCGGAGCCGTCATTTTACGACTATATGCTGGCAAAATACCCTCCTGCTCCGCCACGCCCCACTTTGCCCGGCCATATCTACGGGCCACCCGCCCGCGCAAAAATCAACTTCGAGCGCTGAGCGCAGAATCACGACCTATTCGTTACGATATACCAACAAACAGGCGCAAAAAATCACTTGATCTAAATCAAAGACCGCACCATCGCTCCGGGCCGATGCTACGCCCATCAACCGATATTATGCTCCAACAACCCAAGGCCACACCCCCCATGCCAACTGCCGCAGCATCCCCGGCCCCGCCTGCTCCGCCTCGTTTGCTGCCCCAGGCAGCCTTGTCATCGCATCAAGCCAAAAAACTCGGCCAAATCGCCCAGCTCGATCATTTTGCGCCCGGCGATTACCTGTTCCATGTCGGCCAGCCGGTTCAAGCCCTGTTCAACATCATCAGCGGTGTCGCCAAATTAATCGCCGAACCGGCTGACCATCGCCCGGTGGTGATCGGTTTCGCCTTCAGCCACGATAGTCTCGGCCAATTCAGCCCACCCGCCTACACCCGCTCCGCCCAAGCCATCACCCAACTCACCGCCTACACTCTGCCGCATGATCGGCTGAACCATCTCCTCACCGCCGATACAAGCCTGCATCAACGCTTGCTGAACCAATTTTGCGCCAATCTCCGCGCCACCCAAGCCCATCTGCTCACCCGCCGCGCCCCGCCGCCCCAGCGCATCGCCGCCTTCCTGCTCTGCCTGCACGAGCGCACCACGCCCGACCCGCAAGACCCAACCCTCCTCATCATCCCCATGCGCCGGATCGACATCGCCGATTTTCTCGCCCTCAGCACCGCCTCACTGCGCCGCATTCTCGGCTGGTTCCAAACCAGCCAATGGATCGAACATCTCAGCGCCCACCGCATCCGCATCCTCAACCCCCAAGCCCTCACCCGCCTCGCCGCCGGATCACCGCCCAACCCTCATCCAACTCAAGGAGCCGCCTCATGATCAACGATTGGCCAGCCATGATTACCGCAATGGATCAAGGCGTCGGTCGCCTGCGCGATGCCCATCCCGACATGATGAAAGCCTTCTCGACCCTGGCCAAATCAGCCCATGGCGGTGCCGCGCTTGATGGTAAAACCAAGGAACTCATCGCCCTGGCCATCGGCGTCGCCACACGCTGCGAGCCATGCATCGCCTATCACGCGCGCGATGCCGTGCGGGCCGGCGCCAGCCGCGAAGAAATCGCCGAAACCCTCGCCATGGCGGTTTATATGGGCGCTGGCCCATCCGCTATGTACGCCGCAAAAGCCCTGGAGGCCTACGATCAACTTAAACCTTGACCCCGCCATCAGGCCAGCATACCTTCCCATTCAGCAACACCCAATAAAGTTGATCACTGGCCGATAGTTCTGAAGGGGAAGCGCAATGCCCGATGATCTGAGCATCATTCGGCGTGGGCCAATCAATGTGGCCGCCGAAATGAGTGCCGGTCTCTGCGCCAAATGCGAAGCCCGCCATATCGGGGTGTGCGACGCGTTGGGCGATGATGATCTGCATTTCCTCGCCGGCGTCGCCCGCCGCGCCAGCGCCGCCCGCGGCCAAATTTTCATCACCGAAGGCGATCCAGCCAAACAATTTTTCAATATCAATCACGGCACCGCCAAACTCTATAAAGACCTCCCCGATGGCCGGCGCCAAATCATCGGCTTCGTCAGCACCGGCGATTTCGTCGGCCTCGCCGCCGAAAATATCTATGGCTTCACCGCCGAAGCCCTCGAACCGATCCAATATTGCCGGTTTGATCGCACCGAACTGCGCGCCGTCTTCGGTCGCTTCCCGATCATCGAGCGCCGATTGCTCGATGTCGCCTCCCATGAGCTGGTCATCGCCCAAGAACAAATGCTCCTGCTGGGCCGCAAAACCGCCATCGAGCGCGTCGCCACCTTCCTCGATGGCTGGCGCAGCCGCGCCGCTCCCTGCGCCACCCCCAACACTGCACAGGACGCGGCCCTCGATCTACCCATGTCGCGCAGCGAACTCGCCGATTATCTCGGCATCACCATCGAAACCGTCTCGCGCGCCCTCGCCACCCTGCGCAAGCAAGGCATCGTCACCATCGGCAGCGATCACCGAATCGCCATCCTCAAACCCGCCCGCCTCGCCGCCATCAGCCAAGCCGCCGAATAATTTCGCTTTTGATTCCCGATCAATTTCTCGTGAACAAAACCACCCCTAAATCGATTATGTCGCCCACCGCCGCCCCGGCAGCATCAGCACAACAATCCTGACCATCCCAGCGCAATTTTCCACGAAACCCGAATCTCCCGTGCGTGCGCCGCAATCTTGATCTCCCCGCCCAATCCGGTCATGTCTGCTATGTCGGAATTGCCGACAAGAACAATCTCGACTTGGGGCGGCGCAAAGATCGGCGCCTCTTGGCGGCAAACCGAGGCTTTATGATGCGAGCAAAAACTTTCGTCCGCGTGATCAGCGCAGCCCTGTCGATTCTGGGTTTTTCCCAAGTGCCAGGATTATCACGAGCGCAAGCCACGACGGACGCGCCCGGCCCGGTCCAAGCCATGATCCGCTATCCCAGCATCCACGATAATCTGATCGTGTTCGAAGCCGCCGGCGCCGTCTGGAAAATCCCCACCACCGGCGGCGTCGCCACCCGCCTGACCTCTGACCCCGGCTATGAATCGCATCCGATCATCTCGCCCGACGGTAAATGGGTCGCCTTCACCGGCTGGTACAACGGCAATACCGACGTGTTCATCGTCTCGATCGATGGTGGCCCGGTCAAGCAACTAACCTGGCGGTCGATCAACGCGCCGGTCAAAGGCAAAATCGTCACCATCCCCGATAACGTGGTGGTCGGTTGGACCCCCGATAGTAAAAACGTGGTGTTCCTCTCGCGCCGCTCCAGCTTCAACCCACAAATCGAACGCGCGTTCGAAGTGCCAATCACCGGCGGCCTCGCCAAGCGCCTGCCGATGCCCTGGACCGGCGCATTATCCTTCAATCCAACCGGCACCATCATCGCCTATAACAAAATGTCGCGCATGCTGCGCGCGTTTCACCGAAAACATTATTTCGGCGGCCAGGCCGACAATATCTACACCTACACCCTCGCCACAGGTGCCAGCACCCAACTGACCCATTGGAAAGGCGAAGACGCCTTCCCGATGTGGGTCGGCGACAAGCTCTATTTCGCCTCGGATCGCGGCAAAAGTGGCGTGCTCAATCTGTGGGTAAAAGACCTAAAAACCGGCACCACCCGCCAAATTTCGCATTTCCCAACCTATGATGTCGATTGGCCCAGTGCAGGCAATTCCGGCATCGCCCTATCAGATGGCGGCAAGCTCTATCTCTATTCCTTCGCCACCGATAAAATCCAGCCCGTCCCGGTCAGCGTCCCGCTCAGCGGCAAACACACGCTGCCCTATGTCTATTCAGCCGCCAAAATGATCCGCGCCGCCGGCATTTCGCCCAATGGCAAAGTCGCCGTGTTCAGCGCGCGCGGCGCGTTATTCACCGTTCCGCTCGATTACGGCCACACCACCGATTTGAGCCTGAGCACCGCCAGCAATGACAAAGACCCCAAATGGTCGCCCAACGGTCATTGGATCGCCTATATCAATGATGACGGTGTGAACAGCCAATTGATGATCCGCCCGGCCGATGGCGAGGGTAAACCACGCAGCCTGACCAAAACCGGCAATATCACCATCACCGGCCCGCTGGTCTGGAGCCCGAACAGCCATTGGCTGACCTATACCAATTCCCGTCAACAATTATGGCTGGTCAATATCAAAACCGGTGCCGCGAAAAAACTGGCCTCGGACCGGCAAATGATCGTCGGCGCGTTCCAGGACGTAACCTTCTCGCCGGACAGCCAATGGATCGCCTATTCCAAACATCTGCCCAACCAATTGCGCGCTTTGTTCATCGATGACGTTAAAACCGGCGCCGTCCATCAAGTGAGCCGTGGCAATTTCAGCGATAAAGAGCCCGCTTTCTCCCATAACGGCAAATATTTGTTTTTCGTCTCCGCCCGCCTCGTCAACCCGGTATTATCAAGCTACGATTTCGGTGCCTCCGGCGTGGTGCCAGACGGGCTGTACGCTACGACCTTGCAAGCCAACACCCCATCCTTGATCGGCCCGCGCACCCAGCGCGCGGTTGCCAAGCCGGACAAGACACCCAAAGACAAAACAAAAAAATCGGATAAAAAATCGGACAAGGCAAAAAAATTGCAGGTGAAAATCGACTTCACCGGCCTGATCAATCGCGCCGTCCAATTGCCGGTGCCCGCAGCCAACATCAACAAAATCGCCGCGTTCAAAAACATCGTCTATTACGCCACCGCGCCAGTACCCGTCCTCGGCGGTAACATCCCCGGCCAAGTGCCTGAGCTGCGCGCCTATAATCTCAAAAAGCGCAAAGCGCTGACGCTGGCCCAAGGTATTGGCGACAGCTTTGCTTTGTCAGCAGATGGCTCAACCCTGCTCTATGAACAAAAGGGCAAATGGATGGTGCTGCCCGCCGCCTTCAAGCCGCACCCGAAATCCAAACCGCTGAACACCGCGCATATGCAACTGCAAATCGATCCGCGCGCGGAGTGGAACGAGATTTATAACGAAGCCTGGCGCAATGTGCGCGATTACTTCGTCAACCCCGATCTGATCAAACGGAAATGGGCCACGATTGGCAATCATTACCGCGCATTGCTGCCGCTGGTGCAGGATCGTGAAGATCTGAACTATATCATGGGCAACATGATCGGCTCGTTGGGCGAAAGCCATATGTATATCTATGGCGGTGATGTGGGCTGGAAATCGCCCTCAGCACCAACCGCCAGCCTCGGTGCGCGCTTCCATCTCGATCCGCAAGCCGGTATCTATCAAATCACGCGCATTTATCGTGGTGATAACACCGTGCCCGGCTATTACGCGCCGCTCGCGCAGCCGGGCCTGAAGGTGAAAACCGGAGATTATGTCCTCGCGATCAATGGTCATCAGCTCCACGCACCAACCAGCCCTTACGCCTTGTTGCAAGGCACGCTGGGCCAAACCATTCGCTTGACCCTCGCGCAAACACCAACCGGCAAACCTTGGTCAATTTTGGTCAAGCCCATCGTCAATGACGAAAAGCTGCATTTGCTACATTGGATCAATAATAACCGCCGCGAAGTGAACCGGCTCTCCGACGGCAAGGTGGGTTATATCTATCTTGAAGATATGGAAGCCACCGGCTTGCACGAGTTTGTCCGTCAATATTACAGCCAGATCAATAAGCCTGGCCTGATCATTGATGATCGTTGGAATCTCGGCGGCTTTATCGATACGATTTTATTCAACCAGCTCACGCAAAAAATGGTGGCCGGTTGGGTCAATCGTCACGGGTTTTACAATCAAAGCCCGAGCAACGCGTTTGTCGGCCATATGGCCGCTTTGATTAATCGCGGCTCCGCCTCGGACGGCGATATTTTCGCCTACCGCTTCCAACAATATCACCTCGGCCCGACCATCGGCTCACGCACCTGGGGTGGTGTGCGTGGCTATGATAACCAATTCACGCTGCTTGATGGTGGCCAGCAGGTCGTGTCCGAAATCGCCATGTATGGCAAAGACTCGAAATGGGCAGTGGAGAATATCGGCGTCGTGCCCTCAATGCCGATCACGCTCAATCCAGGCTTGCTCGCACGGCAGAATAAGGACACCCAAATCCAAGCGGCGGTGAAGGTACTCATGACGCAAATTGCTGCGAAAAAAGTAGCCCTACCGCCGCCGCCCGCTTGGCATCCGGCGTTCCCGCAGCAGCCGGCCTATCCGCCCTGCCCCGTCACGACCGGAACCTGCCAATAGGAAGTAGGATCAGGAAAAGCCCACTACGGCGTGCGGCACGTAGTGGGCTTCGAGGCGGGCGATCTCGTCGGCGTTGAGCGTGAGCGCGGTTGCAGCAATTGCATCATCCAGATGGGCAAGCTTGGTCGCGCCAATAATCGGTGCGGTAATACCCGGCTTGCTCAGCACCCACGCCAGCGCAATCTGCGCGCGCGGCACGCCGCGTTCGGCCGCGACTTCGGCGACTACATCGACGATTTTACGATCAGCGTCCGCCGTTTTCTGATAGAGGCTCTTGCCGAATTCATCGGTTTCCGAGCGCGCGCTTGCCGCATCCCAATCGCGGGTCAAACGGCCCCGTGCGAGCGGGCTCCACGGCACCACGCCAATCCCCTCGGCGCGGCACAGCGGCAGCATCTCGCGCTCTTCTTCGCGATAGAGCAAATTCACATAATTCTGCATGCTAACGAAACGAGTCCAACCATGACGCGCGGACACCGACAGCGCCTTGGCGAATTGCCAAGCAAACATCGAGGACGCGCCGATATAACGCGCCTTGCCAGCCTTCACCACGTCATGCAGCGCCTCAAGCGTTTCTTCAATCGGGGTATGATAGTCCCAGCGATGGATCTGATAGAGATCGACATAATCAGTGCCGAGCCGTCGCAAGCTGGCATCGATCTCTTGCATGATCGCGCGGCGTGACAAACCTGCCCCATTCGGCCCTTTATGCATCCGGCCATGTACTTTCGTTGCGATCACGACATCTTCACGCCGGGCAAAATCCTTCAGCGCCCGCCCCACGATTTCTTCGCTAGTGCCATCGGAATAGACGTTTGCCGTATCGAACACATTAATCCCGGCCTCCAGAGCTTGGCGGATGAATGGTCGGCTCTGATCTTCGCTCAAGGTCCAGGCGTGACTGCCGCGATTGGCAACGCCATAGCTCATGCAGCCGAGCCAAATGCGGGAAACATCAAGGCCGGTGCGGCCAAGTTTGACATAATTCATGATCGGTTCCAATCGATAAGGGCAGCACCCGGATCGGCTGAGGGCTGCGGGATAGGGGATAGGCGCTGACCAATATGAGCCGGTTCGACGAAAAATCCAATCCTGGCTCAGTGCTAAGCCCGGTTACACGGTTAAGCGGTCAGGAAAGCCGTCCGTCCAGAAAGCCGAGTGCTGGCAATGGGCGCCAGCCCCGGGGCAATTGCGCGCGGTTCAGGGCGCGAATGCTGTAGCGCGGCACTGGCTGTTCGCAGCGCTGCAGAAAGCCAAGATACGCCTTCACCTGCTGCTCGCGCCAAAGCTGATCGGCCTGTGCGCGGGTGTGACTGGCGTGAATATCGGCAATCCGCACCACACGACCGATGGTGGCGACGACGGCCCAGAGCCGGTCATCGCCGCGCCCCGCATCCTTTTCAGATGGTCTGAGTTTTTCGGGCATCGGGATGAAAGTTGGCATGACGCGACCAGCACCGCAAGCGTTATCCGAGGAATGTCGTTTTTATGCCCTTGAACAGCGTTCAGATATAGCGTATGAACGATGTTCAAATTATGGATGCAGCATGATATGGCCCCAAGTGAACGTAGCAGCGCGGCATCGGCCCGCGCAATCACCGCCCAGCGCCATCAGGGTTTGCGCGAGGAACTCTTGGCGGCTGCGCGCGACATTATTGACCAGCATGGGCTTGAACAATTGCGCGCCCGTGATCTGGCCGCGCGCGTTGGCTGCTCGTTGGGCACGATTTATAACCTGTTCACGGACCTTGATGCGCTGACCCTCGCGGTCAACGCGGCGACGCTGGAGGCGCTCGACCGGGTCATGGCGCGCATCCCGCCTCAAGACCCGTTGGCGCATTGTCTTGCTCTGGCGGCGTCCTATCTTGATTACGCCGTGCAACACCGAAGCCTGTGGGACGCGCTGTTTCGCTATCGGCTGCCATCCAATAAGCCAGCGCCGGATTGGTTTCTCGCCCTGCAGGATGCTGCTTTCTCGCATATCGAGGCGCCCTTGGCGCGCCTGTGCCCGACCATGCCCCAAGCCGATCGGCACTTGCTGGGCCGCACCCTGTTTTCTGCCGTGCATGGCATGGTGGCGCTCGGCATCGATCAACGATTGACGCCAATGGCGCTGCCAATCTTGCAAACGCAAATTTCCCTCCTGGTTAGCGCCATCATCAATGGACTGCCTGCCACTCTTGGAACATCCTGATTATGTCATTCAAAATCTGCGGCACAGGTGCCGTGCAGCCCGCCGTTCGATTAAGTTCAACGGAGATCGACCGCCGCCTTGGTCGTGCGCCTGGTTGGACGCAGCTTCATTTCGCGATTGAGAGCCGCGCTGTCGCGTCCGGCGATGAGACCAGCTCCAGCCTCGGCGCGGCGGCGGCGCATCAGGCCTTGGCCAATGCTGGCTGGGCACCAGAGCAGCTTGATGTGATTATTGGTGCCTGTGGCGTTATGGAGCAACCCATCCCCGGTACGGCCTGCCTGATCCAGCGCCGGCTAGGGCTGGGCCAAAGCGGCATTCCCGCCTTTGATGTCAATGCCACCTGCCTTTCCTTTCTGTTAGCGCTCGACACCATCGCGCTTGGTTTCGCGGCGCGGCGGTGGCGGCGGGCGCTGATCGTGGCTGCGGACATTGCATCCGCAGCACTTGATTTCCGCACACCCGAAGCCTCGGTGATTTTTGGCGATGGCGCAGCCGCCGTGGTTTTGGAAGCACAACCGAACCACAATAATTGGCGTGCCTATCGGTTCGAGACCTATGGCGATGATGCCGAGGCTTGCCAATTGGCCGCCGGTGGCACTAGGCTGCATCCGCATGATGATTTGCCGCGTTTTCTCGCACATGCAAAATTCCAGATGGATGGACAACGTTTATTCAAAGCGACTGCGCGGCGTTTCCCAGATTTTCTAACACGGCTGCTCGCCCAAGCGGGGCTGGACGCCGACGCGATCGACCTAGTGGTCCCGCATCAAGCGAGTGCGGGCGCGTTGGAATATTTGCGCCGCAATTTTCCCCAAGCGCGCAAGGGGATTGTTGATATTTTTGCCGATCATGGCAATCAAATCGCCGCCTCGATGCCGAGCGCATTGCACGCGGCTATTGCCACTGGGCGTTTACAACGCGGCGACACAGCCTTGTTCATCGGCAGTTCAGCGGGTATCTCGCTGGGCGGTGCCGTATTGCGATATTAGCCGATGCGCCGCGTTCTGGTCACCGGCGCAACGGGCGGATTTGGGATTGCGCTGGTTCAAGCACTGTTAGCGCACGCCTATCTCGTTCGCGCCACGGGACGCCGCCTCAATCTAGGCGCCCGGCTGCGAGCGGCAGGTGCAGAATTCATCGCGGCGGAGCTGACCGAGCAGACATGCCTTCCTGCGTTAGTCGCGGGAACCGACCTTGTGGTGCACGCCGCAGCGCTATCGAGCCCGTGGGGACGGCGCGAGGATTTTCAGCGCATCAACGTCACGGTCACGCGCGATTTACTCGCCGCTGCGCAGATTGCGGGGGGCAATCAATTCGTTTTTATCTCGACCCCCTCGATTTATAGCGAACCACGCGACCGGCTTGGCTTAACCGAAGCAAGCCCGGTTGCGAAACGATTCGCGAACGATTATGCGGCCAGCAAATATGCTGCAGAGCAGTTGGTTTTGGCCGCGAACAAACCAGGTTTTAGCACGGCAGTGCTGCGCCCACGCGCGCTCGTAGGGCCTGATGACACGGTGTTGCTGCCCAGGCTGCTCCGTGTCGCGCGGCGCGGCATATTTCCGCTGTTGCGCCAAGGACGGGCGCTGATCGAACTCACCGACGTGCGCGATGCCGCCGATGCCGTGCTGGCAATCGCGGCACGGCCCTTACCAACGGCAGGGCGCAGCTTCAATATTTCTGGCGGGGCACCAATGACCGTTGCGGCAGCGCTATCACGCGTATTTGCTGATTTTGATCTACGACCACGCTTGCTCGCGCTACCCTACGCGCCAATCGCCCGCCTGCTCCGCCTTGCCGAAATCATCTACGCACGATTACCCGGCCAACCCGAACCGCCCGCGACGGTCTATACGCTCTCGACCTTGGCCTTCTCGCAAACCTTCGATCTGCGCGCAGCCCGCAATGAATTAAGCTGGCAACCACGCTTCACCCCAGCCGAGGCCATTGCCCGCACCGCGGCGACCTGGAGACATCATGCGCCGTTGTAACATTCATTTTATTCAAGCGGGCTTCTGCCGGCATTGCGAAGCGATGACCCGGCGCGGTGGCCAATGGCAGCCTGCGATTTTTCCAGCGCTGGCTGGATTGATCCTGCATCAATCTGGCCCGGTGTTGTTTGATACCGGTTATGATCCGGCTTTTTTCACCGCGACTGAGCCTTTTCCGCAGCGTCTTTATCGGTGGCTGACCCCACCGGAGATCACGCCGCATACCATTGTTAGCGCTCAGCTTGCCTATTATAATCTGCGTCCTGATGATATTCGTTGCGTTATTATTTCGCATTTTCACGCTGACCATATCGCCGGATTGGGTCAATTCCCTCACGCGCGGCTGATTTGCTCGCGCCGCGGCTTACAATCGGCGCGTCAGGGTCATGCGTGGGCGGCCCTGCGGCGTGGTGTTTTGCGCGCGCTGATCCCGCCTGATTTCGACCAGCGCGCAGCATTTTTTGAAGATTTTGCGCAGGCGAAGCTGCCGAAAGAACTCGCACCGTTCACCGATGCGGTCGATGTTTTTGGTGACGGTGCGATCCTGGCCGTACCTCTCGCTGGACACGCCGATGGCCAATTTGGGTTGGTGCTGCGCGGGCAATCCGGGCAATTGAATTTCCTGGCCGCCGATGCTGCGTGGTCGAGCCGGGCAATTCGCGAAAATTCGCCACCACCGCGCCTGACCACCGCATTGCTTGGCGGCACCAAACCATATCGCACCACGCTCGGACAGCTCCATCATCTACAAAGGTGCAATCCCGATATTCTCATTACCCCATCACATTGTCATGAGCGCGCTCTTGAGGAAGCGGGCCGATGAAAACGGTGTTGATAACCGGCGCCCGAGCGCCCATTGCCCTTGACCTCGCGCATAGTTTTCACGCCGCCGGATATGAACCGCATTTGGCTGATTGTATCCGGCCTTGGACTGCGCATCTCTCACGTTTTGGCCGATCCCAGCTTCATCGTTTCGCTCCACCCCGCACAGAATTTCTGACGTTCATGGCTGACATAGCGAAACTGGTTACCCGGCTCGACCCGGTCATGATCATTCCGGCCTGCGAAGAGGTTTTCTACCTCGCCGAAGCGGCAGCGCGGTTGCAACTGGGTGATCGTTTATTCGCACCCGCGCTTGCGATATTGCGCCAGCTCCACTCGAAAATTGAATTTGCGTCGCTGGCGCGAAGTTGCGGGATCGCCGCGCCGGCAACACGCCGGGTCACATCGCGCGCCGCCTTGCAGGAATGGGCTCCACAGGCGGCGCACTTGGTGTTCAAGCCCGAATATTCCAGGTTTGCGACGAACACGCTGGTCCGACCGAAACCGAGTGCGTTGGCAAGGGTCAACCCAACATCAGAGACCGCCTGGGCGGTGCAGGATTTTATCGAAGGCACCGAAATCTGCCTGTGGTCGGCAGCGCGACAAGGCAAGATTGTTGCATTTGCCGCCTACCAACCGCGCTGGCGGCTTGGCCATTCATCTAGCTTTTATTTTGAGCCTGATAATGATCCAAAATTGCTGGAATTTTGCCAGATCATTGCTGATCGAACAAACGCAACCGGGCAATTATCCTTCGATGTCATCCGCGATGCTGCGGGCGCGATCCATCCGCTCGAATGTAATCCACGTGGCGTCAGCGGCATTCATCTCTTTGGGGCGGCACCGATCCTGGCACGAGCGTTAATCGGTGAGGGGGATATCGCGATGGCCCCGATGGCGCCGCGCCATCTGGGTCCCGCCATGTGGCTCCTCGCTGCGCCGCAGGCACTGCGGCAAGGGCAATGGTCACGATTTAAGGCCGATTTGTACCGTAGCCGTAATGCACTGGCTATCTCTGGTGATTATTGGAGTAATATCGGTGCGATGCTTGATGCCATGCGGTTCCTGACAACCGGGCTCAGGGATGGCCGCACCGCCGCTGGCCAAAGCACCGACGACATTGAGTGGAACGGTGAGCCAATCATATGAGGCCTGAGATATTCGATCCCATGACTGGTCCTCAAGGCGGTTGGCCAGAACAAACGGCGCTAGAGCGCGCCTATCTTACCGCATTTGCGCAAATCGGTGCACCGGCGCTGATTGCGAATGTGCGAACAAAAATCTATGGGCTGCGCGCGGGCGGGCGTATTTTTCCGCTAACGGTAAACGAGGCGGAGTATGGCGATAGCTATGTCTGCCTGCCGCACACGGCCTATGCGCTCTACGCCAGAGAGGAATTGGATTTGGTTGAAACCGGCATCTCGCGGCCTGCCCTGCGTTTGTTCACCAGCCTCGCGGGTGGCTTGATGCGCGCCATTCGGATTAATCAAATCGTGCATCTGAATAACTGGATGCTTTCGACGAATTTGCATCATGGTTGGCAAGGTGAGGGGCTCACGGCCATTCGCCAATTGTTAGTCGCGCAATTCCCTGATCATGTAATTGCGATCCGTTCGATCAATCGCTGGTCAGACGCGCCCCTTGCCAATGCTTTATCGGCTGATGGCTGGCAGTTCCTGCCGAGCCGGCAAATCTATGTCACGGATGACCTCGTGCGCGATTGGGCACCTCGGCGCGACACCAAACAGGATTTACGCCTTTTACGCAACACACCCTATCAGGACGATAACATGGAACAATTGCGCGCCGGTGATGCCGAACGGATCGCCCAGCTTTATGGCTGGCTTTATCTTGATCGGTACTCAACGCTTAATCCGCAATTCACTCCAGCTTTTATTGAGATGACCCATCGAAGCGGGCTGATCCGTTATCGTGGGCTGCGCGATGCTACGGGTCAATTGGTTGTGATCGTCGGCTGCCTGCTTCGTGGCGATATATTGACCACGCCAATCGTAGGGTATGACACGGCGTTACCGCGCGCCCAGGGACTATACCGATTGGCCTGTGTGCTGCTAACCCAAATGGCACAATCATATGGCGTGCGGCTGAATAGTTCGGCAGGGGCTGGGGAATTCAAGCGGTTGCGGGGCGCGCATGGTGAACTTGAATATTCCGCCTTGTTCACCGACCATTTGTCGGCACCCCGGCGCATCGCGATTGGCGCGATGGCCATGGTGCTGAACCGGCTGGCTGTGCCGCTGATCCGGGCGCGCGGATTATGAGTGCATATCCGCGCGCCGTTGCCGCCGGCTGGTTTCCCATCGCGACCAGTCGGAAGCTTGGCAACAAACCCCTTGCACGCATGCTGATGGATACGCCGCTGGTGGTGTTTCGGGGTGAAAGCGGAGCGGCGGTGTTGCTCGATAGTTGCCCGCACCGCAATGTTGCCCTCTCGGCCGGGCGCATGCGCGGCAATGACATTGAATGCCCCTATCATGGCTGGCGGTTCGCCGGCGATGGGCGCTGTACCGCCACGCCTGGTGCGATCAACCCGGCAACGCAGCGGGCCCGGGCGATGCCTGTTGTTGAACAGGCTGGATTGATCTGGACAACGCTTGGCACCGATGCTTTTCCGAGCTTGCCGCCGATCATCACAGCGCCGGGGTTCGATCAATTTTGGTGGGAAATTCCAACATCGCGCGCTGGCTTAGCGGATGCCGTCGAAAATTTGCTGGACCCGGCACATCCGCATTTTCTGCATGCTGGTATCGTGCGGTCAGCCAAAATTCGCCGCCCCGTGGAGGTGACGGTGCGCGTGCAGCCAAACTGTGCCGAGGCGATCTATGTTGAAAATACCCGTGCTTCCGGCTGGATGCCGCGCTTATTGGAAGGCGTGCGCACCATCGGCATTGGGCGGTTTATGCCACCCAGCACCGCGCAACTGATTTTCGAAGGACCGACAGAGACTCGCCTCGCCATCTCTGTTTTCTTTACGCCAGAAACCACAACATCCGTGCGCCCCTTCGCGCATTTCGCAACACCAAGACGCCTCGCCCCTGCCTTTGTTAAACGCGCATTGCTGATCGCGTTCCATTTTCCGGTGTTGCTGCAAGATCAGAGAATGTTGCAAAAGCAAAGCGATAATATCGTTCGCCTGAACCGCACGCATTACGCGCTCGGCCCGCTCGACCCGTTGCGCCCGGCAATTACCGCTCTGATGGCCGGTGACATACTTAATAGTTCAGAACAAAATCTTACGCTCTATTTGTAATGGATTTCGGTTTCTCCTACAGTTGATCGCATCGCCAATCGCACCGCACGCGCCGGAGTTTGTGCGCGGTGGGCGGCTCGATCCGGTTTATCATGTTGATTTCTACGCCGGTGGCACCGGCTCGGCCCAACACAGCGGCAAGGTTGACACAGGCTGCGCGGCCAGCCTCGGCGGGCAAATTGGCAGCCAAATGAAGCGCAATGTGAGATTGGCCTGTTTGCACCAATCTGAAATCATCGATCCGACGATCCGCATCAAGGATGGCATTGCGCAAAATATCAGGCGTGATTAGGATCGTGTTAGGCCCTAGGCGAAACACATCGTCCTGCCGACCCACGATTTCGGCGACCGCTTGCAGCGGTGATCCGCAACGACAAGGCTGCGGGCTCAAGCGAAGCAAATCATTCATCCGATAGCGCGCCATGATTTGCGTTGTGCGGGTAAAATCAGTGATCAACGGCGTCACCAAATCGCTTCCGGGCAGCGGTTCAAACTCAAAAGTAACGAATTCTTCGGCGAGATGCAAAACACCGAGCCGGCACGCAACACCAAACAGCCCCTCGGTTGCCATGTAAATCTCGCGAACATGAGTGCCAAAGCTTGCCTCAATCATCTGCCGATCAATAGGGTCTAGCACTTCGGCGCCGGAAAATACGTTGTGCGGTTTGATCTTTGTCCGCTCCGCCACCGCGCGCAGCACTTTCGGTGGCGCCATAATCGTATCGGGATCATAATTTATTAGCTCGTCGACCCAACGATCAATGCCGTGCCGCAGGTCAAAAAACCGAACATTGAGCCGTCCGATCTGTGCGGCTGATTTAAATATCTGCCCATATCCAGGCAAGATTAGTGCGACCTTATGCCGCACCCATGGGAAATCAGGCAAGGTTTTGGCCAAAATCACGCCAAGCCAGGTAAAGCGTTCGGCCTCACTAATCACAAACAAGCCGCGATTGCCGCTGGTGCCGGTGCTCTGCCCCACGACATAGCCCCGAACATGCTCCGCACCCGCATCCAACGCGGTGCGAATCTCTGTCGCGCTGATCTTAGCGCGATTAAATTGATCAAAATTTTTCATGAGCTCGGCTTTATCGATCATGGGCAGATCCGACAGATCCCACGCGCCTTTGCTTTCATAGAAAGCCACACGCTGAATATCGCGCCGTAAAAATCGCGCTAACTGCGCCCGCTGCCAGGCGACCACATCGGTGCGGGTGGATAATTGCCGGGTTAAACGCTTGGTTCGATAAAAAGCGCGCAACGCCGCGATGAGCTTGATCAACATGGGAGCCGATCAATATCACATTCCGCGCCAATGGAGGAGATGCGTACGAGAAATCCTAAAACGCACCCCATGGAACCAGGGCAATAACAAATACACCAGCCAGCAAGGCCCCGAGATAGCCCCAAATTTTTGATAAACCTTGGTTCGGATTGATCTCAGTGTCTGACCGAAAATTAAGGTGAGTGATTTCAGTTGGTTATGATTCTCTATTGGTT
>NZ_BAABMR010000013.1:0-94913 GCF_054767495.1 Acidiphilium sp. MT5
GTCAGCTCTTGACCTCACCGGGCCGTCCACACATGGGCCATCTGGCACCGTATTTCCGCTCTTGCGCTCCGTTTCCGCTCGCTCGCCCTGAACCCACGCCCGCGCCGCCACCGCAAACCCGGCACCAAATCCACATCCGTACCCACGCCCAAAAGGAGCGAATTACCGAGGCAAAATGGCTGGCTGCTGCAAACAGTCCCCGGCCATCACATTCCCTATGTGCGCGGTCATCTGATCCGCTTCCTCGAAGACCCCGACCTGTTTTTGCTCCTCCGCAACAATCCTCGCGCGGGCCGCGTGCTGCGCCCGATCTGCCACATGCTCGCAATCCCGCTGCCAACTTACCTCAAATTGCCGCGCAAACCGCGCTCACCCCGCCCCAAATCAGAGCAAAAACCAGAGTCCAAGCCAGCGCGGCGGAGCGAAAAACCGGAGCCATCATTTTACGACTATATGCTGGCAAAATACCCTCCCGCTCCGCCACGCCCCACACTCCCCGGCGATATTTACGCACCCGCGTCCAGCCCAAAAATCAACTTCGAACGCTAGGCGCCTCATCGCGCCCATTTCATTACGATATTGCAATAATTAGCACAAAAACGCGCCCAAGCCTTGCTATTGCGCACCAAACATCCAATCTCCGCTGCGGACCAAAAAATCACCGCCGACAGGAGCGCATTGAATGACCACCCAACCCGACTACATCCCCCCCGAAATCTGGACCTGGGAGCGCGAAAACGGTGGTCGTTTCGCCAATATCAACCGCCCCATCGCCGGCCCCACCCATGATCGGGAGCTACCTGTCGGGCGTCATCCGCTGCAACTCTACTCCCTCGCCACCCCCAACGGCGTCAAAATCACCATCATGCTCGAAGAACTACTCGCCCGTGGCCATACCGGCGCGGAATATGACGCCTGGCTGATTCGCATCAACGAGGGCGATCAATTCTCCAGCGGCTTCGTCGCCGCCAACCCCAACTCCAAAATCCCTGCCTTGGTCGATCACAGCGGCGCCAGACCCCGCCGCGTGTTCGAGTCCGGCGCCATCCTGATGTATCTCGCGGAAAAATTCGGCGAATTTCTGCCCACCGAGCCTGATGCCCGCGCCGAATGCCTCTCCTGGCTATTCTGGCAAATGGGCAGCGCCCCCTATCTCGGCGGCGGCTTCGGCCATTTCTACGCCTACGCCCCATTCAAAATCGAATATGCGATCGATCGTTTCGCCATGGAAGTCAAACGCCAGCTCGACGTGCTGGATCGGCACCTCGCCGATCACGACTATATCGCCGGCAAAAACTACACCATCGCCGACATCGCAATCTGGCCCTGGTATGGCGGCCTCGCCAAAGGCTGGCTCTACGATTCAGCCAAATTCCTGCAAGTTCACGAGTATAAAAACGTCGTCCGCTGGGCCGATCAAATCGGCAACCGCCCCGCCGTCCGCCGTGGCCGCATGGTCAACCGCGTCACCGGCGATCCCGCCGGCCAATTACGCGAACGTCACGACGCGGGCGATTTCGAAACCAAAACCCAAGACAAACTCGAAAAAGCCGCGCCGTAACCCTCACCAACCGGCCGGCACCGGATTAACGATATGCGCCCACGCGAATCCCTTGATTGACCTGCACCAAAGCAGCATTCACCGCATTCAGCGCGGCAATCCGGTGCCCGCCTTTATTATGCGCCGCAATCGAAAGCTGATAGCGTGCCGAGAGCAACGCATGCCGCGCCGCGAACATATGCGGCTGCGGATAAGCCGCCACCGCGCAGCCCCCAATCACCGCCCCCAGCATCAGCGCCGCCACGGTCAGCCCGGTCGATTTCACCTTGATTTTCATTTTTTCACTCCATCTGCTGCTATCGATGGTGCGCAGCATCGCGCTCAATTATGGCGCAGATCTGGCACCGAGCGTAACTAATCGTGTCACTTAACCCACAGGCCCCGCATGACCGCTTCCACCCAAACCATCACCCTCAGCCATGACCGCACGGTCGATCTATTTCTCGGCGGCGACCCAAACGGTCGGCCCCTGGTCATGCATCACGGCACCCCGTCTGATTCCACCACCTTTGCCGACTGGCACGATGATTGCGCCGCCCGCCATCTCCGCCTGATCTGCATGAGCCGCCCCGGCTACGCCGCC
The DNA here is from genome assembly GCF_054767495.1 of Acidiphilium sp. MT5. NCBI lineage: Bacteria > Pseudomonadati > Pseudomonadota > Alphaproteobacteria > Acetobacterales > Acidocellaceae > Acidiphilium > Acidiphilium sp. MT5. The sequence goes on from NZ_BAABMR010000013.1 coordinate 2,145, forward strand.
ACCCCGCGCATGGCAGGCCGCAGCGTCGCGGACATGGCGCACCTCACCGCCGAATTGCTCGATCAGCTCGGCCACACCGATTTCCTCACCGCCGGCTGGTCCGGCGGCGGCCCCCACGCCCTCGCCTGCGCCGCCCTGCTCCCCCATCGCTGCCAAGGTGCCGCCATCCTCGCCGGCGTCGGCCCCTATGGCGAGCCCGATCTTGATTTCCTCGCCGGCATGGGTCCGGAAAATATCGAGGAGTTCAACGCGAGCCTGCAAGGCGAAGCAGCCTTGCGTGCCTGGAAGGAAGCCAATGTCCAAAGCTTCCGCACCGTCACCGGCCCCGAACTCGCCGCCGCCTTCGGTGGCCTCGTCCCGCCGATCGATCAAGCCGAACTCAGCGGCCCCTACGCCGATGCCATGGCTGCCGAAATGCGCCGCGCCCTCTCCGGCGGCTTCGATGGCTGGATCGATGATGACCTCGCCTTCATCCGCCCCTGGGGCTTTGACCTCGCGAGCATCACCATCCCCACCAGCATCTGGCAGGGCGATCTTGATCTGATGGTCCCCCACCAGCACGCAACCTGGCTCGCTGCCCACATCAAAACTGCCCAACTGCACATGGTCCCCGGCCATGGCCATATCTCGCTGGTCACACGCTATCGCAGCCATATCCTCGATACCTTAGTCGGCGCCTAACATGACCCTAACACCGCCTTTCACCCCCGAAACCGCCGCGCAAAAAATCCGCCTCGCCGAAGATGGCTGGAACAGCCGCACGCCCGATAAAGTAGCCCTCGCCTACACACCCGATTGCCAATGGCGCAATCGCCACGAATTCATCTCCGGTCGCGCCGAGATCATCGCCTTCCTCACCCGCAAATGGACGCATGAGCGCGATTACCGCCTGATCAAAGAATTATGGGCCTGCGCTGATCACCGCATCGCCGTTCGCTTCGCCTATGAATGGCACGATGCAACCGGCCAATGGTTCCGCTCCTACGGCAATGAGAATTGGGAGTTTGCCCCCTCCGGCCTGATGCAGCGCCGCATCGCGAGTATCAATGATGTGCCGATCACTGCCGATGACCGCAAATTCCACTGGCCCCTCGGTCGCCGGCCCGATGATCACCCCGGCCTCTCGGCCCTCGGATTGTAATCAATCGCCACGCGCAACCCCCTCACACCGTGATAAAACATCCAATCTCGATCCGCTCGCATAAGAATCGATCAAAAAGCCGCCTGGTTGCTCAATCTCTCGCGAGGAGCAAGACGCTCATATTGCTCACCTGCCTTGATCTGTATTAACGTCGTTCCCTGCAATATTCTTTCAGCCCTCAAAGGTGACAGCAAGATGCCGCTTATGACCAATACGCGTCTGTTATCCAGCCTCGCCGTAACCACCTGCCTCAGCATTCCTCTCGCTTACGCGGCGCCCACGCCTGCGCCGGCGCCGACCAATGCGCCGAGCCGGGTGCCCGCCAGCGTTGATGCGGGCGTCAGCGGCGCGCGCACGCGGCAAATCAGCTTTCATCAATCGGTGCTGGTCCAGCCGAACGGCGAATATACCAGCAAGGTCAGTCAAGTGATCAAAGTGCTGAGCCGCTCCGGTCTGAAAGAAACCAATCCGTTTCAGGAAACCTTTTCCTCCTCGCTCTCCACACTGAAAGTGGTCAAAGCCTGGGTGACCACCCCGCAAGGGGCTGTCACCGAGATCCCGAAATCCGATATTTACGTCCGCCCGGTTCCCGCCGCACAGGGCGCGCCGATGTATAGCCGCTCGAAAGTGCTCAGTATCGTTATTCCCAATTTCGCCGTGGGTGATGAGCTGCATTTGATCACCGAAAAACATCAATTCGCGCCCTATTTCAAAAACCAATATTCGAATTACTGGATGATCCCGCAATCGCAATCCGCCCGCGATGAAATGATCACCGTCACCGCGCCCGCCTCGATGCATTTGCAGGATGCCCAACGCGGCGGCTGGGTGGTCAGCAAAAAACAATCCGGCAACATGGTGGTTCTCGCTGCGCGGTTCACCACCCATCACGCCTATTATGCCGGCCCCTCCACCGTCTCCGCGCGTGATTACAGCCCGTTATTCGAAGTCACCAGCTTCCCCAGTTGGGCCTCGGTCGGTGCCGCCTATTGGTCGCGCGCACAGCAACAGGCCGCGGTCACCCCGGTGGTGCAAGCGGTCGCTGACCGCGTGGCGGGCAAGCTCAAGGGCTGGGACGCGGTCAAAGCGCTCTATGCCTGGGATTCGGCGCAAGTGCGTTATGTCGGGCTTGAACTCGGGGTCGGCGGTTTCGTGCCGATCTCGGCAACCAAAACACTTGAAACCGGCTATGGCGATTGCAAAGCCCATTCCACCCTGCTCGAAGCGTTGCTCGCGGCGAAAGGCATCACCGCCTATCCGGTGATCATCAATTGGAGCAACGCTTTCAGCAAACCACCTTTGCCCACACCGTTCTGGTTCAATCACGCGATCGATTATTTGCCAAAATATCATGTATTCCTGGACAGCACTGGCGAATATGAGACGCCGGGGCAATTGGCCATCGGCGAACGCGCCAAACCAACCGTTATTGCAGGACCGCATCCACGCCTACTCTACACGCCGGGTGCCGAGCCTGCGCATAATCGTTTGGTCTATAACGCCACGCTCCATTTAACCGCCGATGGCGGCATCACCGGCACCGCGCAAATGACCACCCATGGTTGGTGGGCCTGGATGTATCGAGAAATCTTTGCCTCAGTGCCGCCCGCCGCCTATGGCCATGTAATGAATTTGCTGCTCACGCCGAGTGGTGGTGGCAGCGGCACGTTCACACCGGGCGTGCCCACCGTGCTCGACAAACCCTTTGTCGTCGGTGCGCATTGGGCCAACCCGCATTTCACCGCACCGGGCAAAAATATCAGCTTCGCGATGCCGCCCGGCCCGTATTTGGTGCCCTCAATGTCCGGCACCCCCAACCCGATCAACGCGCTGGCCTCGGCAGCGGGTGCCAGCCATCGCGCGCATTCGGTGGTGACGTATCTCGGGCAAGTTGATTGGACAACAACGCTCGATTTTCCTGCAGGGTACACGCCGAGCTACCTGCCGCCTGATGTAACGGTAGCCAACCCGGCGGGCAGCTTCAGCTATCATGTGACGACGGCGAATAACAGCATCGTCACCAACTATACGCTCAAGCTCAATAAAATTGTCTATGGGCAGAAATCATATCCGGCTCTGCATCAATTATTGCTGGCGGACCTCAAATCGCAACGCACCCCGTTCGTGTTGACCCAAACATCAGCCGCCAAGAAGCGGAGCTAACCATGACCCAATCAAAGGTCCGTATCGGCGCCCTTACCGGTGCCGCGCTGTTTGCCACCTCTGCAATCGGTCACGCGGCGGGCAAACCAGCGCCGGTGGTGAACTACCAAATTCTGCGCGATCGCACGGTCATCCAGGTGCATAAAAACGGCAGCTACACCAAAACCGTCACGCGCATCGTCCAGCCGCTCACCACTGAGGGCGTGCAGTCTAGCTCACAAATTGCGGTGGCCTATCCGGCCAATTTCGCGACAGCAAAAGTGCTGTATGCCTATACCGAGACCAAATCAGGCAAAAAGCTGAACGTGGTGCCATCCGCAATTTTCGATCAATCAGCCCATAGCGCGCTCACCGCGCCCTTTCTGAGCGATGGCAAAATTCAAAGCCTAATTTTCCCAGCCGTGCATCCGGGCGACGTGCTACATATTAAATACCAACTCACCTTCGCCCATCCATATCTGCCGGGCATTTATGCCGCTGCTTTGGTGCTCAGCCCATCGATCCCGATCAAGCAAGCCACCCTGGAACTCAGCGTGCCACCAGGCATGCAGGTTTATGCCAAAACCCGGGGTCCGTGGACGGTGAAAAAATCCGGCCAAACCGTAACCGTCACCGGCTCCTATCAGGGTGCAATTTTCCCGCCGCTCGGCAGCGCCGCGATCACCCAATACGCGCCGATGGCCGTTGTCACCACCAGCGCAGATTGGAAAGCCCTTGCGGATGCTTACAGCAAGGCCGCACAACCCGCGACAACGCTCACGCCCACACTCAAAACCGTCGCGCATGAGGCCGCACAAGGCGCGACCGGGCTTGAAGCCGTGCAGAATATCTATCGCTGGATGCAGCAAAACATCCAGACCATCTCGGTCAATTATCAAAGTGCCGGCTTCGTGCCCCCAGCAGCCAGCGAAACATTGGCCAAAAAACTCGGGGACAGCAACGCGAGCGCAACCTTGCTCTGCGCGTTGCTTCGGGCCGAAAACATCAAGGCCGTGCCTGCCTTGATTTCACAAAGCCCGCGCTTTGTTCCCTATCCGGGGGTCGATCCGTTCGCCTTCAGCCATTTCATCGTTTATGTCCCGGCCTACGGGCTTTATTTGGATTCGCATTATCGGCACGCCGCCGCCGATAGCATCCCGATCATGGATTCAGGCCGGCCCGTCTTGCTCACCGGCGCTGACGCCAAATTGACAACAACGCCCGGCCCCGATTTGCACACCGTGCAATATGCCATGACGGACACAATGAAGCTGGCGCGGTCAGGCGAATTATCCGGCCATTCGCGCCAGATCGCGCAAGGCTGGCGTGCTGCTGAAAAGCGCGCCGTGCTCGGCGACAAGGTCGGTCGGCGCTTGAACAACGCGGTCGAGGCCAGCTTCTACCAGCAAGGTAATTTCGGCACGATCAGCCATTTTCAAATCGAAAATCGTGACGACGTCAATAAGCCAATTGCTGTCACCTATGATTTCAAGAAATACGGTGTGCTGGATGGTGGTAGCAAGGGGGCGATGCTGATCCCCTCGGATCATTTGATTGCCGGTGCGCTCGCCCCGTTTGTGGACCAAGCAAAACGTGCGGTGCCAACAATCACCAAGCCCCAGCGCATCCAATATACGCTGCATTTGCAATTACCGCTGAGCATGAGCCCAGAATTCATGCCACCGGGCGAGACGGTTTCTACCCCGATTGGCGATTACGCGGTGACCTACACCATCAAAAACCATGTGCTGACCGTGCAAAAATCACTGGCCCTCAAATCCTTTGTGGTTAACCCCGCCGATTATCATTATCTGCACACACTCGCGATCAAGGCGTTGCAGAACAGCCACCAAGTCTTGTTGCTGAAAAAAGCCAAGCTCTCGTCATAAGGATTGGCGGGGCGGCCATCACACGCCGCCTTGTTATCCCACCGCCAAATTTTGCAGTAACGCGGCATGCAGCACATCGCGCGCGACCTTGACCGGGCCGAGCAGCGTGCCATGTTCAATCACCACCGCAATGGCAAAGCGCGGCTGATCCAACGGCGCATACCCGACAAAAAGAGCATTGGGCCGATATTTCCACGGTAATTTCGCATCGTTATAATTGGCCGCTTCCATCGCGGCGTTTTCGTTGATCACCTGCGCGGTGCCGGTCTTGCCGGCCATGCGAAGGCCACCCTGCATAATCAGCCGCCCGCCCCACGAAGTGCCGAGTGGTGTATTGACCACCTCATCCAACCCTTGACGCACCACGGCCAGATGCCGATCAGACAGATCCAACGGCACCGGCTCAGGCCGTCGGACGGGCTTGCCACCAATCGCGCGCACCAAATGCGGCTCGATCATCCGCCCCGATCCGACCCGCGCAATCATCGTCACTAAATTCAACGGTGTGAACACCGTATAACCCTGACCAATCCCCTGCACTGCGGTGTCGCCACGCGTCCAGGTAATCCGCCGGGCGCGCGCCCAGGCATGATCGGGCAAAAATCCGGCTGCCACATCAGGAAAATCAATCGGCGCCGCCCCGGTCAGGCCCAATTGACGCCCCATTGAGGCCATCCGGTCAATCCCAATCCGCATCGCGACGTGATAATAGAATACATCGCAGCTTTGCTGCAGCGCCCCCGCCGCATCGAGCCAACCATGCCCGGAGCGCAACCAGCAATAAAACATCCGGTTGCCAATTTTCAAATGGCCGGGACAGTAAAACCGTGTTGTTGCAGTAATCGCCCCGCAACGCAGCGCCGCCAAGGCCACTGTTGGTTTGAACGAAGACCCCGGCGCATATAAACCCTGTGTGGCCCGATTGATTAATGGTCGTTCAGGGTCATGCATCCAACGCGACCAAACCGCGTCCGGCACACCCTGCTCGAACCAAGCCGGATCGAAGGAGGGCGCACTCGCCATCGCCAGCACCCCGCCGCTCGCAATATCGAGCAGCACGGTCGCGCCAGGCCGCCCGCGCATGGAAGCGACGCTCGCTCTCTGCAAATCAGCGTCGAGCGTCAATTGCACGGTGGCTCCGGGATGCCCGGCATCATCGTCAAGCACGCGCACCACCGAGCCAAGCTCATCGACCTCGCTTTCGATCACCCCTGGTTCGCCCTGCAAGACATGATCATAAGCCTGCTCGATCCCAGCGCCACCCACCCGCGCGCCGGGCAATGCGAGCACCGGGTCGCGCTTAACCTGAGCGGGCCGGGGCCGCACCACAGTGCCCACCAAATGCGCGGCCTGCCGTCCCAACGGGTAAAACCTCGAAAATCCCCGATCGATAATCACGCCCGGTAATTGTGGCCGATGCACCTCGAGCCGGGCCATCGCATGCCAATCCAAATCATGCTTGAGCAGCAAGGGAACATAGCGCACCGGCCCCGCCAAGGCGCGCACCACCCTGGCCCGCTCCAGCGCCGATAGCGGCACCAGCCGAGCAAACCGCGCGAGCACCGCTTGTGGATCATGCACATCGGTCATCAAGAACAAAGCGCGCCATTGCTGATGATTGCCCGCGAGCAGCGTGCCCGCACGATCAACGATCAAACCGCGCTGCGCCGCCAGGGGCCGCTGCGCAATCGCGTTGGCTTGGGCGCGCTTGCGATAATGACGATGCTCCAGCACCTGCACATCATAAAGCCGGCCCACCAGTGCGGCGAACACCGCCAATTGCGCGCCGCCCAGCAGCACCGCACGCCGGGTGAACACGCCACGTTGCATCCGATCTCGCATCATCGCCGCTTGGTGGGATGATCCGGCGCAAAACCCAAATCAATTTTCAGCGATCACCCGCGCGCTTCGGTGCCGATCAGGTGGTGAGAAATCCACCATCGACCGGGATAATCGTGCCGGTGATGAAGGCTGCACGATCAGACGCTAGAAATACAGCGAGGGCCGCCGTATCATCCGGGACGGCAAGCCGCCCGATGGGAATACGCCGGAGAATGGCGGCCTGCACGCTGGGATCGAGCTGTGCGGCGGTCATGGCGGTGGCGGTCACCGCCGGGGCGATGGCATTGACCGTGATGCCGGCGGGGCCAAGCTCGCGGGCAAGCCCCATGGTGAGCGCGGCCACGCCGGCTTTGGTGACGCCATAGAGCACATTGCCCAACGCCCCGCCGCCGCGAAAAGCCGATACCGATGCGATATTGATAATCCGCCCGTATCCGCGCGCCACCATCGGGCGGATCGCCGCCCGCACACAATGCAAAACGCCGCGTAGATTGACCCGCTCGACCGCATCCCAATCCTCGGGCTGCGCTGCGGAAACAGGTCCGGTTTTGAGAATACCAGCGCTGGTAATTAAAATATCTAAATCACCTTTTGCGAGAATCCCCTGTATGCCAGCCTCAACGGAACCCGGATCGGTGACATCCATGGTGAGGGCCTGCATGGCGTGATGACCGGCCACCGTTGCGGCGGCGGCTTCGGACGCGCGATCCGCGCAATAGACCATGACCCCTTCGGCGGCCAGCGCCTGCGCGATCGCGCGGCCAATCCCCGATCCTGCGCCGGTGACGAGAGCAACGCGTCCTGCCAACCCCAATTGCATATCAACCTGCCGCGAGGCCGAGAATCCGACGAGCCTCCTGCGCGGTTGCGGGACGCCGACCATATTGGGCCGCGATCTCGACCATTTGTGTCACCAATTCGGCATTGCTGGTTGCAAGCCGGGTTCCATCAAACCGCACATTATCTTCAAGCCCAGTGCGGACATGGCCGCCTTCGGCGAGGCACCAGCGCGCTACCTCGACCTGAAACCGGCCAATGCCCGCCGCCTTCCAGGTGGCATTGGGCATCAGGCTGCGCAATTCGGCTAGCAAAAAGTCAAATATTTCTCGGCGCGCCGGCAACGCGTTGCGGACGCCGAGCACGAATTGCACGTGCGGATGCGGGGCCAGCAGCCCTTGATCGGCCAGAGTTTTGGCATTGTAGAGCATCGCCAAATCGAACACCTCGATTTCGGGTTTGACGCCATTCGTCAGCATCGATTGCGCGAGGCCGGTGACGAAATCGGGTGGATTGTCATAGACCTGCGCTGGAAAATTGGTCGAGCCGGTGGCCAAGGAGGCCATGTCTGGGCGAAGCGGAATACAGGCAGCTCGCTCTTCTAACGAACGGCCCCGACCGCCCGTGGAAAATTGCACGATCATGCCGGGGCAATGCCGACGCACCCCCTCCTGCACAGCCGCAAACAAGGCTGGGTCTGAGCCGGGGGATTCGTCAGGATTGCGCGCATGGATATGAGCAAGTGTTGCGCCGGCCTCAAAAGCTTGATGGATGGATTCGATTTGCTCGGGCGGTGTAATCGGCACGGCCGGATTATCCGCCTTGTGGGCGACCGCGCCGTTAATCGCGACGGTGATGATGACGGGCTCAGTCATGGGTGCGCTCCTCGCGGGGTCAGTGCTTTTCGATGAAGTGAAAGGACGTGATGTCCGGCCGACGGGCGATTTCACGCACCAATGTTAGGAGCGGCGTCGCCGCCAGCGGATAATCGGTGTTGATCGGCCCTGCGGCTCGCAACGCGTTGACTTCCGGCGCTGCGTAAAAGGCGGCGAGCAATAAATCATCATCCGATTCGAACGGTCCATGGGCGGCACGCACGGCGGGCAGTCCCGGTTCCAACATCGCACCTGGACGCTCCGAGATCGGCGCGGCGCCCCGAGCCACCCGATCAAGCAGATTCTGATCGATCGGGCCGACGACCTCGCCATAATACCCCAGAACGTATTTGCGCACTTCATCGGGGATGGTCGCGTAGCGCTCGCGTCCCATCACGTTGAGCACGGATTGGGTGACAACGAATTGCGCAAAAGGACTAACAATAATCGGATAGCCCAGGTCGCAGCGGACGCGGCCCGCTTCTTCCAGAATTTCGCCCAGGCGATGCTCGATACCAATGGTTTTCAGCTGCGAACGTAGGTTGGAAATCATGCCACCGGGCATCTGGTGGGCGTAGTGAAATTCATCATACTCGGCGATCGCACCAATTGGTTTGTCTTCACGGGCCGCGATATAGGCAAGCCGCTCGGCAGCCGCTTCAACCAATGCCAGATCGATGCCGGGCTCATAGCCAAGGCGGGTAAGATTACGCGCGACAGATTCGGTCGCGGGGTGCGAGGCACCGTTGGCCAGCGGCGATGTGGCGGTGTGCACAACATCAACGCCGAGAGCGACGGCGCGCATGGCGGTCGCTGGTGCCAAGCCGGTTAGGCAATGGCTGTGCAAATGCAAAGGCAGCGTGCCGCACGCCGTGCGAATGATCGGGATTAGGGTGGCGACCCGTTCGGGCGTGAGCAATCCACTTGGGTCTTTCAGATAAATCGCGTCAACACCGAGGGCGACCAATTCGCGGACTTTTCTGGCATAATAAGCATCTGTATGAACCGGACTGAGCGTATAGACGATCCCTGCGGCGATATAGAGTCCGACTTGGCGGGCGGCGCGAACCGGCACTTCGAGATTGCGGATATCGTTCAGCGCGTCATACGGCGTATGATAGCGCATACCCTGGGCACGAATGCGTTCGGCGGTGAGGGCAACAATGTCATCGGGGAAAAATTCAAAGGTGAACAGGCTCTGCCCGCGCGTCATCACCGCGAGGGGTGTTTCGGTGACCCATTCGCTGAGAATCCGCATCCGCTCCCACGGATTTTCGCGCAAATAGCGCACGCAAACATCAAACACCGCACCGCCCACCAGATCAATCGCCTCGAACCCGGCTCGGTCGAGCAGCGGCGCGATTTCGTGCATCATGCCGGTGGTCATACGGGTAGCCCATAGGCATTGATGGCCATCGCGCAGTGTGACATCGAACAAACGAACAGTGCGGCGCGGAGTGGTTGTCATCGAGTTTGTTCCTGTTCGATCCAGCGTGTATGGATCGCGGCGGTGCGAAATGCTTCGGTCGTCAGTAACTTGGCATGAAATGGCAATGTTGTTGGGACGCCGCGAACGTCAAAGCGCGCAATGGCCTGCTGGGCAGCCGCGATGGCGGCGGCGCGGGTTGGTTGATGAATGATCAGCTTGCCTAACAGCGAATCGTAATAAGGCGAGACATGCCAGCCGGGATAGACGTGACTATCCACCCTGATCCCCGCGCCGCGCGGTGGTTTCCAGGCTGAGATTAGGCCCGGCACGGGACGAAACCCGTCATCGGCATCTTCCGCATTGATGCGAAACTCGATGGCGACACCGTGCGGTTCGCCAGGCTGACTGATCGAAAGCGGCGCGCCAGCGGCAACGCGGAATTGTTCGGCCACCAAGTCGGTCCCGGTCAGCATTTCGGTAACGGGATGCTCAACTTGAATGCGGGTGTTCATTTCGATAAAATAGGCCCGGTCCGACTCAGGGTCATAGATGAATTCGACCGTGCCCGCTCCTTCATACCCCAAACTGCGCGCGAGGGCTTCGGCGGCTTGGGTTATCTCGTGGCGACGCGCGGCTGGCAGGATGGGCGATGGCGCTTCTTCGATTAGTTTTTGATGGCGCCGCTGCACACTGCAATCACGCTCCCATAAATGCACAACATGACCGTGCCGATCAGCGAAAATTTGCACCTCGACATGGCGGACGTGGCGAAAGAACCGCTCCAGATAAATTTCGGCATTCCCGAAGGCGGCCTTGGCCTCAGCAGAGGCTTGCATAAAACAGGTGGCGAAGTTGCCGATATCCTCGGCAATCCGCATGCCGCGGCCACCACCGCCGGCGCTGGCTTTCAGTAGGATGGGAAATCCAATTTGATGAGCAGCGGCCTGCGCGTCCTCCACCGTGACGAAACCATGCTCGGAGCCAGGGACGATTGCCATGCCGAGACTCGCGGCGGTGCGACGGGCTTGGGCCTTGTCCCCCATCAAGGCGATGATCTCGGGCGGTGGGCCGACAAATGTTAGTCCCGCACTGCGACATTGCTCAGCAAATTCGGCATTTTCTGAGAGAAACCCATACCCTGGATAAATCGCGTCACAGCCCGTGGCACACGCGGCGGTGATCAGGCCGGGGCCGTTCAGATAGCTCAGTGTCGCAGAGGGCGGGCCGATACACACCGAATGGTCCGCAGCCCAGACATGGGGCAGCGCCGCATCTGGCGGTGTGTACCCCGCCACCGTCTCCAGACCGAGTGCCCGGCACACGCGCACCGCGCGCAGCGCGATCTCGCCACGGTTGGCGATGAAGACTCTGATCAAGGCGTTCGCTCCTTTAGTCTTGCTCCTAGGCTATTCTGAAAAAAATCATCTTGCAAGATGATTCATATTGTTGTCTGATAACTGTAAGACAAAAGGAGGAGACTGACCCATGTTGCGATACGAAGACGTCGCTGAACTGGTTCGTATTATCGATAGCTCATCCTGCGCCGAATTCGTGCTCGATACTGCAGAGTTGAAGTTGACTCTGCGCCGTCACGGCACCGTTGGTCCAATCGCCTCTGTGCCAACACCCAGTGCGCCGACCGCAGCACCGCGCGCAGCACCGATGATTGCGCCGACACAGAATGCGACCGCACCGATGCTGACTGGACATCAGACGGTTGAGGCGCCGATGATTGGTACGTTTTATGCTGCACCAGCACCCGGCCAGCCTCCATTCGTTCAGCCGGGCAGCCAAGTCGCGGCGGGCGACAAGCTTTGCTTGATTGAAGTGATGAAGCTGTATACGACGATTTTTGCGCCGATCGCGGGAATTATCCGTGAGATTTGTGCGCAGGATGGCGAATTGGTGGAGTATGGCCAGGCGCTGTTCGTCATTGAGGCGGGGTAGTGTTTGAACGGCTAGCCGAGCAAGACTGATAGCAAGCCAAGCACACCCGATGCGGCCATCAGCGTTAGCAGAAATCCGTTGAACGCTTCAGCGGAGACATAGTGAACCGCTTTGATCCCGATCACCATGCCGACACCAACGCAGGGGACCAAGCCGATCGTGGTTGTTAGCCATGCGGTGCGCGCGAGGCCCGATAGGATCGCGACGATAATGGCCACCAGAAAACTGGCGAGATTGAAAATCAATAGCAGGGTCCGGCTATGATGCACTTCTCGGCGCTGCAGGGCAACGGTCAATGCGGGTATCGGGCCACCCATGCCGGTGCATCCATTCAACACGCCACCAATCAGCCCGGCGATGGCCAAGGGGAGAACGCCATCAGGCAGGCGCAACGGCAAGCGCGCAGCGCGGAGCATGGCGACACTGATCGCGAGGATCGCTATCATTAATTTGACGGTCCGCGCCTCAAGGATGCCGAGCACGAGCAGGCCAGCCGGTGTGCCGATCAGCGCCGCAACGCCGATGGTCACTGCAGCGCGCTGGGGCACCATTCGGCGCGCCCCGGCCAGCACCACGATGCTAACCAAGGCCCCCAAGACCATGGTTTGAAATACCACTTGCCGAGGACTTCCCGACAAGATCGCGAAAACCGGTGCAAAGACCAACCCAAAACCAAACCCGGCAAAGCCGGTGACCATCCCGCCGAGAAAAGCGGCGAGGCCTGCGCTGAGCATGAGCCAATCAGACATCGCGACAGCCAATGGGATAAACAAGCCGCCATGCGCGAACGCGGTGCCATTGATGGACCGAGTTCGGCACGGCGCATTCCTGTCCGGCGCTGGGCAGATTACCGATCAAGCTTCATTCCGGCACCATCCAACCCACCAACGACCACCCCACGATAGATTGACAAATCGGTGCCGGTTTCTTCGACGCTACGACCGGAGGTTTGAAAGCCAAGCAACATGATCGGGATAATACTCACGAAGGTCAGCGATGCCAATAAGGTGTAGAGTGACGGTGCCGTCATCTCGCTAGCCAGTATCGGAAACATATAGACCAGCACGACACCGCCGAGAAAGCGCGTGATACTTTCGCCAATCATTGATCCTGAAGCACGCAGCCGGGTTGGGAATTGTTCCGCCATGTAAAGTTTTGCAAGAGGGAACCCGGCATAGACGAATGCCCAAGTGAACATCGCGGCGATGATGACGCCCCAGCGTGGCAAAGGCTGGCCGAGAGCAATGGTAGAGAGGGCGGCGATCGTCATGACGACGACGAGACCCCAACGACGGCTGATCCGATCACCCATCAGGCCCGCGACGGCGTTTGAGATGACCGTTAGGAATAGCAGGCCCGATGTATAATAGAGCGCATCGGTTTTACCCGCGCCCATGCGACTCAGAATGCTGGGTCCGTAGAGCGTGATCACGTAGAATACGATGAAGGGTGAGAGCAGCGCGAAATAGGATACGAAACAACGGATAAGATAGGGCGGTTTGGCGAAATCCAGAAGCGACACTCGCCGTGCGGCGGTGACTTCCAATACCCGCAACGATGAACGATCGATCAATGATTCATCGTGCGGCAAGTTGCTGACATTTTCTAAATGTTCGACGAAGCTGCGAACGCGATCAACCTGGCCAACTTTAAGCAAAAATCGTGGCGACTCGGGTAGAAAAATGATCACGACCGGCATGACCAGGATGGTTGCGCCGCCTAACATAAGCAATACCCGCCACGCTTCTGAGTCTGGTATATGACCGACAATGAGCGCGCCGGCCAAAGTGTTTAGACCATAGGCGAAGCCGAGCAGTGAATTGGAAAGTCCGACGGCGGTGCCACGCGCACCCTTATTGACAAATTCGGAGAGCAACAAATACGGCACCGGGAATACCGCACCTTGCCCAAGACCTGCCAGAAAGCGGCAGGCAACGAGTTCGCTGATTGACTGCGAGAAGCTCGCCAGGAAAGTGAAGACGCTGAATACGACGATACCGCCGAGTAAGGTTGTTTTTCTACCAAACCGATCGGCAATGCGCCCTGCTGGCAATAAACCCACCACGATGCCGAGCGTGCCGGCACTCGCGATCAGGCCGACTTGTTTGGGGGCGAGATGCCAGGTTTTTTTGAGCAAAAACAAAACGGGGGCGATGATACCGATATCAAACGCTTCAAGAATCCAAACCAAACCGAGCAGGGCGATCAAGCCGAGCACGGTTTTGTTGATGGGGATTCTATCAAGCCTGGCGAGAAGATTTTCCTGAACGATGAGATCTTTTTCGCTGATCGTAGCCATTTCGTTTCTCCCTTTTGTCTTGGACGTTTCATTTTCGCATCGACGTGCTCATACGCTTATTGTTTTATTAGCGAGTTACGCCGACATTGTTACCAACGCTGGCGATAACGCTGCCAGCGCGCCAACAATTTGATTGGGTGTATCAACCACGGTTACCGAAGCCGCTTCCAACGCGGCACGTTTGCTGGGATAGCTGCCACCGAAACCCGCGACGATGGCGCCAGCATGGCCCATTTTACGACCCGGCGGGGCGGCGCGCCCGGCGATGAATGCAACGACGGGCTTGTGCATGGTGCGGGCATATTCTGCGGCCTCTTCCTCCATCGTGCCGCCGATTTCGCCGACCAGAACCACAGCGTCGGTCCGGTCGTCGCGATCAAGGGCTTTGAGCGCATCAAGGCTGGTCGTGCCAATCATTGGATCACCTCCAATACCGATGAAGCTCGATTGACCAAAGCCGCCACGTGTTAGATTAAGGCAGATCAATGTGCCGAGGCTACCACTACGCGAAATCACACCGACCCGCCCTGGACTGAAAACTTTGTTATTATGACCGGGCATAATGCCGACAAAGGCTTCACCAGGGGTGACGAGCCCGGCGGTATTTGGCCCCACGATGCAGCAGCCGCGCGCATCCGATGCTGAAAATACATCGAGCATGTCATGAGCGGGGACATGTTCGGTCAACATGACCAATCCGCCAACACCTGACTCGATAACATCAAGTGCCGCATCGCGCACGCCGGCAGGGGGCACGAACATGACCGCGACATCGGCCCGCATTGAACGCATGACCGCGTTGACTGAGGCGAACACGGGCAAGCCGAGATGGGTTTCACCCGCGCGCTTCGGGTTGACCCCGGCGACGATTTGGGTGCCAACCTCGCGCATCCGCTCGGTCCAGAACGTGCCTTGACCACCGGTCATGCCGATCACCACGACGCGGTCCGAACGGCGGATAATGGGGAATGTGCTCATTGTGCTGCCTCAATCGCCGCGCGCACGGCGTCTTCCATTAAATCAAACGGCTCGGCGCCGAACGCATCGCGCACCAGGGCCACTGCCTCGTCAGACCCGGTGCCGTGGACCGAGAAAAATACCGGCAAGTTGGGCTCCAGCCGCTGCCAAGCCTCGATGACACCCCGCGCCATCACATCCGTGCGGGCGAAGGCGCCGCAGAAATTCACGACCAATGCGCGAATTTCTGGTTTCGAGAGCAAAAGCTCGAGCGCCGGCTCGGCTTTGGTGTAGGCATCACCGCCGATTTCGAGAAAATTGGCGGGTTTGCCACCCAACACGCTCACCACATCCATCGTGGTCATGGTGAGGCCAGCGCCGTTGGCGAGGATACCGACGGGACCATCCAACTCGATAAATTTGAGTCCGACGTCGCTGGCCTTCCGTTCAAGGGCGGTCGATGGGTCTGGCGCGGCAGCGGCGGCGAGTGCTGCTTGGCGATAGGCGGCGCTGTCATCGAGAATAAATTTGCAGTCCAACGCTGCAATTGTGCCATCGGCGAGCTGCACCAGCGGGTTGATTTCGATCAATTCCGCATCGGTCTCGCGATAGCGCCGATACAGCGCCACCAAAATACGCGCGATGTCCGATTGCGCGGTGCCTAACGCCAAGCCCGAGAGCATGGTATTTGCATCGATTTCATCAAACTGATCCGCGGTGCGCACCCAATGTTTGCGCAGCATTTCTGGTCGTGATTCAGCGATTTCTTCGATATCCATGCCACCTTCGGTGGAGAACAGCACAAGAGAGCAGCGTTCGCGCGGCGCGTGAAGGACAGCCGCATAATATTCGTGCGTAATTTTTGCTTGTGCTTCGATCATCACGGTTTCGACGCGATGACCTGCGATGCTCATGCCAAGAATGCACTCGGCTGCGTCGCGCGCCTCTGTTGGTGTTGCCGCGAGGCGGATGCCGCCCGCTTTACCGCGTTTACCCGTTGGCACCTGGGCTTTTACCACGCAGGGCCCAATCCGTTCGGCGGCGGCGGTGACTTCAGCCAGCGTGTGGCACAGCGCACCATCGAGTAAGCGGATATTGGCCGGTGCGAGCACGAGGCGCTTGGCATCATATTCCATGAGATTCATGCTTCGATCCTCACTTGCCGAATTTTGACCAATAGGAACCAAATAATTCGTCTTCGCTTGGGCGATCTTCGGCGATTGGCACCACCAGATGGGTTATATTGATGAAATGCCGATAGTTTAGATTTTCGCTGATCGAGTTCTTTTGCCAACTACCACACCCCATACTCAAGGTAAATTCCAATCCGCTATCGAAACCACCCCCATTGCCGAATGTGTGGGCAAAATTGACCAAGACGCGGACCACATCGAGCGTTTCGGCAAGCTGACGTGCGCGCTCGGGACGCGTTGTATGCAGGCCACAGGAATGGCCGCGCCCCTGATGATCGAGGATATCGCGCACGATTTCGGTTGCGGCTGCAAAATTGGGGGCCCGATAAACCGCCAAAACCAGCGATAATTTTTCACCTGAGAAGGGATGCGCCGGACCGATACCGGTTTCTTCGACCATGAAGAACTTGGCCTTGCGGGCGGCGTCCGGCAACGAAAATGCCTCAGCAAGGATTGCTGGGTCACGGGCGATCAAGGTGCGGCTCAGCTTGCCGCCTTGCCAAAGCAACGATTCTACGCGTTTGGCCTCTTCCGCCGTGCAAAGATATCCCCCTGCGCGCTCCAGGGCGGCGATGGCGTTTGGATAGGCCTCATCAACGATGACCACAGCGTTTTCTGATGAGCACGACGTGGAATTATCGAAGGTTTTTGACGCGGTTATTTTTCGAGCTGCATCATCAAGATCAGCGGTTTCGTCGATGATAACCGGCACATTGCCAGCACCAACGCCAATGGCGGGCGTGCCGGACCGATAGGCGCGCCGGACATTATCTTGTGAGCCAGTGACGACCACCAGATCGGCCGCGGCCATCAAAGCATCTGTCGTTTGTTTGGTCGCGGGAGGCGGCAAGATTTGGACCAAATCCTCAGGCGCGCCGATGCGTGCCAATTCGCGGCGCATTTCGGCCACGGTTTCGGTGGTGGTGTGCATGCCGGACGGGGATGGTGCGATGATGATGGCGTTGCGACCCTTGATCGCCATCATTGCTTTGTTGACGGCGGTGGCGGATGGGTTGGTCGAAGGCGTGACTGCGGCGACCACACCGATGGGTTTCGCGAATTTGACCAAGCCGCGTGCCGGGATTTCTTCGATGACGCCGACCGTTTTTGCACGGAGTAAATCACGCAGGGTGCCAAAGGTTTTGCGCTGATTCTTGATGATTTTATCGGCTACGTTACCAAGGCCCGTATCTCGAACCGCGAGCGTCGCTAAGCGCTCGGCGCGGTCTGGGCGGTAGAGCGACCAGGCGAGGGCGCGCACCAGATCATCGGTACGGGCCTGATCGGCATTCGCGATCAGGGCCATGGCACTGCGGGCGCGCGCGACCATAGTTCTGACCATGGCAGTCGCCGCATCATTGTCGGCTCGGTTGACGATTTGATCCATTTTAGATTTTTTCTCCTTGGACGTTTGCAACGATAACGATCACCCTGGATTGGCAGAGTCCTCGAGCGGGGCTGGCGATGATAACAGGCACGCGAGGGCGATTGAGGCGAGCTTGGCTTCAACCGGATCGGCGCGCGATGTCAGCACGATGGGCACCGCTGCGCCCAGCACGACGCCGATTGCTGTGGCGTGAAGCAGATGGACCAGAATTTTGAACAACGCGTTGCCGGTCTCAATGTTGGGCACGACGAGAATGTCCGCCTGCCCGGCGACGGCATCGTTCGTGAGACCTTTGAGCGCTGCCGATGCTGACGATAGAGCGACATCGAGTGCTAATGGACCAGAAATGCTGCAGTTTTTGCTTTCGGCTTCGTCTCGGAACGATTTGGCGAACGCGTCCGCCGCCATTGATGAGGGCATGGCCCGGTTGATCACTTCGGTGGCCGAGAGCATCGCGATCCGCGGATGATCAATGCGCAGCGCCGCCGCTACCTCGATGGCGTGACGCACGATGAATGTCATGGTTCGCGCATCCGGGGCAATGTTGAGGGCAGCATCGGTAATCAGTAATTCGCGTGCAGCGCCCTGCATATGCATGGCGAAGACATGCGAGAGCCGACCGGCACGGCGCAGGCCACGGGACCCATCGAGCACGGCGCGGATCAATGTATCGGTGTGCAAATGACCTTTCATCAAGATCCGCGCTTCGCCCGCCGCGACCAGATCGGCGGCGATTTCGGCGGCTTGGTCTTCACCGATGGCTGGAACAATTTTGTAGGGTGCATCAGTTTCGCCGAGACCGGCGAGGGCTGCGCGAATATCGGTTTGATCACCGACCAGAATTGGGGTGATGAGGCCAAACGCGGCGGCCCAATGCACGGCCTGCAACACATCCAGAGCACCCGCTGCAGCGACCACCATTGGTTGGCGACCGCGCGCGGCGGCACGGAGCAGTAGGTTGGGCGGACAGGCGTAATATCCGCGCGTGCCGTGCTGCGGCGCGTGGGGAGTCGCGGTTGGGCGGGCATGGGTCTGCACCGACTGAACCCTACCTGCTCAATCGGATTGAGGTGTGGTGACGAAACTATCGGTGAGCGAGCGAGCGGCGGCGATCAGGGCCACGCGATGTCGATACGCATCGGTGACCGGCATGCGCGCGGCAGGGGCTTGAATCGCCACACCGGCGGTGATTTCGCCGCGCACGTTGAAAACTGGTGCTGCGACACAGACGACGCCTGCGAGATATTCCTCCCGGTCAACCGAGAGGCGTTCATGACGGATTCGCACCAGTTCATCGTCCAAAGCCGCAGGCGTGGTCAGCGTATGCGCGGTGTAGGGGACGAAATCGAGGCGTTTTAGCAATGCTGTGCGTTTGGCGTCCGGCAAGAAGGCGAGAAAGAGCTTGCCGATGGCGGTGCAATGCAAAGGCACGCGGGAGCCGATGTGAAAATTTAGTCGCAACGGCCAACGCGTGGCTTCGACGCGATCAAAATAGACGATTTGGCCACCTTCGAGGGTGCCGATATTGCAGGTCTCGCCGACTTCATCGACCAGGCCTTGCAGGATTTGCCGACGGGGCGCGTATTGCACCGAGTAGCGCAAAATATCGAAAGCCAGATCGTTCAGGCGCGGGCCAACGGAGATTCGTCGGGAGGAAAATGGTCGATAGAGAAAGCCCAAAGCCTCGAATTGTTCGATCATACGATAGACGGTTGGTTTGGGAAGATCGAGGTGATCGGCGATTTCTGCGGGCAGCACTGGCCGGCCGATCCGCACGACATATTCGAGGACGCCGAAGGAGCGCGCGAACACGCTGGTGCCGCCTTTGCCAAGCGCGTCAGCCCCTGGCGCTGCGATCATGCTATCGGGGGTTTCGGCGTCGACATCCTGATCCGGTCGTTCGGTCCTATTGGGCTTTTTGGCGCGCGTTGGGGCGCTGCGGGCTGTGCTGCGGGGGTTTGATTTTTCGCTTGATTTCATACGCACCTCAGGAATGACCAGTGATCTGTCGGCTGATCCGGTTGATCGACAAAGTGACTTTCACGCCCGCCGATTTCTGCTCAGCGACAATTTTCGTATTGTATGGTGATACCCATCGTGATAAATGTCAAGAAATTACCGAAGCATTGGTACAAACTCTGCTGGTCGGGCGATGGCTCTCCATCCACCGCCATGCGGATATAACAGGAGGGGAGCGAATGCCGACATCGCCACAGGGAACGCGTAGCCTTGCTCTGATTGTATTTGCGAGCACGCTGGGCACGACGATTGAATGGTATGATTTTTTCCTCTACGGCGTGCTGACGCCCATTGTTTTAAATCATGTATTTTTTCCAAATCTCTCGCCTGCACTTGGCACGATTGCGGCTTACACCACCTTTGCGGTTGGCTTTGTTTCCCGCCCCATCGGCGGGATTATTTTTGGCCATTTTGGTGATAGAATCGGCCGCAAAACAATCTTGGTCATGACCTTGTTGATCATGGGCGGTGCGACGTTTTTGATTGGTTTACTGCCAGGAGCGGCGACGATTGGGGCTGCCGCACCGTTATTATTACTATTTTTGAGAATCTTGCAGGGTATTGGCATCGGCGGCGAGTGGGGTGGTGCTGTGCTGATGGCCATTGAGCATGCGCCGCCAGAACAGCGGAGCTTTTTTGGCAGCTGGCCACAACTTGGGGTGCCGCTTGGGCTGATGTCAAGCGCGGGGGTTGTGGCGTTGCTGAATTATTTGCCGAATAGTGCGTTTCTGCTCTGGGGTTGGCGCGTGGCGTTTATGCTCAGCGCCTTGCTGGTGGTGATTGGCATTTTCGTTCGGCTGCGCATTATGGAAACACCGGATTTCTTGGCGGTGCAGGCGGAGGATAAAATCGTTGCCGTGCCGGTTGTAGAAATGATCCGCACGGCGCCACGAGCGGTGTTACTCACGCTGGGAGCGCGCTATGTTGAAGGTGCGTGTTTCAACATTTTTGGCGTTTTCATTATCGCGTATGTGGTCAATAGCCTGCATTTGACGCGCGGCTTTGCTTTGCTCGCTGTTGTGCTGTCTTCGGCGTTCATGGTGCCTTTCATTTTGATCGCTGGGCGGCTGGCTGATCGCTTCGGGATGCGCAAAGTGTTTGCAACCGGAGCGCTATTGATTGCGGCGAGTTCGGTGGCCTCATTCGCGTTGATGCAGGCTTATGGGCGGACCCATCATTGGTTGGTGCTGGTTGCCATTATTGTGCCATTCTCATTGTTCTACCCGTTGGTATATGGCACGGAGTCTTCGCTGTTTGCCAGCCAATTTGACGCCAAGGTGCGCTATACGGGGGTATCGTTTGCCTACCAAGTCTCGGGGATTTATGCGAGCGGTTTGACCCCGTTGATTGCCTCGGCGTTGCTGACCTATGATCATGGCGCGCCGTGGTATGTGGTGATTTATATGATTGTGGTTGGGTTGATCAGTTTTGGATCGGTGATGGCGATGCGGTTCAACGTGCCGACAGCGGTGGAGCCGATGATTGCGGCTCGCTTGCGATGAACGGAGAAATACCCAGCACCGACGATGGTGATGTGTTTGACTATATCATTGTCGGTGCCGGGTCTGCCGGTTGTGTGTTAGCGAATCGGCTGTCCAGCGATCCCGCGATCCGTGTGTTGCTGCTTGAGGCGGGGCCACCGGATCGCTATCCGTGGATCCATATCCCGGTTGGTTATTTCAAGACGATGCATAATCCGCGCACCGATTGGTGTTTGCAGACCGAGCCTGATCCGGGCCTTGCCGGGCGCAGGCTGGCTTGGCCGCGGGGGCGGGTGTTGGGCGGTTCGAGTTCGATCAACGGATTGCTCTATATTCGGGGACAATCTGCTGATTACGATCAATGGCGCCAGCTTGGCTGCGAGGGCTGGAGCTATCAGGATGTGCTGCCGTATTTCCGCCGTGCCGAGCATAATGAGCGCGGGGCGGATGCGTTTCATGGCGGTGATGGGCCGCTTTATGTATCCGATATGCGGGTGCGGCGGGACGTGTCGGACGCATTCATCGACGCCGCAGAAGCCATTGGCATCCCGCGCAATGACGATTTTAACGGCGCGCGGCAGGAGGGGGCCGGATATTTTCAACTGACTGCGCGCAATGGCCGCCGATGCAGCACGGCTGTGGCCTATTTGAAGCCCGTGCGGCACCGGCG
Organism: Acidiphilium sp. MT5; assembly: GCF_054767495.1. Classification (NCBI taxonomy): domain Bacteria; kingdom Pseudomonadati; phylum Pseudomonadota; class Alphaproteobacteria; order Acetobacterales; family Acidocellaceae; genus Acidiphilium; species Acidiphilium sp. MT5. Next base: position 24,193 of record NZ_BAABMR010000013.1, read on the forward strand.
CAATTTGGTGGTTTTTACCGGCGTGCAGGCTGAGCGACTGGTGATGACTGAGCGGCGCGCAACGGGCTTGGTTTATCGCGGGGCTACGGGGCGGCGGTTGGCGCGAGCGCGGGCGGAGATTTTGCTGGCTGCGGGGGCCATTCATTCGCCGCATCTGTTGATGCTTTCTGGCATTGGGCCTGGCCGTTTGCTCACCAAGGCGGGGATTTCGGTGTATCATGATTTGCCCGGTGTGGGCGAGAATTTGCAAGATCATTTGCAAGCGAGGCTAATTTACGCCTCGACGCGACCGACCTTGAATGATGAGGTCAATAATCCGTGGCTCAAGATGAAAATTGGGCTTGAATATTTGTTGTTTCGGCGCGGGCCGATGACCATGGGGGCCAGCCAGGTTTGCATTTTTGCGCGCTCTGGGCCGGGGCTTGATTTGCCGGATATTCAGTTTCACATCCAGCCGCTCTCTTCAGATTCACCCGGCGAGGGGCTGCATCGATATTCCGCTTTTACCGCCTCGGTTTGTCAACTTCGTCCAGAAAGCCGGGGGCATTTGGAAACCACATGCCCGGACCCGTTCACCAATCCGGCGATCTATCCCAATTATCTGGCGACGGAAACTGATTGTGCAACGATTATTGCGGGTATGCGGCTTGCCCGCCGCCTTGCCGCCACCCAGCCGCTCGCGGGCTTTGTTCAGGGTGAACTCAGCCCTGGTCCGGATATTGTGACCGATGACGCGCTGCTTGATGCGGCACGGCGCACCGCGACGACGATTTATCATCCGGTCGGCACCTGCAAAATGGGTCATGACCAGATGGCCGTGACCGATCCGCGCTTGCGCGTTCATGGGGTTGCGGGGCTGCGGGTGGTTGATGCTTCGGTGATGCCAACATTGATCTCGGGGAATACCAATGCACCGACCATTATGATTGCTGAAAAGGCCGCCGATATGATCCTTGCTGATCGCTCAACTGCAAGCGCTCACGTGACGCTGCAATGAGTCGCACCCGTGACTCATCCTCGCGACCATCAGTCTCTAGCCCAACAGGACAAACTGCATGAACCCGCAAGACGCCAATGACGGCATGATGACTACCCTCGATCTTGCCGGCGCGCCGGATGGGCCGTTGGCAGGACTTGATGTGGCGGTGAAGGATGTTTTCGACATTGCCGGAACCGTTACCAGCTTTGGCAACGCAACATGGGCGCGGCTGCATGCGCCGGCGCTGGTTGATGCGCCGATTGTCGGCCGACTGCGCGAGGCGGGTGCGCGGATTATCGGCAAGACCATCACGGTTGAGTTCACTTTTGGGCTTGAAGGTCAAAATCAATGGTATGGCACGCCGCTCAATCCGGCGGCGCCTGACCGGCTGCCGGGTGGATCATCGTCCGGATCGGCCAGTGCGGTGGCATCGGGGCTTGCTGCGATCGGCATCGGATCGGATACCGGTGGTTCGGTGCGAATTCCGGCGAGCTATTGTGGCCTATTCGGACTGCGGCCAAGCTATGGGTTGCTCAGCCTTGCGGGGGCCGCGCGTTATGTGCCGAGCCTTGATGTGGCCGGTTGGTTTGCACGGGATGTTGCGACCATGCAGCGTGTGGGCGACGTGTTGCTGCCCGCCAGCCTCAAGCTGACTGGCGATGTGATTATGGTGCGCGAGTCGTTTGACAATGCCAATCCTGATGTCGCTGCCGTGATTGGCGCGGTGTGTGACCGGATTGAGGCGGCTGGGCATGCCAGGCGCGATATCAACATTTGGCCGCAGGGGCTTGATGATTTGCTGGTTACCCAATCACTGATCCATGGCCGGGAGGCATGGCAATCGCTGGGCCCTTGGATCGAGGCGCATAAACCGGCGATGGCCGAGATTACGGCGAACCGGCTGCATGGGGCTTCGAAAATCACCCTGGCCGAAGTGCGTGGCGCGCGGCGCAACCGCGAAGCGTTTCGCGCCCATGTGCTGGCATTGCTTGCCGATGGTGCGGTGTTGGCCTTGCCAAGCAGCCCGTGCATTGCCCCGCGCCGCGACGCTGAGCGCGCAACACTCGATGCGATTAGGCAACAGACACTGAAAGTTACGGCAATTGCCGGGCTGGCCGGGTTGCCGGAGTTGAGCATTCCGGCCGGGATCAGCGAAGGCTGCCCGATTGGTTTATCGCTGATTGCAGCACCGGGCCGCGATCAGGCATTACTCGCCATGGCGCGCCGGCTTGTTGATGATGGCACGATCAGGCGCTGAGAATATCCATCGCTTGCCGCTTCAGAGCGAGGAAGGCTGGCTCAAGCGACATGTCCCAATGCCGTGGCCGTTCAAGCGGAACATTGGTCTCCAGTGCAATCCGGCCTGGGCGAGCGCTCATGACCACCAGACGGTCGGCCAGCAGAATGGCCTCATCAATATCATGAGTGATGAAGACGATTGTTGCCTTGATACGGTCCCATAGATCAAGCAGGAATTGCTGCATGATGTGGCGGGTTTGAGCATCGAGCGCGCCGAACGGTTCATCCATCAGCAAGACCCGTGGTGCCATCACCAAGGCGCGCGCAATCGCCACGCGCTGTTGCATGCCACCTGACAATTCATAAGGGCGATGCTGCTCAAAGCCGCGCAGGCCGATGATCTCGATCAGTTCATCGACCCGCTGCCAGTTGATCGTGCGGGCGGAGGATTGCATGCGGAGGCCAAACGCAATGTTATCGCGTAACGAGAGCCACGGGTATAGGCCGGGCTGCTGGAACACCACCACCCGATCCGGGCCTGGCTCCGTCACGTTGCGGCCATCGAGCATCAAGCGGCCACGCGTTGGGAACGAGAGGCCCGCAATCATGTTGAGCAAGGTTGATTTGCCGCAACCCGAGGAACCCAGGATTGTCACGAAGGTTCCATCATCGATGGTGAGCGAGACATCATCGATCGCTTTGAATGCGCCGAAATCCTTGCTGACGTGATCAATCGCGATTGGCATGCAGCCTGATCCTATTTTGCGGCGGCTGCGGCAAACTGAGGATCGACCGAAGCGGCGGGATCGTGCGGCATCGTATCGATTTGCCCCGATTTGAGCAGCACTTTTGCGGTATTGACCACGGTTTGTTCCGTGGCCGATGGCGTTGCGGATGGCTTGGTGCCCAGCACGTCCGGCGTCAATTGGGCTTTGCCGCCGAAAATGGTGTAGCCTGAAAGCTCTGTTTTCGCGATCGGCAACGTCACGCCGGATGCTTTTGCCATCAAGGCCAGCGCCTTGTGCGGATGGGCCTTGGTATACGCCACGCCTGCATTCAGGGCTCTCACGAAATCGGTCGCGATTTGCGGATGGGCGTTGACCCAATGCGTGTCGGCCACACAAATATTATAGGATGTTGCTGTCGCGGGGAGATCAGCATCGGTTTTGAGCACGCGCGCACCGAGGGCTTGCAGTGAATTCAACACCGGGTCCCAGACGATTGCCGCATCGATATCCTTGGTGCGCCAAGCGATGAGCATGTCTTGGGGCGACATATTCACTTGCTTGACACTCGAATAGGGCACGTGCGCGGCGGCGAGGAAGGTTGCCAATTCGAAGGAGGATTGCGATCCGACTACAATGGCAATTTTCTTGCCTTTGAGATCGGCAATTGTTTTGATACCAGAACCAGGACGCACGACGATGCCTGCGCCGGTTGAGTAGCGCTCTTGATTGTAAATGATGGTGAGCGGCAAGCCGTGGGAAATGGCTTCCACGAACGGCGGCACGCCAAGACCACACATGAATTGCAGGCTATTGGAGGCCAGCGCACTCATCGCTGCGGGGCCAGAGGCGAAAAATTTGAGGTGAACATGACCGGGGATCATTTTCTGAAATTCGCCCCGCGCTTGGGTGACCATGTAAGGGTCGGCCCCGTTATTCTCATAGCCAATCGTCACACTCGGTTGTCCGGCCCAGGCCGTGTTACTCAGCGTGGTCAGGGTGGCCAGCGTGAATAACGAGGCGCCGATGACATTTGCGAATTTTTTGGCTGTTTGCCCTGATTTGGTTGACATGGACTTTTCCTTTCTTGTTACGATTCGAACTTCTATTGATTGCGTGACATCATCCTTTGCCATGCCATGGGACAGCCCAGCGTTCGACCAGGCGGATCAATAATTCCATGGCATAGCCTAGAATTCCGATCATGATGATGCCAACGATGACAATGGCCACTTGCAGGGCCTGTCCGGCGAATTGCACTAACCAACCGAGCCCTTCGCTGGCGGCAATGAGTTCGGCGGCGACCAGACAGGTCCATGCCACGCCAATGCCCACGCGCATCGCTGTAAAAATTTCTGGCAGGGCGGAGGGCAGAATGACGTGGCGGAAAATCTGGCTTTCGCTGGCGCCTAATGTTTTTGCCACGGAAATGCGCAGTGGCGGCGTCGCTTTCACGCCGGACATGGTGCCAATGATGATGACCGGGATCGTGCCGATGAGGATGAGCAGGATTTTTGGTAATTCGCCGATGCCAAACCAGACCACCAGGAGCGGGATATAGGCCAACGGCGGAACCGGGCGGACGAATTGTAAGAAGGGATCGATCATGCGGAAAACAAATTTTATCCGCGCCATCATCAGACCAACCGGCACGCCGATGATGACGGCCCCCGCGAATCCGATACCGATCCGCACTGAACTGACCCAGATATCACCCAACAAAGAGTGCCCGCCATAGCCCGCGAGCAGCAACCGGAGAAAAGCCCGCCAGACCTGAACCGGCGATGGGAGAGCAATGGGTGGAAAAACATGAAAATCGCTGACGATTTGCCAAATGATCAGGGTTCCCAGCATCACCAGCAATGTGGTCAGACGCGAAACATGGCGCCATGGGCTTGGGGTGATCGCAGGGTCCGCGAGCAAGTTTTCATCAGCCTGGATCGCTGGGATCTCGGTGCTTACCTCGTTCGCAGTCGATCCAGTCATTGTTGATCCCTTGAACTAAATCGATTTCTGATCGATCAGACGCGCTCTCCGATGGGACGACAATTGAATTGATATCAACATCTGCGCCACCACTCAAGACTCTTTGATGGTGCGGATTATTCGGGGTGGCGCGAACGGATCGGGCATTGCACCCGATCCGTTGGCGATTTTCGTTACGAGACGATTTGGGGCCGCATATCCTCACGGCTGATGCCCGCGACCCGGACTGGCTTTTTCATGGCGTCGCGGCGGAACGGTTCGCCCAATTCCTGATTGAGGATGACTTCGATGAAGGTGGTGACCCCTTGGGCCTGTGCCTCGCACGCGGTGCGGAGTGCCTCGGTCAATTCGCTCTGGGTGCTGACGGTAACGCCTTTAAGGCCGCAACCCTCCGCGACTTTGGCGTAGCTCAGCTCTGGGTCCAGCTCGGTGCCGATAAAATTATTGTCGTACCAGAGGGTGGTATTGCGCTTCTCAGCGCCCCATTGGTAATTACGGAAAATCACCATCGTGACAGCCGGCCATTCGCGCCGGCCAATCGAGCTCATTTCATTCATCGAAATACCGAAGGCGCCATCACCGGCAAAGCCGACGCAGGGCGTGTTGGGATTGCCGATTTTGGCCCCGATGATGGATGGAAACCCATAACCGCAGGGGCCGAACAGCCCGGGTGCGAGATATTTGCGCCCCTGCTCGAAGGTGGGGTAAGCGTTACCGATTGCGCAATTATTGCCGATATCACTGGAGATAATCGCATCGCGCGGCAAGCCGGCTTGGATGGCGCGCCACGCCTGGCGCGGTGACATCCGGTTAGGGTCGCGGGTGCGCGCATCGTTATTCCATGTTGTGCCGGGATCATCATCCTCATGGTCCAGACTGGACAGGGTTTGCAACCAGGCTGATTTGGTCTGATGGATCAGCGCTTTGCGGGCTTCACGCTGGTGATCGCCAGCATGCGGTGCCAATTGCGCCAAGATCGCTTCGGCAACCAGCTTGGCGTCGCCGCAAATGCCGACGGCGATGGGCTTGGTGAGGCCGATACGATCAGCATTAATGTCAACTTGGATGACTTTGGCGGTTTTCGGCCAGTAATCGATGCCATAGCCCGGCAGGGTGGAGAACGGGTTGAGGCGGGTGCCGAGTGCGAGCACAACATCGGCCTTGGCGATCAGCTCCATCGCGGCCTTCGAGCCATTATAGCCGAGCGGGCCGACGGCGAGACGATGGCTGCCGTGGAAACTGTCATTATGCTGGTAATTGTTGCAAACCGGCGCATCCAGCCGCTCCGCTAAGGCGGCGCAAGCGGGGATGGCATTGGCCAGCACCACGCCGGCACCCGAAAGAATAACGGGAAACTTTGCTTCCGAGAGCAGCGCAGCGGCATCGGCGATGGCGTTGGCACCGCCGGCTGGGCGCTCAAACTCGATGATGGCGGGCAATGGCACGTCGATCACTTGTGTCCAGTAATCGCGCGGGATGTTGATTTGGGCCGGAGCCGAAAGACGCCTTGCTTTGGTGATGACTCGGTTCAGCACTTCGGGCACGCGTGAAGGATCGCGGACTTCTTCTTGATAGCAAACCATGTCGCGAAACAGCGCCATTTGCTCAACTTCTTGGAAGCCACCCTGCCCGATCGTGCGGTTTGCCGCCTGCGGGGTTACCAGCAGCATCGGCGTATGATTCCAATAGGCCGTTTTGATCGCGGTGACGAAACCCGTCACGCCCGGGCCGTTCTGGGCGATTGCCATGCCCATTTTGCCGGTTGAACGGGTGTAGCCGTCGCAGATCATGCCACCATTGGTTTCATGTGCAACGTCCCAGAAGGTGATGCCCGCCTGCGGAAATAAATCGGAGATCGGCATAAAGGCCGAGCCGATAATGCCGAAAGCGTGTTCGATGCCGTGCATCTGCAACACCTTCACGAAGGCTTCTTCGGTGGTCATTTTCATCTTAAAGGGTCCTTCCTCACTGCTGGCCTCACTGCTGGCTCGTGCGCATCACGATGCGTTTCGCTTACTATTCCGTTGAGTGTTGCATGCCCGGCCAGCGAAATCAATATGTCTCATTCAAACGGTCAAAATATCTCATTCACTGGAAATTTAGGGGAACATCGACCCGTTGCTTGCGTGACGCGGCGCGCGACACACCCCACGATGCATCAGGATTTAGGGAGAAAAATGTGCCGTTAAACGATAGGAATCACCGGGAAAAATCTGGCGCACATAGGTGATGGCGTCATCGATTCGCCAGGTGCGGCGTTCTACCATCAGGCATGCTGCATCTCTTGCGACGGCGAGGGTCTTTGCCAGCGCCGTGTTCGCATTGAGTGCCCGAATTTCGTGCGCGGCGCGGGTCCAGGGCACTTGCGCAAGCAACCAGGAGCCGGGCGGCGTTTGTGCGAAATCGACGTTTGCAGCGTCCGGCACGGCGTCAAGATTGATCCAACGGGCTTCGGCGGCGAAGGGCCGATCATTGGCAAAATGTACCGCATCCAGAATGAGCCAAGCAGCGCCAATCAGGCCGTGGGGTGCCGCCTCCACGCCGGCGATGCGCCGTTTGATCAACCGGTAACCATAGGTCGCGCCTTGATCGCGGATTTCGGTTGCCAGATCGGGGATATGCAGCATGGCCGATTGGGTCGGCGGCTGGGCGACGAACGAGCCAGCGCGCCGCCGCCGCGTGATCAGCCCAGCGGCGGCCAGGGCCGATAGCGCCTTATTCACAGTCATGCGCGCGCAACGATATTGGGTGGTCAATTCATGCTCGAATGGGATGCGATGGCCAGGCGGCCATGCGCCAGAGAGTATCTTGCCCTCCAAATCCGTGACGATTTGTTGGTGCAGCGGCATGGCGGCGGCATTATCGGTCATGCCAGAATACGCTTCATGGCGGCGCGATACTGCGCTTCAATCTGCTCGCGCGCCCGATGCCGACCATCGGTAACGACCGGCACGCCCGCGCGCCAGACATGGGCAATCGCTTGCCCGTGGCCAGCAAAGATCCAACTATCCAACAATGCATCGCCTGTGCGCCCGACAAAACATACGGCATTTTGATCGAGCGCGATAATATCGGCAACCGAGCCCGCGCTCAGGGCGGGCTGTTCGATGCCGACGGCTTGCGCACCGCCTTGGCGTGCTGCGTCAAACAGGCTACGCCCGGTCGAGACCCCCGCGCCATTGGCTAAAATATTGCGAGCGCGCATCGTCAAGCGCTGCGCATATTCGAGCTGCCGCAACTCCTCAGTGGCACTGATCACGATGTTTGAATCTGAACCCATCCCGATTGCCCCACCGGCCTTGATAAAATCAAGCGTTGGGAACACGCCATCGCCCAAATTCGCTTCGGTGATGGGGCATAATCCTGCCACAGCGCCGCTCGCTGCGAGCTGTTGCACCTCGATATCGGTCATATGAGTTGCATGAATCAGGCACCATTGGGCGTCAACCTCCGCTCGTTCTAACAGTAACTCGACCGGCCGACGCCCATGCCAAGCCTTGCAATCTGCGACTTCCTTGGTCTGTTCGGCGGCGTGAATATGGATTGGACCACTTTCGGCGAGCGGTATAATCGCTGCAATCTCATCAGGTGTTGCGGCGCGTAAGCTATGCGGCGCAACGCCGAGCACAGCGCCCTCTAATGATTTGATGGCGCGATGGCTGGCCGCAACCAAGGCGCCGAACTGATCGAGATTGGTAATAAATCGTCGTTGGCCGTGATGCGGCGCGGAACAATCGAAATTGGCATGGGCGTAAAATACCGGCAGTAAAGTTAGGCCAATTCCGCTCATTGTTGCGGCTTGCGCAATTCGCTCTGCCATTTCGGCCAGATTTTCATAAGGTTTCCCCGTCGGATCATGGTGCAGATAATGAAATTCAGCAACGCGGGTGAAGCCGGATTCTAACATTTCGATATAGGCCTGGGCTGCGAGGGCGGCGCAATCCTCAGGCGTGATGCGATCGAGAAAGCGATACATGATGTCGCGCCAGCTCCAGAAATTATCGTCCGATGCGCCGCGCCGCTCAGCCAAGCCAGCCATACCACGCTGAAAAGCGTGGCTATGGACATTGGCGAGCCCTGGGATCGCCGCGAAATATCGGGATTCGTTTGCCACTGGGGGCACGCCGGTTTCGATCTGCGTGATTAAACCCTTGGCCAGCATGATGCGCACATGCTGCGCCCAGCCTTGCGGCAACAACGCTGTTTCGAACCATAGCGACCCGGTTTCCGCTCTCATGCTGCTCGCCTCGCTGCCATTAAATATGGACTAGACATACGCGATTTGTTCTATTATGTATAGACATATTAGTTCAACGCTGGATAAAAAGACGGAACGGACCAGAATGCGCTGTGACCGAATTTGGCGACATGCGACCCTTGCCACGCTGGCTCCCGACCAAGCCGGGGTGGGCTTGGTTGAATTTGGACTGATCGCGGAGCGCGGGGGCCGCATTGTCTATGCCGGTCCCGCCGCGGCGGCACCGCACTTGGACGCCCCTGAGATCATTGATTGTGAAGGAAGGCTGATCACGCCGGGATTGATCGACTGCCATACGCACCTTGTTTATGGCGGTGACCGCGCTGACGAGTTTGAGCAAAGGCTCGAGGGTGTGTCGTATCAAGACATTGCGCGGGCGGGTGGCGGTATTTTGGCGACCGTCGCGGCAACGCGCGCTGCTGATGAGCAACGGCTGGTTGCGGCGGCTTTGCCGCGCCTGGATGCATTGTTAGCTGAAGGCGTCACCACCATCGAGATCAAATCCGGCTATGGGCTGGTGCTTGACGTTGAAATGCGGCAATTGCGCGCCGCGCGCGCCCTCATGCAGCACCGGTCGGTGACTGTAACGACGACTTATCTCGCGGCGCACGCACTCCCGGTCGAGGCTTGCGGCGATCATGACGCGTATATCACCGCCGTGTGCGAGACGATGTTGCCGGCCATGATGCAGGCCGGACTGGCTGATGCGGTCGATGGGTTTTGTGAAGCGATTGCATTCTCAACTTCATCGATAACACGATTATTCGCGGCGGCGCGGCATTATCACCTGCCAGTGAAACTGCATGCAGACCAATTTTCCAATCTGGGTGGCGCGGCCCTGGCCGCTCGCTTTGGCGCGTTATCAGCCGATCATTTGGAATATACCGACGATGAGGGCGCTCGCGCACTAGCGCAGGCTGGGACGGTCGCTGTGTTGTTGCCGGGGGCGTTTTATTGCACGCGTGAGACGCAGCGCCCGCCGATTGCCGCGTTTCGCCGCTATGGAACCAAGATGGCGCTGGCAACCGATTGCAATCCGGGATCATCGCCGCTGACATCCTTGCTGCTCACAATGAATTTGGCTGCAACCTTGTTTGGCTTGACGGTGCCCGAGTGCTTGGCCGGCGTTACCCGCGAGGCGGCACGCGCGCTCGGCAGGCTCGATGAGATCGGCACCATCGAAGCCGGAAAATATTGTGATTTGGCGATCTGGAATGTCCAACGCCCGGCTGAACTGGTCTATCGCATGGGGTTTAATCCGCTTCATGCCCGCATATGGAGGGGACAATGCGAAATATCACTCTAACACCGGGCGGCATCTCGCTCCACCAATGGCGTGAGATCTATCAGGGGGCTGGGGCCATCCTTGATCCGGCGTGTCGTCCAGCCATTGCGCAAAGTGCCGCCACGGTTGCCGCGATTATGGCGAAAGGCGAGGTGGTTTATGGTATCAATACCGGGTTCGGCAAGCTGGCGACGATGCGCATTGAGGCCGGTGACCTTGCGGCCTTGCAACGCAATATCGTGTTATCGCATGCCGCCGGGATAGGCGAGAAAATGCCGGTGCCGGTGGCGCGCTTGATGCTTGCGCTCAAGCTTGCCAGCCTTGCCCAAGGTGCCTCCGGTGTGCGACCGCAGACGATTGAGATGTTAGAGGCCTTGCTCACCCGTGGCCTGACGCCGATTGTCCCCGCACAAGGATCGGTTGGGGCTTCCGGCGATCTCGCGCCGCTCGCGCATATGGCTGCCGCGATGATCGGCACAGGCTCGATGATGGTGGACGGCGCGATCATGCCGGCTCGTGACGCTTTGGCGCGTGCTGGGCTTGCGCCCCTCACGCTCGGCCCGAAGGAGGGTTTGGCGCTGCTGAATGGCACGCAATTCTCGACATCATGCGCGCTCGCCGGGTTGTTTGAAGCGGAAACTTTGTTTGCAACTGCGTTGATCACCGGGGCCTTGGCGACCGAGGCCGCGCGCGGTTCTGATACGCCGTTTGATCCGCGCATCCATGCGCTCAGGCGCCATCGGGGACAAATCGAAACGGCTGCCGCGCTCCGCACCTTAATGGCGGGTTCGGCCATTCGGGCTTCGCATCTGGTTGGTGATCAACGGGTCCAAGACCCGTATTGCCTGCGCTGTCAGCCGCAGGTGATGGGGGCGGTGCTTGATTTGTTACGCCATGCGGCAACAACATTATCCATCGAAGCCAATGGCGTTACCGACAATCCGTTGATTTTTTCCGAAGACCAAACGGCTCTTTCCGGCGGGAATTTTCACGCCGAACCGGTTGCGTTCGCGGCTGATATGATCGCCATCGCGCTTTGTGAGATCGGATCGATCGCGGAGCGGCGGGTGGCGATGTTGATTGATCCGGCTCTGTCGGGCTTACCCGCCTTTTTGACCCCGCAACCCGGCCTGAATTCCGGCTTCATGATCCCACAAGTCACCGCAGCCGCCTTGGTCTCGGAGAACAAGCAACGAGCCTACCCGGCTAGCGTTGATTCGATTCCAACCTCAGCCAATCAGGAAGATCATGTCTCGATGGCCGCGCATGGGGCACGCCGATTGCTGGCGATGGCGGAGAATGCCATGGGCGTTATTGGGATTGAATTGCTCGCTGCAGCGCAGGGCTGTGATTTTCACCGTCCGTTGACCTCAAGCGCTGCGCTGGAGAGGGTGCGCACCGCGCTGCGCGCACGGGTTCCTTTCCTCGATGTTGATCGGTATCTCCATGCTGATCTGACCGAGGCGACCGCCTTGGTGCGTAGCGGTGCCATGATCCACGCGGTTGGTGATGTGCCATTACCGTCGATATTAGAGCCTGCGCATGGTTGAATGGCTCTCACTCACGCGCGGAACCGCGCCGTTGCTCCTGGCCCTGCCGCACACGGGAACGTCTATACCTGATGAGTATGCGGAAGATTTTCGATCGCCTTGGCTGACGCGCAAAGACGCTGATTGGTGGATCGATTTGTTGTATGAAATCGCCAGCAGCCCGCCGATCAATGCGAGCATTCTTCGCACCTCGATTTCACGCAGCATTATCGATGTGAATCGCGATCCAACCGGGGCATCGCTCTATCCGGGACAAGCCACAACCGAGCTTTGCCCGTTGACCAGTTTTGACGGCGAACCGCTCTACCAGGCAGGGCGCGAACCTGATGCCACCATGATCGCGCATCGAACGAAGACCTATTTTGCACCTTACCACGCGGCGCTCAAAGGCGAGCTGGCCCGCCTGCGTCAGCTCCATGGTGCGGTGGTGCTCTATGACGGCCATTCGATCCGCTCGATCATCCCGCGCTTATTTTCTGGGACTTTGCCCGAGTTTAATATCGGCTCGAATGATGGCGTCACCTGCGCACCGGAACTGACGGCGGGCATCGTTTCCTTGTGCGAAGAGGCCGGGCGGTCCGCCATCGTGAATGGCCGGTTCAAGGGCGGCTGGACGACCCGGCATTACGCAAACCCGGCGCAAGGCATTCATGGCGTGCAAATGGAGTTGGCCTGCCGAGCCTATCTGCGCGAACCTTTGGGACCGGTCACCGAGGCAACATGGCCGCCGCCCTATGATCCGGGATTTGCGGCATCGACTCAGCAAATCTTGTCAAAAATACTGCAATTATGCGTGAATTTTGCCCAGGCCAAAGGAGCCGCATCATGACCAATTTGACCAATAGCCGCGTGATCCGTGCGCCGCGCGGTTCGCAGTTGACCGCGAAATCTTGGCTAACCGAGGCGCCCTTGCGGATGCTGATGAATAATTTGGACCCCGAGGTTGCCGAAAATCCGAGTGAACTGGTTGTTTATGGTGGCATTGGGCGCGCCGCGCGGAATTGGGTGTGCTTTGATCAGATCGTTGCCACCTTGCGCAAGCTGGAGGCGGATCAAACCTTGCTCATCCAATCGGGCAAGCCGGTTGGGGTGTTTACCACCCATGTAGATGCACCGCGTGTATTGCTCGCGAATTCGAACCTGGTGCCGCACTGGGCAACCTGGGATCATTTTCATCATCTCGATCGGCTTGGGCTGATGATGTATGGCCAGATGACGGCTGGCTCTTGGATCTATATTGGCTCGCAAGGGATTGTGCAGGGCACCTACGAGACTTTTGTGGAGATGGGCCGACGGCATTATAACGGCGACCTCGCCGGGCGCTGGATACTAACAGCAGGATTAGGGGGTATGGGTGGCGCGCAGACACTCGCCGCTACCATGGCTGGGGCATCATGCCTCGCTATTGAGTGCGAGCCAAGCCGCATCGAGATGCGTCTGCACACCGGCTATGTTGATGTTCAAGCAACAAGCCTGGATGACGCGTTGGCCATTATCGAGCGCTCATGCGCTGATCGAAAGCCGGTCTCGGTGGCACTGCTCGGCAACGCCGCTGAGATTCTTCCCGAAATGGTGCGGCGAGATATCCGCCCCGATTGTGTGACCGATCAAACCTCCGCGCACGACCCTATCAATGGATATTTGCCCGCGGGTTGGAGCCTTGAGGCGTGGCGGGCCAAGCGTGAGACCGATCCAAGCGCCGTCGCTATTGCGGCTAAGCGCTCAATGGCCGAGCATGTGCGCGCCATGTTAGCATTTTGGCGGCGCGGCATTCCCGTTGTCGATTATGGTAATAATATCAGGCAGGTTGCGCTTGAAGAGGGCGTGGCCGATGCGTTTGATTTCCCTGGCTTTGTGCCAGCTTATATCCGCCCGCTCTTCTGCCGCGGTATTGGACCATTTCGTTGGGCGGCATTGTCCGGCGACCCTGAAGATATTTATCGCACGGATGAAATGGTCAAGGAAATATTGCCGGATAATCATCATCTCCATCACTGGCTGGATATGGCCCGCACCCGGATCAAGTTCTAGGGTTTGCCCGCACGGATTTGCTGGGTGGGCTTAGGGGATCGGCACCGGCTTGGGCTCGCCTTCAATAGCATGGTGGCAAACGGCACGTTGAAGGCACCCATTGTGATCGGCCGTGACCATTTGGATTCTGGTTCAGTGGCTTCGCCAAACCGGGAAACCGAAGCCATGCGTGATGGATCCGATGCTGTATCAGACTGGCCTTTGCTCAACGCGCTCTTGAACTGCGCCTCCGGCGCAACCTGGGTCTCGCTGCATCATGGTGGTGGCGTGGGCATGGGCTTTAGCCAACATGCCGGCATGGTGATTGTGGCGGATGGCACCCAGCAGGCGGCCGAGCGGCTTGGTCGCGTGCTGTGGAACGACCCTGCTACCGGGGTGATGCGGCACGCCGATGCTGGCTATCCGGCGGCGCTCGCGTGCGCACAGGACCATAGGCTTGATCTTCCGGGAATTCTTGGTGCGTAAACCACCAATCCTGATTGAGAGGTCAGTTGCGCGGAACTCGTGATGAATCAGGCCAAGGTCATTAAGCTGGCATTGCCACCAGCCGCGGCTGTGTTCACGCTCAAGCTACGCTCGGCACAAAGACGGGTCAGGTCATAGGGCGTATCGCCTGGTTGCGCCGTTAGAACCGAAATAATCGGACCTGGCCGTTCCGCTAACTGGATCATGAGCGCGTGCAATGTCTCGGCGCTGCCGGCATGCAATGCCAGCGCCAAATCATTGGCATCGGTACCGATTTGCACAAAGCCAGCGTCAGCACCGGTGAATTGCGCGAGCAATGCATTGGCTGGTGCGCACGCGACGATGGCGCGATTGCCGGTGGCGAGGGCCGCGAAAATTTGTGGCCACACTTGCGCGGTGGTTTCTGCGATGCATAAGATCGAACCTCGCGGTTCGAGCCAATAACGATTTCGCTCGCCGACCGGGCCTGGCAAATCGATATCAAGCCCCAAGCAGGTTTGCGCGGGCGGCAAGAGGATACCGTGATGGTGTAGGAAATTCCGGAATGCCTCGGCAGAGCGTGGCAGCGGATATTTCATGATCGTTGGATCGGCCAAGGCCGCGTTCAGATTGGGCAGATAAAGCGGGCCGCCCGCTTTCGGGCCGGTGCCGGACAGGCCATGACCGCCAAATGGCTGCACGCCGACGACAGCGCCGATCATGGTGCGGTTGACGTAAAGATTACCGGCCCGGATGCGGCGTGTGACCAATTCGATTGTCTCATCAATACGGCTATGAACGCCAAAGGTGAGGCCATAGCCAAGCGTATTGATCTGATCGATCTGCGCGCCAAGTTCCTCGCGCTCAAAGCGCAGCAAATGCAGCACAGGGCCGAATATTTCCCGACCGAGAACGCTGATCGCCGGAATTTCGATCAGGGTGGGAGCAATGAAATTAGCGCCTGGGAGGGCTTCGGGTAGGGAAGGTGCAAAAACCGGGTAGCCGCTCGCCCGCATTGCCTCGATATGGGTTGTGATGCGCGATGCAGCGGCAACGTTGATGACCGGCCCAATATCGGTTGTTAGCGCATCCGGCCTGCCCACGCGCAGTTCCTGCATCGCCCCTTTCAGCATGGTGATGAAGCGATCTGCAATATCGGTCTGCACCAGCACAATCCGTGCTGCAGAACAGCGTTGGCCGGCAGAGTCGAAGGCGGAGACGATGAGGTCTGCCACGGCTTGTTCCAGCAGGGCCGAACTGTCAACGACCATCGCGTTCTGCCCGCCCGTTTCTGCGACTAATCGCACAGGCCGCCCCGCTGGATCTAATCGGTTGGCGAGGCTGCGTTGAATTGAGCGTGCGGCCTCGGTTGAGCCGGTGAATAACACGCCGGAGACCCGGGAATCGGCCACTAACGCTGCGCCCACTGCTCCATCGCCGGGCAGTAATTGCAGGGCTGCCGGGGTGATGCCGCTTTGGTGCAGCAAGCGGACCATTTCGGCCGCGATGAGGGGGGTTTCCTCAGCCGGTTTGGCCAACACCGCATGGCCCGCAGCCAGGGCCGCGACAATCTGGCCGGTGAAAATTGCAAGCGGAAAGTTCCAAGGACTGATCGCGACGATGATCTGCCCCGGCGCAGGGGCCGCACAATCGAGACGCTGGGCTTCATGAGCATAATAGCGGATAAAATCCACCGCCTCACGCACTTCACCCACGGCTGCGGCAAGTGTTTTGCCCGCCTCGCGAACCAATAGGCTCACGAAAAGCGGCGTTTGCTCGATCAACATCTCAGCGGCGCGGCGCAAGGCCGGCGCATGGACGCTGGGCGTTGTCTCAGCAGAAGCGCCTGCGAATGCGGCTGCGATGTCCGCTGGCGTCGCATCGGCGCACATACCCACTTGATCTTGTGGGTTCGCCGGGTTCCACACGATGCGCGCCTCACCCGCATCGTGATCGGCCCGCGCGAGGATCGGCGCTGCGGTGATCGTACGGCCTAACGCCGTGTGGAGCTGCGCCTGCAGTAGCGCCAATATGGCATCATCGGACAAATCAAGCCCCGGCGAATTCCGGCGTGCGAGGCCGAAAATAGCGTCAGAACGCGCGATTTGTGGATGCGGCGCGCCCAGAGGGGCCATCGCACGGACGGTTTGCACGGGATCAGCTGTGAGCTTGGTCAAATCGATGGTTGGATCGGCGATTTGATTAATGAATGAGCTGTTCGCACCATTCTCCAACAGGCGACGCACCAAATAAGCCAGCAACGTTTCATGGGTGCCAACGGGCGCGTAAATTCGGCACGGGCGGTTCAGCTTGTTTCCGCCGACAACTTCTTGATACAGCGCATCGGCCATGCCGTGTAGGCACTGAAATTCGTAATCGCCAGGGCGGAAACTGGGGCCTGCCATATGGTAAATGGCGGCGAGAGTTTGCGCATTATGGGTTGCGAATTGCGGAAAGATGGCTTGCGGGGCCGCTAACATCCGTCGAGCACAAGCGAGGTAGGACACATCCGTATGCGCTTTGCGGGTGAAGACGGGGAAATCGCTCAGCCCATCAAGTTGGGCGCGCTTGATTTCACTGTCCCAGTAAGCCCCTTTGACCAAGCGCACCATCAAGCGCCGCTGATGGCGCTGCGCCAGATCAATCAGCCAGTCGATGACGAAAGGGGCGCGTTTCTGGTAGGCCTGCACCACAAAGCCAATACCATCCCAGCCTTTGAGGCTTGGCGCTGCGCATAATTGTTCCAGCAAATCGAGCGAAATATCCAACCGATCGGCTTCTTCGGCATCGATATTGATGCCGATATTATAGGTCCGCGCCTGCTCGACCAAGGCCAGCAGACGGGGCAGCAATTCACCCATCACCCGGTCCTTCTGAGCACGGCTGTAGCGGGGATGCAGCGCTGAAAGTTTGATTGAAATACCGGGGCCTTCGAGCAGATTTTGATGCTGGCTTGAATGGCCGATGGCGTTGATGGCATGAGCGTAATCTTGATAATACCGCGCGGCATCAGCCGCCGTCAAAGCTGCCTCGCCGAGCATGTCATAGGAATAGCGAAAGCCACGCGCTTGCGGCTTGCGGCTATTGGTCAATGCCGCCTCGATAGTTTGACCAACGACAAATTGTTCACCCATCAGCCGCATGGCGACATGCACGCCTTGGCGGATCAACGGCTCACCGCCTTTGGCAATTAATCGAGTCAAGGCCGCAGAAAGGCCCGATTCGCTTGCGGTCGCGGTCAATTTGCCGGTGACCAGCAAACCCCAAGTCGCCGCGTTGACAAAGGGCGAACGGCTAGCGCCCAAATGTTTGCGCCAATCGCCCCGGCCAATTTTATCACGGATCAGAGCATCACGAGTCGCGGCATCCGGAATGCGCAAGAGCGCCTCCGCCAAGCACATGAGCGCGACCCCTTCCTGCGTGGAGAGCGCATATTCCTGCAACAAGGTTTCAACCAAACCGTGCTCGCCTTTGTCGCGCAGCACCGTGACGAGCTGCTGCGCCAAGGCCTGCACCCGCGCGGCTTGTTCGGCGGGGAGCGACGCGGCCTCAAGCAATGGTGGCAGGCAGTCCGGCTCGGCACGGCGATAGGCCGCGCGAATAGCGGCACGACGGGGCGATTGATCACGCGATAGATCGAAGGAGGCGAAATCTGTAACCGACGGGTGGTTCATGTTGTCATCTTTGCCCAAAGAAACGAAGACCATGGAACGATCAAACGTCCGGCGCGCGCATCAAACGCGAGCCGATTAGAACACACGAAATTTGCGCAACGCGCCGACCGAATACCATTTGTAGATACCCAAAATGGCTAAATTTCTCAAGGTCAATTAGACTTTTCTTCTGGATAAAATTGTGCGAATAGACCTATTGTTGCCGGTATTTTGGAGAAATAGGCTATGAACGACAACAAATTTAGCACACTTGACCGGTATGATCGTAAAATTTTGGAGATCGTCGCTGAGGATGGCCGCATTACGCTGACCGATCTTGCTGAGCGGGTTGGATTGTCGAAAACACCATGCCAAGCGCGCTTCCGGCAGCTGGTCGTGGATGGGTTTATTGAGGGATTTCGGGCGATTTTAAATCCGGCAAAACTTGGGCTCAGCCACATCGCGTTTGTTGAGGTGAAGTTAAGCAGCACCAATGAACAAGCGCTGCAGCGCTTTAACGATGACATAAAAACGATAAAAGAAGTTGAAGAATGCCATATGATTGCCGGACGCTATGATTATTTGGTGAAAGTGCGAACAACAGACATTATGAGTTACCGACGAATTTTAGGCGAATGCATATCGAGCATTCCCAATGTTGCCAGCACGTCGACCAATGTTGTGATGGAGCCGATTAAAGAGGTAGGCCGCTCGCAAAATATTTAATCGTTTTTGTGCACTGATGGGCATGCTGTCGGGGGCGTGCTGAAGGCCCCTTCAATCACTTGACAGAGAATCATTCTTATATAAATTATCTTATTAAAGGCATTTATTCGTGCTGAAGGAGAGAGCTTGATGCGTATCCCTCATCTGCTGGTCCACAACCCGAAGGACAACGTTGGCGTTGTGGTTGTCGAAGGCTTGAAAGCCGGCACCGAGATGTTTTGTGTAATCACGGAAACCAATGCCGATTTTGAGCTGGTCGCCAATGCCGACATTCCCATCGGACACAAAGTGGCGCTGAGGGATCTCGCGCCAGGTGATACCGCCATCAAATACGGCGAAGATATTGGCAAAATCGTCGCAGCCGCGCGCAAAGGCGATCACGTGCATACCCATAATCTCAAAACCAAGCGCTGGTAGACGAGGAGCAAAGTCAATGGCAGACCCGAAGATGACCGGTTGGCGTCGTGAGAACGGCCGGGTAGGCGTGCGCAACCAAGTTGTTATTCTACCGCTGGATGATTTGTCGAATGCGGCGTGCGAGGCTGTGGCCCATAATGTGAAGGGCGCGCTCGCCATCCCGCACGCTTATGGGCGCTTGCAATTCGGCGCCGATTTGGAGTTGCACTTTCGAACCTTGATTGGCACCGGCAGCAACCCGAATGTCGCGGCGGTGATTGTGATTGGCATCGAGCCGCAATGGACCGGGCGGGTCGTCGAGGGTATTCGCAAAACCGGCAAGCCCGTCGAAGGATTTTGGATTGAGCAGCACGGTGATATCAACACCATCGCGTCCGCCTCGCGCAAGGCGAAGGAGTTGGTGCAATGGGCTTCGGAATTGCCGCGTGAGCCGATTAAAATCAGCGATTTATGGGTGTCCACCAAATGCGGTGAGAGCGATACTACAACCGGGCTGGCATCATGCCCAACGGTTGGCAATATGTATGATAAATGGATCCCGCAGGGCATATACGGCGTGTTCGGTGAAACCTCCGAAATCACCGGCGGCGAGCATCTTTGCAAGGCGCGTGCCGCAACACCAGAGATTGCCGATAAATGGTATCGGATGTGGAAAGCCTATCAAGACGATGTGATTGAGGCGCACAAGACCGATGATCTATCCGATAGCCAGCCGACCAAGGGCAATATCGAGGGTGGCCTGACCACGATCGAGGAAAAGGCGCTCGGGAACCTTGAGAAAATTGGGCATAACAGCAAGTTTCTCGACGCGCTGGCGCCCGCGGAAGCGCCGGCGAAGGGACCGGGCCTCTATTACATGGACACCTCATCGGCAGCCGCAGAATGCGTCACGCTGATGGCGGCGGCGGGCTATGTGATTCATACATTTCCAACCGGCCAAGGCAATGTGATCGGCAATCCGATTGTGCCCGTTATCAAACTCACCGGCAATCCGCGCACTGTGCGCACGATGAGTGAGCATGTCGATCTTGACGTCTCGGGCATTTTGCGCCGCGAGATGACCACCGATCAAGCGGGCGATGCACTGATCGCGATGATCGCGCGCACCGCCAATGGACGCCTCACCGCCGCAGAAGCCCTCGGCCATCGCGAATTCGTCATGACCAAACTATATCGCAGCGCCTGAATTGAATGGCGGCATTCGGGTAACCGAGCGGCAGCCTTCTGCTGCGGTCATGAGGGTCGCGCCGACACCAAAGTGGCTGATTTTGACGTGACGGGATTCTGTTGTCATTTAAAGGCAGCACAATCTGGACCCAGAGCCTCATGGACAACGAACAGGACGATCATTCGACGGCTGGCTACCAACCGCTTTATGCACGGGTGAAATCAATGATTACCCGGCGCATTGCCTCGGGCGAATGGAAGCCCGGATCGCTGATCCCCAACGAATTTCAATTGGCAGCGCAATTCAAAGTAAGTCAAGGAACGGTCCGCAAGGCGCTGATTGCGATTGAGGCGGAGCGGCTGATCGTGCGCCGCCAGGGGCTTGGCACCTATGTCGCGCGCCATACCCGTGAACGGGCTTTGTTCCATTTTTTTCATATTGTAGACCTCAACGGCGAACGGCCCGAACCGTGGAGCGTGGCCCTCAGCCAAAAGACGGTGAGTGCCACGCGCAAATTGGCCAAGCTCCTCGAAGTGGAACCCGGCACGCCCCTGCATTATGTTACGCGCATGCGGCGCCTGAAGGCTGTGCCAGCGATTTTTGAGAGTATTTATACGCCAGCATCGTTGATGCCCGATCTGCGACTTCAGATTGGCACAGAGATGATCGATGAAATGTATGTGATCTATCAGGAACGCTACGGCATTACGATTGCGCATGCCAGCGAACGGGTTGGCGCGGTTATCGCAACGACCGAAGATGCGCGGATTTTGCAAATCGATCCCGGCGCGCCATTGCTGGAAATTATCCGTGTCGCACGGGATGTCAGCAAGGCGGCAATTGAACTGCGAATTTCGCGCTGCCGGAGCGATCTGTTCCGCTACGCCGCCGAGTTGAATTGATCTGTTTGATGGCATCGCATAGACATGGGCTGTTACCAATAAGAATAATCTGATGAATTCGAGTCATTACCGGCAAATTTTTGTGTTTTGGACCTGATCGACAATCCGATTGGCCTGACTGCCGGTTGACTCTCACGATTGGCCCGCTAGGCAGGACTATGATTAAACCATTCCCGATTTGAGCTAAACACTTGATTTCACCCACGCCAAACATTTGATTTTCAACTTTGCCGCGAGCGATGCAGTCAAAATGCTCGGATCAGGCGATAGACGACCAATATTGCGTTCCTCTGCGATCATAAGCGTTGACGCTAATTCTTATATAAGATATAGCTTTTGTCGCGGTTGACCTCATAGAATTGAGGCACTTGTCAAATGGCTGCCAACCATAAAACATGCGAGGGACCATGAACGCCGAAATCGTGATACGCAGCGCCCGCGACGTCAGTCGTTTCATCGATGAGCATCCCGCGAGCCGAACGTCCTTAATGATCGTCTTCATCGCTCTTGGCGGCGTCTTTGTTGATGCCTACGATTTTACCAGTCTTGGTATCGGCGTTGTGCAGCTCAAAAATAGTTTTCATCTGACGCCATTTGAATTGGGCAGCGTCACCGCGACGATGGCATTCGGTGCCTTTCTTGGTGCGCTTTGGGGGGGATATTTTACCGACAAGGTCGGACGCCTTAAAATGTTTCTGCTTGACTTGTTGTTTCTGGTGGCGGCTGCAATCGGGGCTGCAGTTTCGGTGAACCTGTTGATGCTGCTGGCATTCCGGTTCCTGATGGGGGTTGGCGTCGGGCTTGATTTTCCCGTTGCGCTGAGCTTCATCGCCGAGTTCGTTGCAGAACGCCGTAAGGGCAGCAATGTCAATCTCTGGCAGATGATGTGGTATATTGCCGCATCCTGCACCGGCCTGGTTGTCTTGCCGTTTTATCTCGCGGGCGTCGGTGGTGATCTTTGGCGCGTTGCCGTCGGTTTCGGTGCCGTGCCCGCGCTGATCATTCTTCTTTTACGGCTGCGGTTTATGAATGAGAGCGCACCATGGGCCGCGCGCTATGTCAGCCTTGCCGAGGCCGGACGGATTCTCGAACGGACCTATGGGGTGCGGGTCACCGTTGAGGCACCGCCCGCAAGCCTAAGGCCCGCAAAAAAACCGGGGCTCAATTTTGCCACGATATTCGCACCAGAATATCGGATGCGCACGATATTGGTATCCATTATTTGCGCGACGCAAAGTGCCGAATATTTTGCGGTTGGATTTAATCTTCCCACGATTTCAACGCGCTTGTTTGGCACCAATTTTATATACGCGATACTTGGTGCCATCGGGTTCAATTTGTTTGGGATTGGCGGCGCGGGGGTCGCGGTTAAGGTGACCCACCAGCTCGGCGTCAGGCGGATCGCGATTCTCGGCTATGCCATTGTGATTGCATCACTGCTGCTCTTATATCTCGGCGGGCCCGATCTGCCGACGAGCATCGCGGGCTTACTGATTGGCATGTTTATTTTTGGCCATTCATTTGGGCCGGGCGCACAAGGCATGACGATGGCAACACTATCTTACCCGACGGCGATTCGCGGCGTTGGCACCGGTTGGGGCCAAAGCATGGTGCGGGTTGGCAGTATCTGTGGGTTTTATTTTTTTCCTCTGCTGGTGGCCGCGATTGGTTTTCGCACCATGATGCTGCTATTGGCCCTGGTTCCCTTGTTTGGATTGCTTGCGGCGATACTCATCCGTTGGGAACCGATTGGCCAAGACCCCGATATATCGGACGAGCTCTCACTCAGCACCGGCTAATAGGGCAAGCACGGAGATAACGCGCATGGCAAATCATTATCTGAAACGAGCAACCAAAACTCCCGAAACCGAAGCGGGTGCCGCGCGGCAAATCACCGCAACTATGCTCGCTGCGATCGAGGCTGGCGGCGAAGCTGAGGTGCGCAGATATGCCCGTGAACTCGACCATTGGGATGGCCCGATTATCATGACTGCCGATGCCATTGGCGAGCGTGTAGCCATGGTCGACCCGTCCACGCGCGCGGACATCGACCAGGCCGTGGCCAATGTTCGACGCTTCGCTGAGGCGCAGCGCAAGTCAGTGCATGATTTTAGTCTCGAACTCAGACCCGGCCTCACTGCGGGGCAAAAAATGGTGCCGTGTAACGTCGCAGGCTGTTATGTACCAACCGGCCGATATGCGCATATTGCTTCCGCCTATATGTCAATCGCGACAGCAAAGGCAGCGGGAGTCAAGACCGTCATCGCCTGTTCTGCCCCGTTTCATGGCGAGCCTGTGCATCCATGCGTGCTCTACGCTATGCAAGCGGCTGGCGCCGATATCGTGATGACATTGGGCGGCGTTCAAGCCATCGCCACGATGGCTTTTGGCTTGTTCACCGGCCAGCCCGCGGATATCGTGGTTGGCCCTGGTAATAAATTCGTTGCCGAGGCCAAGCGTATGTTGTTTGGCAAAGTAGGGATCGATGTTTTTGCCGGTCCCTCTGAAATTGCGATTATCGCAGATGATACCGCCGATGCTGAAATCGTCGCGGCGGATTTAGTCGGCCAAGCCGAGCATGGACACGAAAGCCCAGCATGGTTATTTACCACATCACGCCCGCTCGCCGACGCGATACTGACGCGTGTTCCCGCCCTCATCAAGACGTTACCGCCCACCGCACGCGAGGCAGCCGGCGCTGCATGGCGTGATTATGGTGAGGTGGTATTATGCTCCACACGCGAAGAGATGGCCGCTCTGTCGGACCGCTATGCGAGCGAGCATCTCGAAATTCATTGTCGGGATCTTGACTGGTGGCAACAGACTCTCTCGAACTATGGCTCACTATTCCTCGGCGAAGAAGCCACCGTTGCGTATGGGGATAAGGCATCGGGGCCCAATCATGTCCTGCCCACAAAATTTGCAGCGCGCTATTCAGCAGGGCTTTCGGTGCATAAATTTCTCAAGCCCCTAACCTGGCAACGCATGGATCGGTCCGCCAGTGTGGCGGTGGGTGAGATCACGGCACGGATCTCAAGGCTCGAGGGCATGGAAGCCCATGCGCGCACAGCGGATTGTCGGATTCGTAAATACGCGCCGACACTCGAGCTTGATCTTGGTATGCCGGTGACAAATTGAGCCATGACCCATCGATTGGATCATCTTTTTGCCCTCGACGGGCGAACCGCGCTGATCACCGGCGGTAATTCCGGTATCGGGCTTGCCATCGCCGAGGCGTTAGGGCGGCAAGGCGCGCGGGTCATCCTCTTGGCGCGCCGCCGCACCGAACTGGAGCAGGCCGCGCAAAGTTTGACGGATCAAGGGATTGCCGCGCACATTGTTGACGGTGATCTCGCGACCAGAGAGGGGCCGGACGACATTGTCGATAGGCTAGACGATCCAGTTGATATTTTGGTCAATGCGGCAGGGATCAATCTCCGTCAGCCTTTTGAAGCCGTCTCGCTTGAGGCGTTCGATATGCATATGGCGGTTCATCTGCGGGCGCCATTTCGGCTGGTGCAACGCTTGGCACCAGCGATGGCAAGCCGAAGATTCGGGCGGGTGATCATGCTTGGTTCGTTGCAAACCGTCAGGGCGTTTCCAAATTCAGCGCCCTATGGTGCAGCCAAAGGCGGCGTGGTGCAACTAACGCGCGCCATTGCCGAGCGCTGGTCACCGGAGGGCATTACCTGCAACGCGATCTCGCCAGGATTTTTTCGAACCGCACTGACTGAGGCGGTATTTCGCGACGATGCATTGCGCACTGAGAATGCGCGCCGCACCGCAATCGGACGTAATGGCACAATGCCGGACTTATTTGGCGCCGCGATATTTCTGGCTTCTGATGCGTCAGCCTATATCACCGGCCAAACTTTATTCGTTGACGGCGGATACACCGCGAAATAGGATGATTGATGAAGGCGTTAGTCTATCTTGCACCGCATGAGCTTGCCTATCGCGACGTGGCGATGCCCTCATTGGGCTGTGGTGACGCATTAATCAACGTCGTCGCCGTTGGCATCTGCGGGTCCGACATGCATGCCTATCACGGCCATGACGAACGCCGACCGGCACCGCTGGTGTTAGGGCATGAAGCGGCTGGCATCATCGCAAACGGGCCGCGCCAAGGTCAGCGCGTCACCATCAATCCGCTCGTCACCTGCGGGCATTGTGCTTATTGCAGGGCGGGCCGCAGCCATCTGTGTGGCGAACGCCAAATCCTATCAATGCCGCCACGCCCTGGGGCATTTGCTGAATATGTTGCCGTCCCAGAGAGCAATTTGATTGATATCCCTGATGATATGGATTTTACCGTCGCCGCGTTGGCCGAGCCGCTAGCCGTGTCATGGCATGCGGTTCGTATCGGGATTGAGGGATTGCAACGCCCCCTGCCCTTGGCGCGGTGCTGCGTTCTGGGTGGCGGCGCCATCGGGCTGGGTGCAGCGTTAGTTTTGCGGAATTTTGGTGCCCGTGACATCTGGCTTGGCGAACCAAATCCGCAACGCCGCCAAACCGCGAACGCCGAGGCGTTTATCCATGTTTATAAGCCCGGCACCTCTGAGGAGCCACCAGCCGCATCGGTTGACCTTGTGATTGATGCCGTTGGCGCGGCCGCCACGCGCAAGGCATCGAGCCGCCTCGTTGCGCCCGGGGGACAAATTATCCATATCGGGCTTTTACCCGGCGATGATGGATTTGATATTCGTCGGATTACGCTGCAAGAAATTACAGTGCGCGGTAGTTACTGCTACACAGAGACCGACTTTCATGATGTTGTCGATACATTGGCAAAGCAAGGCTTCGGAAAGCTCGGCTGGGTTCAACGCATGGCCTTGAGTTCAGGGGGCCAAGCTTTTCAAATGATCGATGATGGTGATTTAGCCGCAGCGAAAATTATCCTCGAGCCCTGATCGTCAAATATTTCTAATTAAACTTACTCTATTCGATTATCTCAAGATAGATTTCCCGATTTCACGCTGCCGCTTGGGACTATACTCCGCGATTGAGCCGTTTATTGTCGTCATTGAGCGGCGGAGAGTTCTCGGCTGGCAAGGCCAGTCGAAAATTGCGCAGGGCGACGATCTGAGGCAAGTCGGCGGCCCCGGCACCAAGATCAGCCAGCGCGGCATCGATAATGGGTATCGCTTCGGCGCCGCGCCCTTGGCCGTGCAGCAGGGAAGCGAGCGACAACGCTAGGCAGACCTCAAAAAATCGCGCTGATTGATGGCGCGCCCGTTTGAGGCCAGTGCGCCATATCCGCTCGGCCAAATCCGGGTCCGGATTGTCAAGACGCTGCAAAATCTCGCCATGCACCCAATAGGCACCAGCCTGAGCCATGCCGCAGCCAGCGGTCTCAGCCAAATCCAGCGTCGCCTCGCTGATCGCACGGGCGGCCGATGGATCGCTGGCCGCCAACGCCATCGCATAGAACCCATCATTATTCATCTGCGCGATGGCAACACCGCTGCTCGCAAAATATCGCCGCGCGGGATCGGCCATCAACAGACCCGACGGCTCACCGAGGAATGTCCGAGCGACGCCACAAAGCACCCGCGCCCAAGCATGATAAAACTCAAGCCCTTGCGCCTTGGTCAGTTCGATCATTTGAGCGGCGATGGACTCAGCGAGCGCAATTCGCCCGACCGCAAGGGCCACATGCGCACGATATAATTGCGCATAAGGCAGCGCCGGCGGGAACCCGGACGCTTCAGCCCGCGCCGTCGCGAGATTAAAATACCGATCCGACGCCGCCATGTCACAGCGCATCCAGGCGCACAAGCCGAGATAGGCCAGCGCATTGACCCCCGGTTCCATGCCGAACCGCAATCCGCCGGCCAGATCGGGGTTCACTGGACAATTCGCCCAGTTACGCTCGAAGATCCGCGTTGCCTCGGCGAAATCGCCTTTCAGGAACGCAACCATCCCGGTGTCGGTTTCCGCGAGTAATGCATCAGAACTGCCCGGCATCTGCTTAGCGCTGGCCCAGAATAAAGGCGTGATGTGATCCAGCGTGGGAATATCAAGGCGCATATAGGCCCCGAGCCAAAGCCCGTGCAGTGCTGGATGCCGCAACGCAGGTTCGCCAATGCCTCCCGCGATCGTAACAGCACGCTCGAATGCCGCCATGGCCCGGGCATCATTATAGCCCGTCTGGGTCATTAACGCCTGACCATAGGCAATTTGTAGCTTCAGCCTGAGCATCTGCCCGGCATCATCATCGGCAAGGCGCTCGACCTGGTTGATCGCTCGCTCGAAATGCCGAATCGCCTCACCATAGGCCACTTGGCGCACGCCCAGTTCGCCCGCTTTGAGCCACCATTCAGCCGCCTCGCGATATTGCTTCGCTTCTGCGTAATGCCGCGCCACAATCTCTGGCTCGGCCTCGGCCCGCCCCCGAAAATCGCGCTGCAGTGATTCTGCAATGGATCGGTGAATCTCGCGTCGGCGTGCGAGCGGTAGAGTTTCGTATGCCGCGTCACGCAGCAGGGCGTGCTTGAAGATATATCCTGGGTGCGCGCCGATGATCCCCGGAGAGATCAAACCCACTTTTTCGAGCTGTGCCAACGATGCATCCAGTGCCGTGGGGTCATCATTGCCAATGCGCACCAGCACATCGTGCGGAAACTCCCGGCCAATCACCGACGCGATCTGTGCGACTGATTTGGCCGGCCCTAGCCGGTCAAGCCGCGCCATCAGCGAATCTTGCAATGTCGCGGGAATAACAATATCCCTGCCGAACAAAACCGGATCGCTGTTGGTATCCAACACCATTTGCGTCATTTCCTCGGCAAACAACGGAATCCCATCCGCCTTCTGCACGATGCGCTGGGTCATTTGCTCGGACAGCGCAGCCCGCACGATTTCATTGGCCTGCGTCACAGCGTCGACTTGCCCTTGGATGATCGCCACGATGCTTTCGGAGTCGAGATGACCAAGTATAACATGCCGCGCGTCGGATATGTTCAATCGACCGGGGTCAAATTCCGGTCGCGCGGTGACCAAAATCAACATTGGTAGATTTTCGGCTGCTGCCGCCAACCGGTTGATCAACTCGAGTGAGCTATCATCAGCCCAATGCGCGTCCTCAAACAAGATGAAAAGCGGCGCACTTCGCGCGGCGGATTCGATTGTCTCGATGATCGCGTTAAAAACCTGCTCTCGCTGCTCGGCGGGCGTGCCTGGGAGCACGACCGGCAATCCCAGCAGAGCCGAAAATAATAATAAAATATCCGGGCGTCCTGGCATCAATTGCTGCAGCGCAGATTCGATTACTTGGCGCTGGACATCGGGCGGCGCATCCCCGTTCAACCGGATCGCCCGGCGGAATTGCGCCAAAAACGGGTAAAGGGCGGTCTCTCGATGATACGATGAGCATTGATAGGAAAGCCGACGATGCGCGACCGACCGCTGGCCATCCGCAAGGGCCGCACCCAGGCGCGATTTACCGATCCCGGCCTCGCCGGTCAGTAGGATCATCCGTCCCGCGCCACGCCAGGCGGCGTCGAGATCAGCCTGCAGCCTGACCAATTCGGCATCACGACCAACCATCACCCGATGGCGCCGGAGACGCGATGCGAAGCGGAGCATCGCCATATCCTCGCTTTCGACCACCCAGGCCGGCACCGGCACGGCAAAACCTCTCAGCGATTGTGCCGCCAAAGCGCGCACGCCGAAAATCTTACTGAGCAATCGCCGGGTCGCATCAGACACAATGATCTCACCGGGCGCTCCGGCGGCCTGCAAGCGAGAAGCGAGGTTAAGGGTCTCACCAACCACACCGCGTTCGGGCCGGTTCAAACCCTTCGCCTCGTTGATCAACACGAGGCCAGTCGCGATACCAATACGAACTTGCAGCGCTTCACCTGCCGGGGTGCATAACCGCCCAACCGCTTCAACAATCGAACGTGCGGCCCGAACGCTGCGTTCGGCATCGTCCTCATGCGCGATGGGATAACCAAAATAGGCGAGCAATCCATCGCCCATATAATTACCCACAACGCCGCCAAAATTCTCGACCTCTTTTGCGCACGCGGCAAAAAACCGGTCGAGCAAGTCGCTCATATCTTCCGGATCTAGTGTTGTTGCGATCCGCGTTGAATCGACCAGATCGCAAAACAGCACCGTCAACTGACGCCGCTCCGCTCCCCGTCCTCTTGCTGGCTCGATCAGGCCCATTGGTCCCCTGCTGTTATGATTTAAATCCGCGCCATCGCGCGCTCCACTCAACCCAACCCGATCAGCACAACTTGCACCGCGCTGGCATTCAAACCAGATTCACGAGTTGAACTGGTCCCGAATCCGCCGATGATCAAGACCCGGCATCGCCAAAAACGA
The DNA here is from genome assembly GCF_054767495.1 of Acidiphilium sp. MT5. NCBI lineage: Bacteria > Pseudomonadati > Pseudomonadota > Alphaproteobacteria > Acetobacterales > Acidocellaceae > Acidiphilium > Acidiphilium sp. MT5. The sequence continues at coordinate 53,890 of NZ_BAABMR010000013.1, forward strand.
CAACGCAAGTCTGAAAAATAAGACTTTTTCTTCTCAATGTAAAGATCGCAATGATCGTCACCGGAATGGCACTAAAATCAGACCTCGCGACATTTTTTCAGAGTTATCGCAAGGTCAGGCCTGTCCATCGCCCGCTTCGCTGGCACCAAAGTAAATTAATATGCCATCACTCGAATACATGCCGGCGACTTATCGCTCAGCTATGAAAAACAGCCTTAAGCAGTGACAAAAGTGGCTGCGGCATGATGCCGAACCCGAGGATCACCGCGCCGATTAGCCCGATTGCCGCGTTCACAGGCAAGGATAGCCTGCCCTCGGCTGGCGCATCCGCGCTATCCGGCGCTTGTGTCATCGCGATGATCACCCGCAAATAATAGAACAAGCCAATCACGCTGCTGACCACCATTGTCGCAATCAATATGCGCAAATGGCTATGAACACCCGCCGCCATCACATACATTTTAGCCATGAAGCCTAAGGCCGGCGGAATACCCGCGAGCGACAACAAAGCGAGCGTCAGAATCCCCGCGATCAGCGGATGACGCCAGAATAGACCGCGAATATCCGAAACGCGATCCATGTCCCGCTCCGACTCCGCCACGGAGAGAGCACTCAGAACGCCGAAGGCGCCGATCACCGTAACGCTATACATCGCGACGAAAAACAACAAGGCAGACCGGCCTAATGCTCCGGCGGCCAGTAAGGCGACCAGGACGTAACCGAGCTGCGCGATCGATGAATAACCCAAGATGCGTTTGAGATTTTGTTGCAGCAGCGCCAGCAAATTACCGATCAGCATCGAGGCCACGCCTGCGATCGTCATCGCCAATCCGAGCGTCGGCGGGATGGTTGCATCGGCGAATAGCAGGCGAGCCACCACGGCAATAACCGCGATTTTCGGAACCGTCGCGAGAAAGGCGGCACTCGGCGCCGGAGCGCCCGCATAGACATCCGGCACCCAGATATGAAACGGCACCACCGAAAGCTTGAACCCGGCGCTTACAATAATCAGGGCCAAGGCCGGGAGTAGCAGCATCGCCGCACCTGACGCGTTTTGGACCGCCGCAAGGCTGAGATGCCCAGTGGCCAGATCGACCAAGCCAAGGCCGAGCAGCAGCAGGGCCGAGGACATCCCCGACAGCACCAGATATTTCAACGCCGCTTCCAAGGCTTCCGGCCGCCAACGGGGATAGGCGATCATCCCAATCATCGCCAGGGTTAATGTTTCCAACCCAATAAACAGCGGGATGAAATTGATCCCCAACGCGACAGTCACCGCACCAATCGTGCCCACCAGGAGCAATAGCGGGTATTCCTCTCGCGGTTCCGCTGCGACATCGAGCCAATACGACGCCGCCACAACCAGAACCAAAACACTCGTCAACAAAATAATCCCGGCAAAGCCGACCGATAAGGCATCATCAGCAAACATCGCCGCTGCGGCTGAGCTATGAGCCATCCATGGCAGCACCAATAAGGCGCCGATCAACCCAGCGAAACTGATCAATAAGGTGACCAGAAAGGAACGGCGAATGGCGATTGCGGTCAGCGCCACCGCCGTCGCGACCGTCATCACAAACAGCGGGGCGATCGGTTGAATCAAACTCAGCAAACCGCTCATCGGCCATGCCCCTTCAGCACCAAAGCCGAAACCTGCTTGGCTGGAACCAAATTGGCCAAAGCGGGTGCTGCGATATTGAGCAGCGGTTGCGGATACACGCCAATCACGATAATCCCCAGCGCCAATGCCATCATCACACTAACATCGCGCGTACCAAAATCTGCAACACGCCGGGGTGCCGAGGCCTCGCCGTGAAAAGCCCGTTGAATGGCAATCAGCGAATATAATGCCGCAGGGATTAACCCGATGGACGCAAATACCGCGACCAGCGGCGCGACCGGATAGGTCCCTCGCAAAATCAAAAACTCACCGACAAAATTTCCGAGGCCGGGCAGACCCATTGATGCCAGAACGAAGAAGGTGCCGAATGATGATAAACGCGGCAGATCGGTCCATAGGCCGCCCATTCGCGCCAGATCCCGCGTATGCAGCCGCTTCTGGATTGCTCCCACCGCGATGAACAACGCGCCGGTGCTGACACCGTGCGCGACCATCAGGATCACCACCCCTTGCCAAGCAATCGCGTTGAACGTGTAGATACCAACGAGCACAAATCCCATATGGCTGATACTGGAATAAGCGATCAGTTTCTTCAGATCCGCTTGCCCATACGCGAGGATTGCTCCGTAAAAAATACTGACAACACCGAGCCACATCGCGAGTGGCGCAATATGGTGCGCGGCAACCAGGAACAACGGCACAGCAAAGCGCAGTAAGCCATAGCCAGCGGTCTTGAGCATAATACTCGCCAAAATCACCGAGCCGGCGGTGGGTGCTTCGGTGTGCGTTTCCGGTAGCCAACTATGCACAGGAAAGGCGGGCAGTTTCACTATAAACGCAACGAAAAACCCAAGCATCGCCAAAATCCCAAAAAAGCCAGTGGGTTGGGTTGTCAGCAGTGCCGAATCATTGAAGGTCAGAACGCCACTCTGCTGCTGATGCAGGAAAACCAGCGCCAAAATGGCCACCAGCATCAATAAGCCACTGCCTTGGGTAAACAGAAAAAACTTGATCGCGGCGCGCCGGCGGTTCTCATTGCCCCAAATTGCAATCACAAAAACCATCGGCACCAGCATCAATTCCCAAAAGAAGAAGAATAAGAATAGATCAAGCGCCATAAAAACGCCGATCGAACCGGCCAACGACCATAATAAATTGGCATGATAAAAACCAACTCTATCCTTGACGTCAGTCCATGAGACAATAACCGCGATGATACCTAATATTTGGGTCAGCACAACAAGAATCCAACCCAACCCATCCATATCAAACTGAAACCCAATGCCGAGGCTCGGAACCCAAGGCGCGTAGAATGACGCAAGCCAGGTGCTCGAATTGCCTGCCCCGATCAGCTTTAGGGTTAACAATAAATCAGCCACCAATACCGCCAAACTTATCACCCGGGGTGCCGATGAATGCAGCCGTGCCGCGGGCCAAGCGACGAAGCCACCAATGATCGGGATAAGAGCGATCCAAACTAAAATCATGCGAACACCATGATAACAATGACCGCCATCGAGCCGAGGGCAAGCATACCCGCGTAGCGGCGCAACTGGCCGATTTGCGAGCGGCGGAGCGTGGCGTGAAATTTCATCGCAGCCCCAGCGGCACTCATGAATATCGTATCAATTGGATCATCGCGCAGGATCTTTACGAGCCACAAAAATGGCTGCACCAACACTCGATCATACAAAACGTCAAAACCAAACCCTGCACGCAAGAAACGCCTCACGCCCGCACCGATTGATGTTTCAGTCGGCGTCCCGTCATTCCCCTGCCCGACCGGCCCCGCCGTGCGTACCCAATAACCGTTGCGATACAAGCCAAATCCAATCATCACCCCTAAAAGGGGAGCAATATACCCGGCAGCGGTCACCAAATGCGGCAAAGCCGATTCCGTTGCCGGATGCCCGAGCACAGGCGCCAGAAAACCTGAAAATACCGACGATGACGCCATAAATTTCGGCATCTCCAGCCACCCGATCGTGCTGGCCGCGACCGCAAGGAGCACCAACGGCACAACGATGCGCGCCCCATACTGCCCTGTTGGCTCGGTTTTGACCTCACCAAAGAACACCAAGAATACCACGCGGAAAATATAGGTCGCCGTTAAAACAGCACCGAGCAACGCTGCCAACCAGAGCCATTGACCCAACCCAGGCGCTTCCCAGAGCGATGCTAGGATCATCTCCTTACTAAAAGCCCCGGCACTCACCACAGGCAATGCCGCAAGCGACGCACTGCCAATTAGAAACGCCCAGAACACAACGGATAATTTTCGGCGCAAGCCCCCCATCCGGAAAATATCCTGCTCATGATGGAGCCGCATCGCAATCGCACCGGCGGAGAGAAATAATAATGCCTTAAACACGGCATGGGTCAGAAAATGAAACATCGCGGCCGACCATGCACCAACACCAAGTGCCAGAAACATGTATCCAATTTGCGCAACCGTTGAATAAGCCAATACCCGCTTGATATCGCGCTGCACAAGGGCCGTTAATGACGCCGTCAAAATTGTTATCACTGCGCCGACAGCAATCATCGTCAAAACGGAAGGCACCAGTGCAAATAAAGGATGCAACCGAACCACCAAATACATCCCCGCAGTGACCATCGTGGCGGCGTGGATCAGCGCACTGACGGGTGTTGGCCCCGCCATTGCATCCGGAAGCCAAGTTTGGAATGGAAATTGGGCTGATTTACCAAGGCCGCCAACCAACAATAATGCCGCCCCCGTTGCCGCCATCGCACCGCCGTGAGGCCAGAGTGCGACAGCTTTCAGCAACATCGGTTGGATCGAGAGGGTTCCGAGCGCATTGGACAACAGCAATATACCAACCAACATCGCGACGTCAGCAATGCGAGTTACCACAAATGATTTCCGCGCTGCATAACCGTTCGCCGGATTATGGAACCAGAATCCAACAAGCAAATAGCTACAAACCCCGACACCTTCCCATCCGACAAACATCACAAGAAGATCATTGGCCAAAACCAGCAGCAGCATAGAAGCTACAAATAAATTCAAATAGGCAAAAAACCGGCTATATCCCTCCTCCCCAGCCATATATTCCGTTGAGAAAATATGGATCAGCAAGCCAATCACCGTAATCACCAGCATCATGACCAACGACACAGGATCAAGGTAGAATGTCAGGTGGCTGGAATAACCGGGCAAACTGATCCACCGCCAAAGCATAATCTGCATATGCTCATCGACCGGAGGGGCTTGGAACCAATGGACCGCGACCACGATCGATATAAACGCCGATATTGCGACACTCAACGTCCCAATGAAGCCACTCCAACGGTCCGACCAAGTCGCACCCAACAGGCCCAGCACGACTGAACCCATCAGGGGCGCCGCGGGGACAATCCAGATGAACTCCAGCATTGTCATGAATCTCGCAAAATATTCGCCGAATCACCATCAAGCGTCGTGATTCGGGCGCGCAGACGCAGCAACAGCACCAAACCCAAAGCCAGCTCACCCCCGGCCAGGTTGAGAATAAAAATGAACATCACTTGCCCATCAGGATGCCCCCACCGCATTCCCGCGACAATAAACAACAACGCGACGGCATTGAGCATCACCTCGATAGACAAAATCACGAAAATCAGATTTCGGCGCGTTATCAAGCCGATTAAACCCAGAGCAAAGAGAATAATCGCCAGCGAAGCAGGCGCTTGCCATGACAGATCGATCATTGCCGCACCTTTTCCGGCGACGATCGCGCAAGATGAAAGGCTCCCAATAGAGCGGCTAGCAGCAGCATTGACCCCAATTCGATCGGAATAATATCGACCACGAGGAGTCGGCGCCCAACTGCAGCAGGTCCGATAATATGGTATGGCATTTCTTTACCACGTCCACCACTCAATGCGACACCAATTTCGATCATAATTGATATCGCCAGAACAACCGGCACCGCTGACTTGGCTATCCAACTCCGATTATTTACAAAACCAGTTCTCAGATGCTCCAAGTTAAGCATCATAACAACAAAAAGGAATAACACCACCACAGCGCCTGCGTAAACAATGACTTCCAACGAAGCCGCAAACGGCGCGCCCAGCACATAGATGACAAGCGCAATACCGAGGATCGACATAACGAAGTTCAATAAGGCGTATACCGGGCTTTCTCGTGTGATCGCGAGCGTTGTAGTGATTACCGAAAAAGCCCCAGCACCGTAGAACACGATATCAAACATTGAATAGCTCATGGCATCAACCCCCGAGGATCAACCGGGGGACGTTCTGCTGCCCCCTGCCCTTTGTGTTTGCCAAATGCATCAATCCCAGCCACTCGATAATAATTATAGTCAGGAACTTTCCCCGTGCCGGCGATGAGCAAGTTCTCCTTCTCGTAAACCAAATTTTGACGATTATACTCGCTCATTTCGAAATCAGGAATTAATTGAATCGCCGACGTTGGGCATGCTTCTTCGCAAAGCCCGCAGAAAATACAACGCGAAAAATTGATCCGAAAAAACTCCGGCTGCCACTGATTAGGCACGCTGGTTCTTTGCAAGCTAATGCAATCACACGGGCAGACCGCCGAACATAAATAGCAGGAAACGCAACGCTCGTGCCCATCCGGATCACGGGTCAAAACAATCCGCCCCCGTGTGCGCGGCGCCAAATAAGGCATCTGCTCGGGATATCGCACGGTTTCTGTTGGGTGAAACAAATGTTTGAACGTCAACCACGCTGACCGAAGCGATGTGAGAATATACATATGATTACTGTCCAAGGGCGATCATCACACCACCCGTCACCGCTAAGTTGCCAATTGCTAGTGGAAACATTAGTTTCCAACCATAGGACATGAGTTGATCATATCGAGGCCGCGGCAATGCTGCACGCAATAGAATAAGGAACATAACAAAGAAGCTACTTTTCAACGCAAACCAAATGATCGGCGGCAAAATTGGTCCATGTCCCCCACCAAAATACAACGCGACTGTCAATGCCGACAGCAGAACAATACCTGCATATTCACCAACAAAGAACATCCCAAATTTCATACTTGAATACTCAGTATGAAAGCCCGCGCCGAGCTCATTTTCACCCTCGGGCAGATCGAAAGGCAGGCGATGCGCCTCCGCAATTCCGGCAATAAAAAACGCCAAAAAACCGAAAAACTGTGGAATGATAAACCAGACATGCGATTGTGCAGCGACAATCTTATCAAGATTAAATGAACCCGCCTGCATGACAACACCAATCACAGCGATGCCCATAAATACTTCATAGCTGATCATTTGCGCGGCCGCACGCATACCACCAAGGAGTGAAAATTTACTCCGCGACGACCATCCGGCGAGCACCACCCCGTAAACGGACAGGGAGGTCATTCCCAGGAAAAATAACAACCCCACATTCAAGTCGCCGAGAATATCGACACCACTGCCAAATGGGATGACAGCAAAAGCGAGCAATACGGATGCTAATACAATGATTGGCGCCGCAATGAAGGTTGGTTTATCAGCAAAACTAGGTATCCAGTCCTGCTTGAAGAAAATTTTGATCATGTCCGCGGCAACCTGCAAAATACCTTGCCAGCCGACGCGATTAGGACCCAACCGATCTTGCCAAAAACCGAGGACACGCCGCTCAACCCACGTCAGCAGGGCCGCCAACGTTACCACAGCCAACAGCAAGACAAGCGCATGCAGAAAGGCGAATAATACGCTCATGATTGCCCCTCATCGGAGATCCGAGCGATGCGTCCCGTCTGAGGTAGCAATAAATCCGGTTGATCGAAAGCGTTTGCGGTAATACCGCAGTAGTTTTCTGCAATTGATTGCGTGATCATCACCCTTCTGACAACGCTCAACCCGCCAATATCGCATCGAACCCAAGCACCGTCCTGAATGGCGAGTGAATCGGCAAGCCCAACGCCGATTAAAACCACAGCATCGCCCATCCGCTCACGAATCGGCGCCGACCGCGCACTCAATGCCTCACCGCCGAATACCGGAGCTATCTCACAGAAAATTAGTGTGTGATCGCTGTTCACTTTTGCCGACAAGCGCTCAATCGGTCCCGGTTTGCAATCCTGCGGAAACAATAAAGCCCCTTCATCACCCGTCCGCAAAGACAAACCAATACCGGTCTGGAATTGGTTGACAGCCTGGCCAGAGTTCCAACCCGGCGCCCAGAACTGCGGCACAATCTCCGCGTCCGGATGCAACCGCGCGCCTTCCATGCTGGTGCTCCAGGATGGATGGCCCGATGATGGTGGCGGTGCTTCACGCACATCGATATGCGCGTTTACCGCCGTTCGCCCGCTGTAGCGGAACGGCAAGCTCGGCGTTGGTTGCGCCTCACCATTGAACTTAGTGATCAGATCAGCGCTATTTTGGAAGATAGCAAACTTTTCGATCAGATGGTCAAGAATGGCCTCCCGATTTCCGCACTCTGAGGATGCGATCAATTCGGCGGCCACCCCACAATCGCGGAGTATTTCCCATGCTGGCGCAACGGGCTCGTCGCTGAATATCGCTTGATGCCATAGCTGGGCACGCCCCTCCGCATTAACAACCGTGCCGCCAGCCTCAATGAAATTCGCACAACGAATCGTGACGTCGGCTGCCTGCGCCGTGCGGGTCTCGACGTGATCCAACACAGCGATTTTAACCCCACATCGGCGAACGTCTCCCAGCGCCTCCTCTGAAAGATGACGCAAAAAGTCATTTTCCAAGGCAATACAGCCAGGCTGCTGAACGCTCGCCAACTGATCAATGAGTCCGTGGAGCGATCTGGGCCGCAATAATGCGAGCCCAAGGCTGTTGACCTCCGGCAGAAGCATGACAAGTCGAGCGTCGGCCCCACGATCGCGCGAAGCGATGACAATATTAGCGGCTAACCCTAACAGATCTGCGCCACCCGCTCGCCCGCCCACAATAATCACCGGCTTGCGCGCGCCGCGCAACGCCACTCCCGCCCTGCCACTCAACGATTGCGGTGCATAATCACCATCGCCATCACCAACGAGCAACCTCTCGATCTGCAAACACACCTCAGTCAATTGCTCCGCAGTGCCACGCATGACATCGGAGGCCAATTCATCTAACCGCGTTGGAAGAGAAGTCGCGATAAATAATGCCGACTTATCGAATGTCTGCGCCGTCTTCCGGGCATCAGCATGCCAGTCCGGTATGTCCACGACAGCAGAATTCCCGTTTGCGCCCACCTTGGCGACCTGCCGCACGGCGAGAGCCAACCGAGGCGCCACGTCCGATGGATCATCGCCGATGATCATAACGCAATCCGACGCTTCAACATCAGCAATCGAGGCCGTGGGAACGCCATGCTCCGCGATGATTTTCGCGGCCATCGCCGCGATCTGCCATTGATGTTCCGATATGCCAGCATAAAATCGATCAGGCCCCACTAGCGTCCTGAGCATAAAATTCGACTCAAGCGACGCCCGTGGCGATCCAATGCCAATGAGCATGTCGGATTTCAGTATAGCTCGCAAATGCGCACGGGCCTCAATGTCATTTGTGACCACTAACGGCCCACCACGACGAACCGCACTCGTGAGTTTCGGCCCATTAACGAATTCGATACCGAACCGGCCACGATCACACAGAAAATAGCCATTCACCGCGGCATTAAACCGATTCGATGCGCGGCGAAATTCCCCCTCGCGTTCCTGGATCGTTACATTGCAGCCGATAGCACAATGAGGACAAACCGAGGGCATCGCCCGCATATCCCATTTACGCACGAACCGCGTAGCGTAGGGTTTATCCACAAACACGCCGGTCGGACAAACCTCGACCAAATTGCCGGCAAATTCACTTTCTAACGCACCATCCTCCGGCCGTCCAAAATAAACATTGCGTGACGCGCCGAATACCCCGAAGTCAGTTCCACCAGCATAATCGCGATAGAAGCGCACGCACCGATAACAACTAATACACCGATTCATTTCATGCTTAATGAACGGACCAAGCTCCTGATTCAGATGCGTCCGCTTCGGGAACTCATAATGCCGAACGCTATGCCCAGTCATCACCGTCATATCTTGAAGATGGCAATCACCGCCAACCTCACAAACTGGGCAATCATGGGGATGATTGGTTAATGCCAGCTCTATTACAGATTTGCGAATCGCATGGCTTTTTTTATCCGTGAGCGAGACAATCATGCCCGGCGTGGCAGCAGTCATACATGCCATCACGGTCTGCCCAACCGTATCCTGATCATCCTTGTAAACAGTCACCGCACATTGGCGACACGCCCCGACCGATCCGAGCGCTGGGTGCCAGCAGAAATAGGGCAGATCCAATCGAGCGGACAGACAAGCCGCGAGCAAATTATTGGAACCATCGATGTCGACGGGAACACCATCAACGATTATTTGGGCTCTTCTCATTTCCATGGACATGTCCCTTGTTCGATATGCCGAACAAAATCCTCCCGGAAAAGTGACAATCCACTCTGCAGGGACGCCATAGCGCCAGGCGCCAATGCGCAAAATGTGCTGCCAGCAGAGAGCGTATTCTGAAGGTCCAATAACTGGTCAAGATCGTCATGCCGACCTTTGCCAGCCTCAATACGATCCAGAATCTGCGATACCCATGGAAGCCCATCACGACATGGTGTGCAAAACCCGCATGATTCACGCGCGAAGAAACGCTGTAAATTGGCGATAAACCCAACGGGACAGGTCCGATCATCGAGCACAATCGCCGTGCCGGTTCCAAGGCGCGTTCCAGCTTTCATCATGGCTGCTGGCGTCATCGGTGTATCAATCTGCTCGGCACTCAAAAATGCCGTCGAAGCTCCACCCGGCAAAACCGCGCGCAATCGGTAGCCCGGCTGCATCCCCCCTGCATGTTCCTCGATAAGCTCACGCATTGTCGTGCCCATTGGCAGTTCGTATGTCCCCGGACGCATGACCCTGCCACTCACGCCAAAAATTTTCGTGCCTACACCGCCGTTTCGTCCCAGACAACGATACCACTCCGCACCTTTTTTAACGATATTCGGAATATTCGCGACCGTCTCGACATTATTAACAATGGTTGGCGCGCCCCACAGACCACTGACCTGCGGGTAAGGTGGCTTTGCCCGCGGCACCGGTCGCCGTCCCTCCAATGCGTTCAGCAGAGCAGTCTCCTCGCCACAAATATAGCGCCCCGCGCCACGATGGACGTGAATATCCAAGCAAAACCCGGTGCCTAGAATGTCAATCCCTAATAGACCCGCCTCTTTTGCCTGCTCGATACCGGCGATCACACGCTCAATAGCTAAATGATACTCCCCGCGCACAAATACATAACATTCATTTGCATCCAAAATATACGCGCTTAGAATAATACCTTCGATCAGTAAATCCGTCTCTTCTTCCAGCAATAAACGATCTTTGAACGTGCCCGGCTCCATTTCGTCTGCGTTAACAATAAAATAGCGCGGTCCAGGCCTTTCGCTCTGTGATGGATAGAGCTTCCATTTTCGTCCCGTCGGGAAACTCCCCCCGCCGCACCCGGCAAGACCCGATTGTTCGATAACATCGAGCAGATAGCCCCGATCAACTTTTCCGATAATATTGCGAGCAATCTCAAAATCCCGCGAACGGGACTTAACCAGCCCCAACGAATTTGATGGTTCAGGCCGACAATTCATGGTCAGAGGGTGCTGCATTCTGCCCCTCCCTGTTGCTTCGCTTCGATCAATGATTTGACTGCATCGGGCGTGACATCGCCGTATAGTTGCTCATTAATCAGCATAGCTGGTGCGTGATCGCAATGACCAAGACACACAATGGGCAATAACGTGAATTGCCCCTGTTGATCGGTTTCGCCGACATCAATCTGAAGCTGCTGTTTAATTGCGCACTCCACAGCATCACGGCCCATGATCCAACAGCTAATACTATCACAAAGCAGAATAACATTCTGGCCAACGGGTTTACGGTAAATTAGATTATACACACTTGCTAACTCATCAAGCTCGGCGATTGAAACGCCAATCAAATCGGCAACTGCCGCTAACACATCATCATTTATGTAGCGATGTTTCGCCTGCATCAGCAACAAAGCATCAAGCGCTGCCGCTTTCGGGTGTGGATAAGTAGCGACGAGTGCGCGTATCTCTCGTTGCTCCGCTTCATCAAGCGGTGAGTGTTTCTTATCGATCGACATCGGCCATCACAAAATCAATACTGCCAATAATCGCGATGAGGTCAGCAAGATAAGTGCCTCTGCTCATCAAAGGTATTGTTTGTAAATGGGCAAATGACGGCGTTCGAATCCGGGTGCGGTATGGCACAGTCGCACCATCACTAACGAGGTAATAGGTATTCAACCCTTTCGTCGCCTCAATTGTAACAGATACTTCACCAGCCGGCACAACAGCGCCCCAAGAGACGTTAAGAAAATGGGGAATTAAACTGTCGATGTCCTGCAACATCGCCGCCCGTGGCATCGGTGTTGCCAAGGGGTGCGCGGCACGAACAGAGCCAGCCGGCATGTTGTCAGCACATTGACGAATAATTCGAAGACTTTCCCGTATTTCGTCAAGTCTTAACCGCACCCGATTATAACAATCACTGCGATCAGCGATCGGCACATCAAACTCCAGTTGATCATACCCGGAGTAGGGTGCTGATTTCCGATAGTCGAAATCAATACCAGCCGCCCGCAAACACGGACCCGTTATACCCCAGTCCTGCGCTTCGATGGCTGAAACTTCCCCGATGCCAACCGTCCGCGCTTTAAAAATCCGGTTCTTCATCACCATTTGTTCGTATTCATCTAATCGTTTTGGTAAGTACTCGAGAAATGCCCGCACCAAATTTTCCCATCCAGTCGGAAGATCGGCCGCGACGCCACCGATACGAAACCATGCCGGGTGCATCCGAAAGCCACAAATGGCTTCGATGACTTCGAGCGCCTTTTCCCGGTCAATGAACGCATAAAATACCGGCGATAATTGGCCCACATCCTGCACCATCGTGCCGAAAAACACGAGATGACTGATAATTCGGAAAAACTCCGCGAGCATGATGCGAATAATTTGCGCGCGCTGAGGAACAACGATACCCGCTAAACGCTCCACCCCCATGACATAAGGAAAGTTATTCATTACACCAGCAACGTAATCAATTCGATCAGTATAGGGTATAAAACTATGCCACGATTGACGTTCTGCGATTTTCTCAGCACCCCGATGATGAAACCCAATCTCGGGTATGATATCAACAATCAGCTCGCCCTTCAGCTCAACAACAAGCCGCAACACCCCATGCAAGCTCGGATGATTTGGGCCCAGGTTAATGACCATCGTTTCTGGATCAGAGTCGCCCGCGTCAAACAGAGCGCGCCGAGTGGGCAGATCGCGCAGCGAAATTTGCTCTTCTAACGCCACGCTTTCAGGGAGAGTATAGCGTGGTTTCTCGGTTGCTCGACAATAATGGTCTTTCCGGAGCGGGTGACCAACCCAGCTTTCCGGCATTAATATTCGCGTCATATTGGGGTGGCCAGAAAATTCAATGCCAAACATGTCCCATATCTCTCGCTCATACCAATTGGCATTTGGCCAAAGATTTGACGCTGTTGGTATACTCAGACAATCGATCGATAAAGGAACTTTGTAGCGCCGTTGGCCGCCATCCAATGGCCGCAATAGATGATAAACGACAGTGAAGTCGCGCCGCATGCCGTGGCGGGGACCAACTCTGGTCCGCTCATCAAGTGCCGTTACATCGAGTAAGATTGGATAGCCATTCTGGCCATTAAGCTTACTCTTGGACAGTTCATCGATGATATTCGATGCGTCCACCCAAAATGTCTCGATTCCGTCAACAGTCTGCTCTTCGCAAAACGAAGGGCGAGCAATATTGGATGCGACCTCCAGAACCGGGTAATTCATTACACGCGATCCGGCGGTGTAAGAGTGGTCATCGCCATTCGTTCTGTATTTTTTAAGTCGCGCTGGCTAGGCTTCTCATAGGGCACCGGTCCGCTATCGCCGATCATCCAGCTCAACGGGCGTCTTGTGGACCCAATTGATTTCTGCAGCAGCATCAATCCCTCGAACAAGGCCTCCGGGCGAGGCGGACAGCCAGGCACATACACATCCACCGGCAAGATGGAATCAACCCCCTGCACCACACTATAGACATCATACATCCCACCCGAATTGGCACAGGAACCCATCGAAATAACCCAACGTGGCTCCAGCATCTGGTCATAAAGATGCTTGACCACTGGCGCCATTTTTAGAAACACAGTGCCCGCAATCACAATAACATCCGCTTGTCGTGGTGTGGCCCGAAGCACTTCCGATCCGTAGCGGGCAATATCAAACTTCGATGTGAAAGAGGTCGCCATCTCGACGTAACAGCAAGACAAGCCGAAGTTAAACGGCCAAAGGGAATTTTTCTGACCCCAGGACACTAAATCCTGTAATTTACCTAACAAAAAAGTCTGATTCTCCGGTGAACCTCGTTCGCCACCAACCATCACTGGGTCCCCCTCCGCAAGCGCGCACGCTCAACGGGCGTGCTCCACACCAGCGCACCCGACCGCCACAGATACGCAAGAGCAATAATAAGCAGAAATAGAAACGACATAATCGCCCCATAGCCCCGCCAACCAACCTCTCTGGCAACGACAGCCCAAGCAAAAACAAAAATAAGCTCAAGATCGAAAATAACGAAAAGCATCGCGATAATATAAAACTGACTTGGAAACCGGATATTCATATCATGAACCGGCATAATCCCGGATTCGAAGGGATACGGATCAGACGCCCCCTTGCGGCGCGTTCCCAATAGTGCCGATAGGCCAACCATAACGACCATCATCACCGTAACACCGAGGGCATACATGCCGAACGTGAGGTAATTTACCGGATCGTGATGATTCATGGCGCTGCTGCGTCTCTCAGCGCCCTGATATTGGTTGCGTAGGTCGATGCATCCCCACGAAATACCGAGGAACCAGCAACCAGCACGTCAGCACCGGCAGCACGGCAGGCGCCGGCATTCGCCGCAGTCACGCCGCCATCCACTTCGATGTGAATGGGCCGATCACCGATCATCTCGCGAATACGGGCGATTTTCGGAAGTTGACTTGGTAGGAATTGCTGGCCGCCAAATCCCGGATTGACTGTCATCACCAGAACCAAATCGATTTCATCAAGCACATAGCGGAGCACGTGCTCAGGCGTTGCCGGGCACAGCGCAACACCGGCTTTGCAACCAAGCCGTTTAATCGCCTGGATCGACCGATCAAGATGGGTTGTTGCTTCTGCGTGAACTGAAATAATATTGGCGCCAGCCGCCGCAAAATCTTCGAGATAAGCATCGACCGGCGAAATCATCAGATGCACATCAAAAACCGCATCGCATTGCTTGCGGATTGATTTCATGACAACAGCACCGAAGCTGATATTCGGCACGAAATGCCCATCCATGACATCAATATGAATCCAATCGGCCCCCGCGGCGCGGACTGCGCGCGTCTCCTCACCGAGCTTGGAGAAATCGGCAGCCAAAATTGATGGCGCGATCAAGAGCGGTCGATCAGTCATCGGGCCCCCTCAGCGCCGGAAGTTAAGGCAGGCATGCCGTGGAACACGTTGTTGGCGAGCAGAGCAAAATCGTCAAAAAGAATAATCATATTCACGCTTATCGGTTGGTAAGGGGGCAACAGGCGAATCGCTTCACGTGACCGCGCACGGCACGGCAGCCAATGACCAAACCAGCAGCCATCATGATCAAAAAGGCAGAACGGTCGGCACTCAGATGAGTAAATGAGCCGCTCTTCGAAGCGCGGGCTGCGATATCCATTGCGTAACTCCTGCGTCAAGCTGCTCGACGGGTTGAAAAGACAGGGTCAAGTGCGCCTGTCGCGTATCGATGGCTCATGGCGGCAAGCGGTTCACACTTGATTTTCGACGCTTGTCCGGCTGAGCCAAACGCCTCGAAACGAAGCTGACATAGCTCGCGCAACGCCTTGATGGCGGGTTTCATGAAATTGCGCGGGTCAAACTCGGATTTTTTCTCAACGGCAACCTTGCGGATCGCCGCAGCCATCGCGAGGCGGCAATCAGTATCGATATTGACCTTGCGCACCCCGTATTTGATACCAACCAAAATTTCCTCGATCGGCACACCCCATGTTTGCGGCATCTCGCCACCGTAACGATTAAATTCTTCCTGCAAATCCTGTGGCACAGACGACGAACCATGCATCACCATATGCAAGGACGGCATGCGTTCATTGATCGCCCGGATGACATTCATCGCGAGAATGGCGCCGTCAGGCTTGCGCGAAAATTTATATGCGCCATGGGACGTTCCCATCGCGACCGCAAGCGCGTCCACCTTAGTTGCCTTTACGAAATCAACAGCCTGATCGGGATCGGTTAGAAGTTGATCATGCGACAATGCCCCTTCCGCGCCATGGCCATCTTCAGCCTCACCCGTGCCGGTTTCAAGACTGCCCAACACACCAAGCTCGCCTTCAACGGATACACCTACCCGATGCGCCATGTCGGTGACGCGGGCAGTAATATCAACATTATAGGCATAATCAGCAGGCGTTTTGGCATCAGCCCGCAACGAACCGTCCATCATCACACTGGTATAGCCGTGCTGGATCGCAGAGAGACACGTTCCCTCGTCGTTGCCATGATCTTGATGCAAGCAAATGGGAATAGCCGGAAACATCGCCTCAGCCGCTTCGATCATTTTCGCCAGCATGATATCGCCGGCGTAAGAGCGGGCACCACGAGACGCCTGCAGAATCACCGGCGAATCGGTATGCGCCGCCGCCTGCATAATCGCTTGAACCTGCTCCATGCTGTTAATGTTGAACGCCGGAACGCCATAGCCGCGTTCAGCCGCATGATCGAGCAATTGTCGTAACGTTATTTTGGCCACGAGGCAGCACCTTTCGACATCATGAGCGCCAGACTGGCGCGGTGAATTTCCATATGAGCGACCATCACTGCGCCCGCCGCTTCCGGTCAATCAATTGCATGATCACCGGCGTTAGAATTAGTTGCATTGCCAAATCAAACTTGTTGCCCGGAACGGCGATTGAATTGGCGCGGGACATGGCACTCCCATGCAGCATCGATAGCAGATAAGGAAAATCGATGCCATGAGGATCACGAAACCGAATGATCACCATCGATTCGTCGGCGGTGGGGATCCAACGCGCGACGAACGGGTTCGAAGTATCAACCAGTGGCACACGCTGAAAATTGATATCGGTTTCGGTAAATTGCGGGCAGATATAATGCACATAGTCGGGCATCCGGCGCAGAATCGTATCAGTGACCGCCTCGGTAGAATAACGGCGCGCCGCGCGATCACGATGGATTTTTTGAATCCATTCAAGATTGATCACCGGCACCACACCAATTTTGATGTCCGCGTGCTTGCCAGTATCAATATCGCCATGCTTCAGCGCGCCATGCAGACCTTCATAGAGCAGAATATCCGTATTGCTCGGTAACGGCTCCCAATCAGTAAAGGTGCCAGGCTCGCCGCCATATTCCTCAGCTTCACGCTCATCATGGATATAATGACGGCATTGACCGGTGCCCGTTTCGGCATAGGTTCTGAAAATATCTTGCAACTCGGCAAGAATATTAGTCTCCGGGCTGAAATGGCTGAAATGACGATTGCCCGCCGCCTCGGCCTCAGCCATTTTCTGTTTCATCTCCATCCGGTCATAGCGATGAAACGCATCACCTTCCAGATAGGCTGCGGTGATTTTTTCCCGGCGAAAAATCTGCTCAAACACCCGCCGAACCGACGTGGTGCCGGCACCGGAAGAGCCGGTGACGGAAATAATCGGATGCTTGCGGCTCACGTCAGTAACTCGTGATCAGACCCAGCCTGACGAAATAACGACCTTGACTTGAATAACGGCGATGGCGCCGGATCATTGCCCAAATAGGCCTCGCGCACCCGCGCCACCTCATCAGCCGAACCAAACACCAATGCGCACCGTTGATGGAGAGTTTGAGGACAGAGATCTAGGATAGCGGTGTGACCATCAGTCGCAGCAGCACCTGCCTGCTCCATGATCATCGCAATCGGATTGGCCTCATAGATCAAACGTAAGCGGCCCGCACGGTAGTTCGGACGTTGATCGACCGGATAAAGATATATGCCGCCGCGTTGCAAAATTCGATAAGCCTCCGCAACCATTGAGGCGAGCCAGCGCATATTGAAATCAACGCCGCGCGGCCCGCTATGACCCTTTTTCAAATCCACAATATAAGAGCGGATCTCCGGGTCCCAATGGCGCATATTCGAGCCGTTGATGGCATATTCACGGGTTTTGGGCGAAACCGCAACGTCCTTGATCGTCGCGAGAAACTGCCCGCTTGCCGGATCGAGCGTGAAGATGGTCGTGCCCGCGCCAATCGTCAGCACCAGGGCGGTATGGGGGCCATAAATCAGAAAGCCGGCAGCCAATTGATTTCTGCCTGGTTGATAAAACGCCAATTCGGGCACCGCAGGATCAAAATCAGTGATCGGCAAAATTGAGAATATCGTTCCAACAGGCGCCAGCGTGTCCACGTTCGATGAGCCATCCAGCGGGTCAACCGCCACGGCCAGATGCGCGGTCGGGTTCAAAATTTCGGGCTGGTCCGCTTCCTCGGAGGCAAACACCGCGACCGGCGCAGCACGAAGCGCCTCGCGAACAATATCGTGCGTCAGCACATCCAATGCTTTTTGACCATCACCGTCGATCGAATCACCAACGATCGCCGCTAGATTTCCAGCAAGCGGCCCACAGGCCAATAGTTTTGCGATGCGCTTACCCGCCTCGGCAACCGCTCGCACCGCCTCACTGGCGTCACGCAAATGGGGTGACCGGGCGATGATCGTCTCAAGATAGAGTTCGAGTCTCTGATGGTCGGGCAACATTTCCTCCTTTACGTGCACCACCTTCTGGCTCGTGCCGTCGTTCAGACGATGCAAAATCTCGCCTGACGCCTTTGTGACAGATGTTGATAATATAAGTAAAGAAAAATCTTTCACATGCTGTATAATGCATGAGGCCGTGTGGTAGGTTGGGTCAGCCTCCCTGTATTAAGAGCGATCAAAATGACCTTTTGATGGAACTCACCGAATTGAGACTAGTCGAATAGCAAAACGGATAGGGTCGCTGCAGCTATTGGTTTGAATAGATCGGAATAATCAAAATTTATGTTTTACGAAAATTGAACAATATTAATGTTACTCGACGTTGTTTGGCTTGCAAATCCACGCTCAGCCCTCGGCTTAATTGCAGATTCACGCGGAGAAATCGACCTCATCTCTGATCGTTATTGGCATCGGATCGGTTGCCCACAGTCGCAGCCAAACCACGAAAATCGGTCGGCGAAGCTGAATGCCGTATCGCATGCCGTTATCACCCACACAGCGCCGACAATTCAAATCAAGGAACCCCCATTCGGCGCGTTGCCGATGATCATGCGTTGCTGCGGATTGATCGCCGATGCGATATGAGCGGTGCGGAGATTCTGACCTTGATCATGGCATTCATATCGTCCGCCCAAGGAATCACTCAACAAAACGCGCGCAATACGCGTCAAGAATCGCGAGCACCGCCCTCGCCTTGATAACAAGGCCGAGATCGACCATCTCCGCACCGGTGAATGTCGCCACCGTTGCCGAGGCGGGAACCGGCGCGGGCACAATCTCATTGGTTTCCTCGCGGAAAAAAACGGCGGCAACCACGCCGGCAAACCGATAATTCGGCTTGGTTGGCCGCAACGAAGCGCTCTTTGAATGTTCAACCACGAAGACCGGACTACCGCTGGACCCTGGAAACACCGCAGCATCGATCAGAAACTCGTCCCGCCCTTCGAAATTAAGGGCAAGCGGCGTCGCCGTTGTGCCCCGGCGCAAGATCGGCATCAGGTTCACATGATCCCAGATACCGCTTGGGTAGCCAATGAATAGCACGTCTTCAAGCGCATCGAACTGGTCCAGACCCCGCGCCCCCAATATCAGGCGGGAGTCAATCCCATGATAATAAAGCTCCACCCCCTGCGCATGCGCAGCCGTTTCCAGCGGCGCGAGCGGCACGATCGCGAGATCAACCGCCGGGTCAGGATGCACGAACCACGCCGCCGCAAAATCCTCAATATCGAGCTGGAAACGCTGGCCGATCAGCGGTTTGCCGTCTCGCTTCTGGGTGAACACCAACCCGCCCCGGCGCACGGTCTCGACCAGATGGCGGTTGGTAACGATGAATTGGCGCATGCCGGTTCGGTGAAGATGATCGACGATGAAGGCGGTGCCCGTTCCGTTCGTGCCGTCGTCCAGCACAATATCAACCCGCACTGTGTTGAACAGCAACCGCTTGATCTGCGAATCGATCTCCATCATCGAACAGCACGGCCGGCGGCTTTGTTGATCGCCGCGACAGCGTTCTCAGCCGCCTTCATCGCCGCATAGGCTTCGGCCTCGTTGCCCATCATGGTCAGGCGCCCGAACGTGCCAAACGGACGAACATCAACGAGCGTGATATTCGCCGCTTTTTCCGCCTCATTGGCGGCATAGACAATATAGCCCGCCGGCTCGGTCTCCATAATGAACATAGATTTGCCAGGCAGAAGCATCGAACCTTTGCGCAGTTGGCGGTTAATCAGCGTGGCATGGTCGGGCGTAATCGCACAAATCACCTCTTTCCAGGCAATCCGGCACGGCATGCGCGCATCTTCGGTGGTGCGCAATTCACGCAGCACCACACGCCCGGCTTCGAGCACTTCGCTCTGATTGCGGTAGTGAATTTCCATCGACCCAAAGGCGCGCTCGACAACTTGTTCGCCCATATGCACATTGGTCGCCTTCAGCGCGATGTCCGACAAACGGTGAACCGCCATACCGGGCGCAACTTCAATCCATAAGCAAGCATCGCCGGGAACCGGCAGGAACCCTTGCGAGGAGGTCGCGAGATACGAGGCGAGTTGGGGTTGCAGCGCGTCGATAAAGACGAAGGCCCGCAGCGTAATCTCCGCGTTACTGGTCCCAGACATTATTGCGTCAGCCCCATATAGAGCGCGGGCAACCGTTCGGGCAGCCGCTCGATATGATCGACCACCGTATAATATTTCGCGCCGAAAATCCGCGAGACATATTGATCGGCATGCGGATCGAGCGAGATCGCGTAAGTGATAATGCCCTGACGGCGCAGTGCCTCGACCGCGTGCTTGGTGTCATGCCGCAGATATTGCGGGTCGCGCATGTCGTTATCCGCTGGTTCACCATCGGTAATCATGAAGATGATTTTCTTGGCGTGCCGCTGCTGGCCGAGCAGATGGCCAGCGTGGCGCAAGGCCGCCCCCATGCGGGTGGAATAGGCACCCGTCATGCCAGCAAGCCGGGCCTTGACCAAATCATCATAGGGTTGGTCAAAATCTTTGAACCGGTAGTAATGCACATCGTGCCGGCCATCGGAACAAAATCCATGCAAGGCGAAAGCATCACCGATCCGATCAAGCGCGCCAGCCAGCATCACGGTCGCGGTGCGGGTCAGGTCGAGCACGGTGTAATCCTGCCCACGCACTTTGTCGTTGCTCGATTCGGACATATCCAGCAGCACCGTCACCGCGAGGTCGCGAACATGGCGCTTGGATTTGATCATCACCCGTGGATCGGGCTGATGGCCGGTGCGAATATCAATCATCGCCCGGATCGCCGCGTTAATGTCGAGCTCATCACCATCCTCGATATGGCGAATGCGCTGCATCCCCTGCGGCGCCATCGCCTCGATCAGAAAGCGCAGCCGCGCTTGCACCGGCTTGTTATCCTCAATGATCCGGTCAATCACCGCGAGATCGCCGGTCGGCGGGTAACGCTCCAGCACCGCAGCCCAGGTCGGGCGTTCGAGTTGGATCTGATAATCCCATTCGGGATAATAAACCGGCTCGGCAATCGGCGGCTTGCCTTCAAGCTGATTGATGCTGACGCCTTCCTGATCCAGGATATATTCAGTGGGTAGCGTCCAGATTTCCTGAGCATCATCACCGGCAAACTCGACATCGAGATTGTTGATCATCTCCATCAATGACGATTTCTTGCGGACCTGCACCGTATCCCAGGTTGCAGCCAACGCCTCGTCGGTATCATAGGCCTCGCCCCGCCAGACAAAGCTATTATCATCACGATAGATCACGCTTTGGCCGTCGCGGCGCGGATCATATTCAGGCACCGGCACCGAGAGCAGGCCATGCACCAGAGACACCCCGATATTCCAGCTCACCTGATTATCCTCAAGCGATGAGGCGGCGCGGAACTCGGCCACACCCTGCTGTACCCAGGGGTGCGGATCGTGCCAATCAGGATCGAGCAGGGCATAGGCAAGTCGCGCGAACAGCGCGCCCATCCGCGCAGGCGGGGTGCTGACATCCGGGCGCGGGTGCAGCGCAAGCCAGGTGGTGCGCATGTTCGGAAACTGCCTGATGGCGAGTTCCTCGATCCTTGCATCCTCAATGATCTCGATCACCGCCACATGCACCGGCGCCAGCTCTTGCCGTGATAGGGGCGTCTTGGTGAAAACGAGATGCGCAGCACAATGATTAGCAACCGCGCGATAGACCTCAAGTGCTGGAACCGTGGCGATCAAATCACCGGAGGCCTCAAGGATCGGCTGATCGTCATAAGCATCGGCGATATGGATCACGTGGCGCTCGATATAGGCGCGCAGCCCCTCGCGATTTTCGTAATCGCCCGCGGTCGGGCGCAGAAAAAAATCGCGCCCCCACATGGCGCGCAAATAGATATTGAGCCGCCGCTGAATATCGACAAACAGGGTGCCTTTGCGTTCCTGCTGCAACACGGCCAGCGCGTCGGGGCTCTTCAGTCCGAAATAGCGCACTTGGCCCTCAAAATCGGCTTTGTAGGCCTGCGCGCCCCAATTCACCCAGCGGCGCAGCCCGCCTAATGTGAGTTGACCAAACAGCCGGTCGAGATTTTCCAGCATCGGCCGCAACCCGCGCGGTGCCTGCGCCAGCACCACGCCAAGCACCGCGAGATAGCCGCGAAACAGCTCGGCATCCGCGAGCCGGTCGGCGGCGAGCGATGAGGTATCGCAAATCAGAGCGAGAACTTGTCCTGAGGTTTTCGACGCCATGCTGAGCAGAAAGCTGGTCATGTCGCCCAGCACCTCCTCACCCAGGCTGCGGATAATCGAAGGCATGGCCCCCAAATACGCCACCACCAGGGCCTCGCCACGACCAAGCTGGTGCAGCGCGATGGCACCGCGCAAATAGCTCTCAAGCCCGCGTGATGAAAAAACCCGCGCGGCCTCAGCCCAGCCGGACCGCAGAGCGTGCGCCGCCGCCTCTGGCAAATCGGCGATGATCTCCTGATAATCGTCGAGCGCGATGACCATGCCGCGAGGGTCCGTCCGTGATCAGAGATAGGTGGTGACGGCAGAATCGAGGGCGTTGCGCATATCCGGGTCGTCGGTGATCGGGCGAACCAACGCCACCCGGCACGCAGCGAGCGGGTCAACGCCACGCTGGATCAGCGAACCGGCATAGATCAGCATGCGCGTGGAAATCCCTTCATCCAGCCCATGGCCTTTCAGATTACGGGCGCGCTCAGCAATCTGCACCAGTTTTTTGGCGAGATCACGCCCAATGCCGGATTCATGCGCAACGATCTCGGCTTCAACCTCATGCGTTGGGTAATCGAAATCAAGCCCGCCGAAACGCTGCTTCGTCGATTGCTTAAGGTCCTTCATCAACGACTGATAGCCGGGGTTATACGAAATCACGACCTGGAAATCAGGATGCGCGTGGATCACCTCGCCCTTCTTGTCGAGCGGCAGAATCCGCCGCGCATCGGTCAGCGGATGGATCACAACGGTGGTATCCTGCCGCGCCTCAACGATCTCATCGAGATAGCAAATGCCCCCATGCCGCGCCGCGAGCGCGAGCGGCCCGTCCTGCCAACGTGTGCCATTGGCATCGAGCAGAAACCGCCCGACAAGATCAGAGGCAGTCATGTCCTCATTGCACGCCACCGTAATCAGCGGCTTGCCAAGTTTCCAGGCCATATATTCAACAAAGCGCGTCTTGCCGCAGCCCGTCGGGCCCTTCAACATCATCGGCATGCGGGCGAGATAAGCCGCCTCGTAGAGTTCGACCTCGTCAGCGACGGGACGGTAATAAGGTTGTTCGTTGATCCGATAAGCGGACAGCATGTCATTCGATCCATCAAGCGTCGGTGCGGGTGTGGGTGCGGGCGCAGAGGCAGGCGCCTGGCTAGCAGCGCGCTGCGGCATCGATCGCGGGTTGGCATGCCGCGCCGAAGCCGATTGGCGCGGGGCGTAGGTGCGGTAAAATTGATCGGGGCTCATGGCAAGCTTGGTCCTATCGGTGTCGCAATAATCATGCTGCGTGATAACGGGGTTTAGTCTGGCCAGACGCGGGCGGGAAACAGCTCGCCCGCGCTGGCGGCGGGCGCGCCAGTCGGCTCCAGAACGGCGTCCAGCCGGTGGCCCGCTTTCGGCTTGGTGACGTTTTTAGCTGCGGGTGCAGCCACGGGCGGTTTCGGCTCGCGGTTGGCAGCTTTCGGCTTGGCTTGCGGTTCGGGGGCGCCATCCGGCGCGGATTTGGTGCCGATCTGCGATTTCGCCGCCTGCACGCTGGTTTTTAGCTTCGACTTCACGCTGGTCATGATGGCCATACCTCCTCGATAATCGCCTGGATTTCTGCGGCAGCATCCTGCCCCCGATGTCCCATCTGGTAAACCGAGATCCCTTCAAGCGCGCAGGTTTTGTACGCAACGCGCCGCCGCAGGGTCGCCTTGAGCACCGGCAGACCGAATTCGGCCAGACCGTCGCGCATCGCCGCCGATAATGCGCTTTTGGGCTCGATCTGATTGAGCACCACGAAGGCGCGCAGCTTCGGGTTGGTTTTGCGGGCCTCGGCAATCTCCTGCGGCAGGCGCAGGCTGGCCCAGAGGTCAATCGGCGATGGCAAAGTGGGGATCAGCGCGACCTCGCTCACGCGCAGCGCTTGCTGGGCGGCATGGCTCTCAAGCGCGGGCGGACAATCGAGCACCACGAATTCCCAATCCCGATAGGTTTGCTGCAGGCTGCGCGGTGTCCATGGCCCGACAATCTGCTTCACCGGCGCCGGGAACGGCTTGCTACCCAGGCTCGCCCATTGCCGCGCCGAGCCTTGCAGATCAAGATCAATAACCAAGGTCGATCCGCGCTGCACCAACCCGGCGGCGACATTCATGGCCAAGGTGGTTTTCCCGGCACCGCCCTTCTGGTTGATAACCGCGATGATCCGGGCGCCCATCACGGCCCCGCGCGGGTTGCTGCCAGCGCGTTGATTTTCAGCGCAAACGCGCGTTCCGCCTCCCCCGGCTCCTGCTGATCAACCCCTTCAAGGGTGATATTGGCATGGGTTGTTGCGAAATTCAGGTTTTGTGGATGCAGACCGGTTTCCGCGCTCAGCGCGGCCAAATCGTCAAGGAATTGCCTTGTCTCCGCATATTTGGCGAAAGTGAAGCGGCGAAACCAGCTCGCGGGGCGGCCACGCGCTTCCCAGCCGTCAGGCGGCATCGTCATGACCTGTGCTCCTCAATGCCGATAAGATGTCGCATTTCTGCCTCCAGCAAATCCGTAAACAGGGCTTCATGGGCCTGATCCTTAACCCGCCGCGCATGGGCTGCCGCCTCGCGGTAAAGCTGCACCGCATCCGCCTCGATTTGCCGGTTCGCAATCATCAGCGTCGCTGCATCCGGCCCCAGCCGCGGCGGCCTGAGCACCCCGGCGGACGGGGTAACCCCCTGCTCGATCAAGGCCTGCATCAGATGTTCAGCGTGATCGAGTTCTTCCAGCGCATCCGCGCCGAGGCGCTCGGCCAACGCATCATCGCCCCAGAGCCGGGCGAGCACGCGCTGGGCCATATAATTCTGCGCCGCGCTCAGTTCATGGTTGAGTGCGCGGTTCAGCCAGCCCAAGGTGCGCGGATCGGGGCGGATCACCCTGGCATGCCCTCAGCTGCGCACCGTCGCGATCTCAGCGTCGCGGCCACCCCCGGTCGCGTCCGGTTTCTTCGGCAGAATGCCTTCGACCTCGTTATGCACACGGGCAATAATGTGCGCGGCGACCAAACCATCACCAACCCGCTCGCAAGCATCCGCCCCGGCGCGCACAGCGGCATTGACCGCGCCCGTTTCACCACGCACCAGCACGGTCACATAGCCGCCGCCGACGAACTGACGGCCGATGAGGCGCACTTCCGCCGCCTTGGTCATCGCGTCCGCCGCTTCAATCGCGGGCACCAAACCGCGCGTCTCGATCATGCCAAGGGCAATCCCCGTATAGTCAGCCATCTCTTGTTCCTCTGGTTTACGTGAAAAAATCGCGATCGTTTAGCTCGTCGCGGCCTTGGGCAGGATCCCCTCAACCTCGTTATGCACGCGGGCGATGATGTGCGCCGCGACCAAACCATCACCGACGCGCTCGCAAGCATCCGCCCCGGCGCGCACAGCGGCGTTCACCGCGCCGGTTTCGCCGCGCACCAGCACGGTCACATAACCGCCGCCGACGAACTGACGACCAATAAGCCGCACTTCCGCCGCCTTGGTCATCGCGTCCGCCGCTTCGATCGCGGGCACCAAACCGCGGGTTTCGATCATACCGAGTGCAATCCCGACATAGTCAGCCATGTGTTATCTCCTCTGGAATTTTTGTTGCATGACGCCGGCTCAGGCCGTCGGCACCTTGGGCAGGATGCCCTCAACCTCGTTGTGAACGCGGGCGATGATGTGCGCCGCGACCAAACCATCACCAACCCGCTCGCAGGCATCCGCCCCAGCGCGCACGGCGGCGTTAACCGCGCCGGTTTCGCCGCGCACCAGCACGGTGACGTAGCCGCCGCCGACGAACTCACGGCCAATCAGCCGCACTTCCGCCGCCTTGGTCATCGCGTCCGCCGCCTCGATGGCGGGCACCAGACCCCGTGTTTCGATCATGCCAAGGGCAATCCCGTTATATTCAGCCATGTTTCCACTCCTCAAAAAATAGTGCCGAAGAATCCGCGCGATGATGGGCGGCGCACGGGATAAGCCCTGTGTTAGCGTCGGTCAGACGCCCTACGCATTGGTTGCCTGCAGGTTTCATGGCGACCAATCATCGATGATGCCGCAGATCGTCAGATCGGTCGTCACCGCGATGTCCGGCATCGCAAAGCGCGCCGCGCTGCCGCTGGTGGTGAAAACCCATTTGCCGAACGGCACACCAACCGGGTCCGTCGCGACAGCAACGACACCCTGCATGTTTTCCAGCACCCGCAGCGATGCGACACTCAACCCCGGAACCCGACGGGTGCAAACGAGATCATCAATAACGCGCATGATCTCCATCTCACTCCTCCACTTTCCAATGGTCGATAATCCCAACGATGGTCAGATCAGACGGATAATCCTTCGAGCCTGCCGCTTCGCGCGCGGC
Organism: Acidiphilium sp. MT5; assembly: GCF_054767495.1. Classification (NCBI taxonomy): domain Bacteria; kingdom Pseudomonadati; phylum Pseudomonadota; class Alphaproteobacteria; order Acetobacterales; family Acidocellaceae; genus Acidiphilium; species Acidiphilium sp. MT5. The sequence goes on from NZ_BAABMR010000013.1 coordinate 80,995, forward strand.
GGAGGAGCCAACACACACCACCCAATCGCCCGGAATGCAGCCCACCGCATCCACCGCGACGCTCCGCGTGCCGCCAACCCGTTCCTGCACCACCAGCAGCGGCCGATGTCCGAAAGCATCGAGCCGGTTGGTGGAGACCAGCGTTTTCTCAACCCGCATGATCCTCATGAAAAATGTCCTGCCTTCTGGCCAAGGGCTGCATGGGCCGATGGTTCGTCGATGAAGCAGCAAAGCTCAGTGCCGTTGCGGTCACTCACCGCCATCTGGCAATGCAACTGGCCATGCGCCGCAAGTGCCGCGTAACGCTCCTCGATCGCGGCCTTGACCCGGCAACAACGCAATACCGCGCGCTCACGCCCGCCGGGCACATTCGAATCATGACTAAAATGCACCAACACCGGGATCGCGAGGCCATGCGCGAGGTTCAGGCCGGTAAATATCTTGATCCCCACGTCAAGATCAGCGGCACCTTCCTCAACCGTATCGAGATGAGCGAAATAATACATGTTGCGGATATGCACTTTCGTCGGCGCTTCGCCCGCACAGATAAAATGCTCGTCATGGCCAAGTTCCGCGTAGCGTCCGGCATGATGCTGGATCACATATTCGATCTGCGACAGATTGGCCTCAAGCAACCGTTCCACCAGCGCCCGCATGCCCGCGGACATGCCGCCCTCAGCCTGCGCCGCGACCTCGCGCTGCAAGGCCGCGCGCGCAGCCTGCGGGGCAATGCCGATCGTCGCGCGATAGACCGCACCCGCATCAATGAACCGAGCCGCATCAATCCGTCCCGCACCATCCGGTGTATGGATTCGGATCGCATCCAGATCGGTATCAAGACCAATCAGCAACGTGTCGGGGGCGGCACCATGGCCATAGGTCGACTCAATCGCGGTGCGCAGCGCATCAAGCCGTTCCAGCGCGGCTTCACAGGCCAGCGCATCGTTGCTGCCATGGGCGGCGCAGCCCTGATGCTGGGGCGACGCCGAGCTGAAATGATACACCGCAATCTTGAGATAATTGCCACTCTCAGACCCTGCGGGCAGGCCCCCGCTAAGGCGGAGGATTTCGCGATGCGACCAGTCATTAATATCGCCTTCGATATCAAATAATGATCCCGCATAGGCTTTCACGGTGATTTCCGGCCCCGGCGCCATCCGCAACACAAACGGCACCAGCCCTTGCAGTCGGCCATCGGCGCAGGGCGTAATATCAACGGTATGAAAGCCGCAATCACGCAGAAATTCACCGTCAATCGCCTCATCGGCCAGCCAGAGCGCTTTATCAACAACCGCCTGATCGACGCAGAATTTGAAGGTATGCAGCATACAGTGAGCATGCAACCCGCGTATATCGAGGCCGGAGATCCAGGTCTGTGTTAGCTGTGATTCTGGCAGCTTATAACCCAAATTCCGCTCCGCCAGAGCCTGCGCGCGCGGCACGAAATCGGGGGCATATTGAATGGCCGATATCGCCTTGAGCGTGTCGATGACCGCGCCGAACCGGGCAGTCATCCGGCTTTCGTAATCATATAACGCCGCGTTCAACGCCTGATCGACCAACGCATGCTCGCAACTCTGCCCGCTGCCCGGCACGCAGACCGGGTTGGGCAGCGCGGACGCAATCCGCAAGGCGGGCCGCTCGATGGGTCGCTCAATGGGGCGCTGCTGGAGCGTGCGTTGCTGAGCCGTATGCTCCTGGGCCGTGCGGCGTTGACGCGTGTTCATCGCGCTCTCACGCCCGCGCTCCACCGGAGACGGTCACCAGCGGACCACGACCCGTATTGCCAGACGAACCCGTCACCAAATTCGCCGCTGCCGGTGGCTTCTCAACATCGGATGGCCTGCGCGCATCCATCAGCGCGCCGCGCGCATTGCCGCGCTGGGAGGGGTTACGCACCGTGCTGGAGCGGCCCTCCGTGCCGGATACCCGGCTCTGTGCCTGCCAGGCATCGCCGGTAACACGCTCGTGGATCTGGGCTTCACCGCTGAGGCGCTGGGTTTTCGCCACCGTGGCGACATTGTTTGCGGCCCGATCACCGCGCGCATCGCTGCGTGGCTGTGCCGACGCCGACTCGTGATGGCGAAACTCAGGCGTGCCGGTGATCAGACCTCTCGCCTTGTTGCCCGGCCCGGTAATCCGGTCAGCGGCGCCATACGCCGTGCCGGTGACGGCACCAATGGCCGCACGGGTCTCACGATCAGCATCCCAGGCGACGCGCGCGGGCGATCGGATGCTAAAATCGGCAGGGGCCGCCGGCTTATCCGGCGCGGCGGGGCGTTGCCGGAGCAAAAACCGGTTGGAGGTCTCAGGCTGAATCAGGCAGTTGGGCGCCCGATTATCAAACCCGATATAGGGCACGCCCGTGACCGCAATGCAGGCGCCGCGCTCATCGCCGGTCATGGTCATCCCGCCCGCACCAGGACGATCGCCACTGACCATGGCGGCAGAAATGCTCGCCCGGTCCCGCACCCGCGCCGTTTGCGCCTGCACATCATCAGGGCCGCAAAATGATTGATACTGATCCTGACCGATATAAGACGCACCACTCACCGGCACGCAGGCACCGCGCTCATCACCCGTCACTTGCTTGGAGCGCCCAAAGGCGCTGCCGGTCACACGCTGGCCGCTGATCGTCCGGTCGATCCCAACCTTACTAACATGTTGGTCCTGAGGGACCGACGCACGCCCGCCGGTTTCGATCATTGCCACTTTGCGCGGGCCGCCATCATCGCACAGAACACCAAAATCCTTGGCATTGAAATACTGGCTGCCGGTAACCGCACGGCATGCGCCGGCCTCATCCCCCGTCACCTGGCGTGATCGCCCGACCGCACTGCCCGTCAGCGTCTGACCTGCGGGGGTGGACATCACGCTCACCCGCCGCACCGGCGCGGGAACCTCGCTGCGGCACAATTCCTTGAAATGTTCGGCGGAAAGATATTGGCTGCCGGTTACGCTGCGGCAGGCCCCTGGCTCATCACCCGTCACCTTCGGCGCCGACCCGACCATGGTGCCGGTGAGCTTCATGGCCCCATAGGTGTGGGTCACGCCGGTCTTGGGCGGCGCGGTATCGGCGGACGGGCGGCTATACGAGGTGCCGGTGATCACCCGATCCGCGCCCATCTCGCCGCCCGTGACCCGCGACGGGCGGCCAACGAGGGTGCCACTGATCGTCTTGCCTTTCGGCGTCGCTTCACTGACCACTTTGGCCGGTGCGGCAGCCGGGCGGGTTGGACAGAATTTATCATACATATTCGCGGGCAGATATTCAGTGCCGGTCACCGCACGGCAGGAGCCTAGTTCGCTCCCAGTCACCTTGCGGCTCCGTTCGATCATGGTTCCGGTGACCGCATTGCCCGCCAGCGTAGGACCGGCCTCAATTTTTGGCGGGGCTTCGGTGAGCGCGGGACGGGTGCGCACGTGAGCACTCGGACGCGTCGCCGCGTGGTTTGCGGTGTCCGTGCCAATCAAGGCGCGGACCTTGCGATGCTGCATCGCGGCTTGCCGTCCGCCTGTCCCCGGGACGATGGCGGTCTGCCCATCCTGGCTGGGCAGGGAGGGTGCGATCCGGATCGCCTGTTCGGCGCGCTTGATGCCGGATTTGCCGCCCTGCGACAGGGCCGTGCGTCGGGCGCGGGCCAGCGCCTTGCCAACCGGCTGGATCGCGCGCCCCGCCTGATCCGCCGCCACCGACATGACCGATGTCGTGTTATGACCGGGGTGATGATCGGGGTGATGATCGGGCGCGCGTGCCGGCGCGGTCTGGCATGCGCAGGCGGTTTTATCGTCCGGCGAGGCGGCGCGATACGACCGCACGCCAGCACCAGAGAGTGCGGCCTTGCCCATCTGGCTCAGCGCCTGCCGCCGCTCAAGCGCCGCACGTTTGGGCGCGGTGGAGGGCGCGCAAGCCGCGCCATCATGGGATGCGTTTGCCGATGGCACCGTCGCCCGCCCAATGCCGCTCGACGCGTTCGTCAGGATCGGCGACTGCCGAGCAGCCCCGTAGACCGTCTGGCCGATCTTGGTCGGGCTTGCCTTGACCACCCCTGCCTTGCCGTGCTGCGCCATAGCTTGACGGCGCAGCAAAGCGATTTCTCGTCCCGAAAGGGTCGCGGCTGCAGGGTTATCGGCGGCGGTCATGGCAAACACCTCTAAGATTCATGCCCTCATTCCAAAATCGTCTGCGCAGCGCCTGATTAGCGATACACGACAAACGACAGACCTTGGCTTTGGGCGTAGTTATCATAGGCAACGTAGCGGACCAGATGATCCGGGAAAGCGCGATGGCAGGCTTCGACTTCGGCCATCACTGCATCGACCGATTGCTCGCCGAACAGCGGCAATTTCCACATATACCAGAAACTCACATGGGCCGGCGTGCCGCGTTCGGTGTGTTCAACCGCCGGGTTCCAGCCCTGCGCAATGGTGTAGGCCACCTGACGGCGCACCTGGTCGGGCGTCATCGGCGGTAGATACGAAAAAGTCTCGTATTTCAGTGAAGAATTATAGGCTTCGACGGGCATGGCGATAATCCTTATAGGGCATGAAAAGCGAATGGGCTGGCGCCGCTTACCGGTTGGAGATGTCGAGCTTATCCACCGTATCGAACTCGAATTTAATTTCTTTCCAGGTTTCCATGGCGATTTTCAGCTCAGGCGAGTGGGCGGCGGCAGCCGTGAGAATATCCTTGCCTTCGCGTTCGAGGTCGCGCCCTTCGTTGCGCGCCTGCACGCAGGCCTCCACCGCCACGCGATTCGCATGCGCTCCACCGGCGTTGCCCCAAGGATGGCCAAGAGTGCCCCCGCCAAATTGCAGAACCGAATCATCACCAAATATCGTGACCAGGGAGGGCATGTGCCAAACATGGATGCCGCCCGAAGCGACCGCGAATGCCCCTGGCATGGAGCCCCAATCCTGATCAAAGAAAATGCCCCGCGACCGATCTTCCGGGATAAAAGATTCGCGCAACAGATCGATCCATCCCAATGTCGAAGCCCGATCGCCTTCGAGTTTGCCAACCACAGTGCCAGTATGCAGATGATCGCCGCCGGACAGACGCAATATCTTGGTCAGCACCCGGAAATGAATCCCGTGATGCGGATTGCGGTCGATCACCGCATGCATCGCGCGATGGATATGCAGCATCATGCCATTATTGCGGCACCAATTAGCAAGGCCGGTGTTAGCGGTGAAGCCGCCAGTGATGAAGTCGTGCATGATGATCGGCGAACCGATCTCCTTGGCGTATTCAGCGCGCTTATACATCTCCTCAGGCGTCGGCGCCGTGACGTTCAAATAATGGCCCTTACGCTCGCCGGTTTCGGCTTCGGATTTATGGATCGCTTCCATAACGAAGTCGAAACGCTCACGCCAGCGCATGAAAGGTTGGCTGTTGACGTTTTCATCGTCCTTGGTGAAATCAAGACCACCGCGCAAGGCCTCATAGACCGCGCGACCATAGTTTTTTGCCGATAGACCGAGCTTCGGCTTGATCGTGCAGCCGAGCAGCGGTCGGCCATATTTATTGAGTTTGTCGCGTTCAACCTGGATGCCGCAAGGCGGGCCGCCGCAGGTTTTCACATAAGCGATGGGGAAACGCACATCCTCAAGGCGAAGCGCGCGCACGGCCTTAAAGCCAAACACGTTGCCCACCAACGATGTGAACACGTTAACAACGGAACCTTCCTCGAACAGGTCGATCGGATAGGCGATGAAGGCATAAAAACAGGTGTCATCACCCGGCACGTCCTCGATTCGGTAGGCGCGGCCTTTATAGTAATCAAGGTCGGTCAGCAGGTCGGTCCACACGGTGGTCCATGTGCCGGTTGAGGATTCGGCTGCGACGGCGGCGGCGGCTTCTTCACGATCAACCCCGGCCTGCGGCGTGATTTTGAAGCAGGCCAAAATATCGGTGTCGAGTGGCGTGTAATCCGGTGTCCAGTAGGTGTGTCGGTATTCCTTGACCCCGGCACTATATTTTTTTCCACTCATCTCATACGTCCTTGTCAGCAATAATGTTGTTAAACGCGACAGTGATCCTGTCGGCGTTGGCAGACCATGGCAAACGTTCCAGGCACGAGCCTTCAGACAAAGGGATGATCAACACTGAACGGACCGTTTTCTCTCAACCTGGGTGGGGTAGACTTTTTTCTCTTGACCAACCACGATACGTCATACAGGGCTAAGACGATCATGGAAAATATATAATTCTTATGCGAGCGATCACGGTTTATGAATACTGAAATCAAACCGCGCCCCAAAGCACCACGGCGGCGCAACTTCACCCTGCGCCAACTGGCGCTGTTCGAGGCCGTCGCCCGCACCGGCAGCTTCACGCGCACCGCCGAAGAATTGCATCTGACGCAACCAGCCGTCTCCAACCAAATCAAACAGCTCGAAGACCAGATTGGCAGCCCGCTCTTCGAGCATATTGGTCGCAGAATTTCGCCCACCGAAATCGGGCGCGAGTTGGCGGCGTTCTGTCGTGACATCGCGCAGCGGATCGATGAATTCGAAAATATGCTCGATGATATCAAGGGCCTGCACCACGGCGTGCTCAATGTTTCCGTGGTCAGCACGGCGGAGTATTTCTCGCCCTACCTGCTCGCGCGGTTCTGCGCCCATCACCCCGGCATCACCGTCAATCTCGACGTGACCAATCGCGACGCGGTGCTGAAACAATTGGCGGACAACGCGCCGGACATGGCGATTATGGGCGTCCCCCCCGAAGGGGCGAATCTGGTCTCTCAGTCATTCATGCCCAACCCTCTGGTGGTCATAGCAAGCCCCGATCATCCGCTCTGCGCGATGCGTAACGTGCCGATCAAGCGCGTGGTCAAGGAGCGGTTCATCATTCGCGAACCTGGCTCTGGCACGCGCGACGCTTTTGAACGCTTCCTGCATAGAAATGGCGGTCGCCTGCAGAATTCCATGGAAATGAGCAGCAACGAAGCGATCAAGCACGCGGTGATGGCGGGATTAGGGCTCGGCGTGGTTTCGCTCCATACCTTGGAGATGGAGCTGAAACTCGGTCGTCTCGCGATCATCGATTTGGTCGATTTTCCGCTCGAACGCCAATGGTATCTGGTCCACCGGCAAGGCAAACGGTTCAGCGTCGCCGCCCAAGCCCTCAAGAACTTCATTTTGACCGAAGCCGCTTATGTCGTGCTGCCGACCCTGCCACGCCGCCAGGTTGGTGCGAAGACGAAGCCAAAAAATGGCGGGTCCATTCACATCACTGAATGATAATGCAAAAAATTATTAATTTTGTTTTTTTAATTTCTCGCATATAGGTTGCGCGGCTTTCAGTCTGGCACTTGCTTGCACGCCAAAACCCGCTTGGCAGAAGGCTCATATAACGAATCGCTTGTACTGAAATCAATAAGGTCACGGGCAAATAATAATTATGGAACGTCTTGTCTTTCTCTTGATTATCCTGGCCCTGATTCCAGCCGCCCTGATCGGCTTTGGCCGGTTCGGACGCCGTGCGGCTGCGATCAGCATCGGCTTCAATGTCGCCATCTTCGTCGTTGCCATTGCTTTACTGGCCGCCAAACTCGGGGGCGCGCCAAACGGCGTGCTGCAATTGAATCCAGTATGGGGCAGCGTCCAGTTTGATCCGCTGGCGGCGTTGCTGTCGGCAGTGATCTCCGGAATCAGCCTCATCGTCCATATTTATTCGCGTCGCTATATGATCGAGGAGCCGGGCTACGGGCGGTTCTTCGCCCTGCTCGACCTAATGACTGCGTGCCTGTTGCTGATGGTCTGTGCCGCCGATCTTTTGACGTTGGTTATCGCCTGGAACCTGATCGGCCTTGTGTTGTTCTGGCTACTTGACCATCGCCTGGCCAGCCCCTCCGCCTATCGCTACGGATTCTGGACCTTCATCACCTACCGCTTTGGCGATCTGCCCCTGGTGCTCGCCGCCCTGATCCTCCATCGGCTTTGCGGTTCATGGTCAATGGCCGTGGTCTTCGCGAAAATCACGGCAAATCCGGGCATAACCTTCGCCGGCGGCTGGCCGGTCGCCGGAACGGTTGCAACATTGATCTCCGTATCCGCTTTCGCGCGCTCCGCGCAGTTTTTGCTCCATACCTGGCTGCCCTACACGATGGACGGCCCCACCCCGGTCTCGGCGCTGATGCATGCCGGCATCGTCAATGCCGGCGCCTTCATTATCAACCGATTCGCGCCGGTGTTCGTTGCCACGAATGTCGTTCTGCACTGGGTGTTCGTGGTCGGGCTGATTACGGCGGTCACCGGCTCATTGCTGATGCTCGCACAAAACGACATCAAGAAATCACTCGGCTATTCCACCATGGGCCAGATGGGCTTTATGATCATGGAGTGTGGCGTTGGTGCCTTTTCGTTGGCAATCTTCCACCTCATCGCGCACGGTCTGTTCAAAGCAACACTTTTTCTCAGCTCCGGCAGCGCCATCAACCAGGCCCGCGCGGATGATGGCGTGCCCAAAAGCGAACTCTACACCTTCGTCGTCGAGCGCCGCGCCACCGCCTACCGCCAGCCCTGGCAACTGATGGCGCTAGTCACTCTTGGTGTCCCCGCCATCATCCTTTTCATCGCGCATTGGCTGATCGGCGCCAATACCCTGGTCGAGCAAGGGGCGATTGTGCTGTTGTTCTTTGGTTGGATTACCGGCGCGCAACTCCTCTTCGCGATCCACCGGATGGATACCGAAGATCCATGGCGCATGGTCAGCCTCGCCATCGTTTCGCTCGTTATCATTGTGCTCGGCTATACGGTCATCAGCCACGCATTCAACCTATTCCTCTACCCGAACGTCGCATTCCGCCGCGCCATTTTCAGCGCCGCCGCGATCAGCCCCATCGCGTTCGATGCTGTGGTTGTTCTGGTGACGCTCGTCATCGTTGCCGGGTGGATTCTCACCTATCGCGCAACCCATCAGGACAAGACCATGCGTGAGCGCGACACGCGCTTTTGGCTGATTTATTACGCCCTGATTTCGCGGGAGTTCTACATCGCAGACCTCTACGCCGCCGCGTCGCGCGGGCTGATCACGGCATCCCGGCAGGTCAATCTATGGCTGCGGTGGGTGTGACATGAAGTTGATTGCCGATGTGCCGACCGCAATCTTCCTGCCGCTGTTCCCGCTCAGCGCGCTGTTCGTGCTGTTATTCTGCCGGATCAACGATTTCCGCGCGCGCGCCCTGCTGGTCCTGATCTGGCCGCAAATTGGCCTGATGCTGGCGAGCGTCGCGGTGCCATCGCGCGCCTTGCGGATCTGGGCGCTGCTCACCGCTTTGCTTTACGCTTGGCGCGCACTGAGCGTGCAGGAACTCGACCGATGGATCGCCTTTATTGCGGTCTCCTCATGGTCGCTCCTGTGGATCGGCTGGGGTCCGCTCCATGATTTGACCAGCCTGCGTGTGCTGGCCCTCGGCTTCTCGATCAGCCTCCTCGCCCCCATAATGATTAGCGCCCTGCTCCAGCGCCGGGTTGGAATCGCCTATGCCGGATTGACCCACGGCCTGCCCGACATCGCACCGCGCCTCGCCGGATTTCTGGTGGTCAGTGTTCTCGCGGCCGTCGCCACGCCGCCATTCCCATCATTCTTCGCAATTCTCGGTATTCTGCAGCAAGCTGACCTCGGCATGGCGGCAGGTATCTGCGCCGTCTGGCTGCTCTGGTCCTGGACCGCGCTGCGGCTCCTTGAAGGGTTCATCACCAAAAGCTGGAAACTGCCCCGCCGCATCACCGATCTCGACCGCACATCCAGTCTCGTCATCGTGCTTGGTCTGGCCATGATCTGCGGGCTGGCGCTGGAGATGAGTTGGCGATGATGACTGATACGGGACACGCACCATGACCCTGCCTCTGGCCGACACGCTCAAGCTGCGCGCCATGATCTACGTCGCCGGCGAGCCGATCGCCTATTTCTGGCCGATGCGCAATTTCATTCATCACAATCCGCTACACGGTCTTGAGGGCCTCGCATTCGAGGATGCTGTCAAACGCGGCGAAACTTTGTTTCGGGCGCGCGGCTTTCTCAAGCGCCAAGACTATCAGCGCTATCGGGCCGAGGGCACGATCAACGAGGCGGAACTCCGCGCCGGGGTTAACCGTTTCATCGCGCGCCACGATCTGCCGACTGAAATCGACTGGGACCGGGCATTCCACCACCTCCTGGTGAGCATCGCTGATCCCGTCGCCCTGCCGGTTGAAATTTGCACCCCCGCATCCATCCGGTCCGCGCTGCGCGGTGAACCGATCACCGAGATGCGGGTTGATGAGACAATTCTGATCACAAGGATGCAGGCGCAACTCGGTGGCGACACGCCGCTGTGCGACGTGATCGATGCGCTCTATGGTACCAAGATTAGTGAGACGCTTGATGATCTGCTGATTAAAACCTGCCTTGATTTTTTCGATGAAGGCCAGTCGACCATGGCGATGCCGGGCCGCGAGCAGGGGTTTTTCCGCGCCTGGAGCCGCCTTGTGCGGCATAATTTCAAAATGTTCCTCCGCGGCCTTTCGATCGACAAGGTGCTGCACGGCATCGAAACGCCCGAAGCCATGATCGCGCGGGCGATGCGTCTCCAGGGCGTGCCGGAGGAATATTGGGTTGGTAATTTCACCCGCGAACTCGCGCGGCTGCATGGCTGGGCGGGGTTCATTCGCTGGCGTCAGAACGCCAAAAACTATTATTGGGCGCAGCAATACCCGGCCGATCTGGTCGATTTTTTGGCGGTGCGTGAAGCGCTGGTGCTGGCCCTGCTGCAGGAACAGCACCAGCCGGGCATGCCGGCGTCGGTGCCGGACCTGATGACGATGCTGGATCAGCGCCCGCACGAGGTGTTTCTGCGCTTGCACTATCACGCGGGCAAGGTGCTGCCCGCCTGGGCGCATCGGATTCATGATACGATCCTGCGCGGCAGGGCGTCTGACATTCAGCTTTTGTTTGATCGCTACACCAAGTTTGTGGCCGCAGATGAGGCGCAGCGATCCGCCGCTGCCCTGAAAGACTGGGGTGACGCCGCTGGGATCACCCAAGCTCTTCAGGGTCTCGATGAGGCCGCGTTCGAGAGCGTGCTCACCGCCTTGCGCGCGTTCGAAGCCGAAGAGGGCATGATTTGGCTGCGCGCGATGGAGGCGCATGCCATCGATTTGTTCGTTCGCGGTATCGACACCGCGCCGCCAAAGCCGCGTGACAAGCGGCCATTTGCGCAGGCGCTGTTCTGCATCGATACACGCTCCGAACGCATTCGCCGCCATTTCGAATCCATCGGCGATTACCAGACCTTCGGGATCGCTGGATTTTTTGGGGTGCCCATCAGCCTGCTGGAGCTGGGCAAAGGCAACGAGGCGCATCTCTGCCCGGCCATCGTCACGCCGCGCAATCTGGTGTTGGAAATGCATGTCTCAGCGCCGATGGATGAAACTGTCGCGGGGGTCTTGGTTGAGGCGCTGCACGAACTCAAGAACTCGATTCTGACGCCATTCGCCACGGTCGAAGCGATTGGGTTGCTGTTTGGCTTTGATTTGATCGGCAAGACCATCGCGCCCATCGCCTATCAGCGTTGGCGCGGAAAATTATTCAGCGACCCGCCGCCGACAAGGCTCTTGCTTGATAAATTGAGCCGCGAACAGGCCGATTCGATTTTGCGTGCCGTGCAGCGCGAATTGATCGTCAAGGCGATCCAGCATGAGCGCGGCCTGCCCACCGAGCGCATTTCTGATGAGATTGTGCGCGATCTGCGCGAAGTTGCTCTGCGCCGGCTTGAGCCTAGTGAGGCCCTGGCGCAGGCCCTCGGGCTGAACCGCGACGGGCTTGATGCTTTTATCGAGCGGCTGCGCCGCGCCTACCGGATCAATCGGCAATTTAGCCGAATCCAACTTGAACGTCTGGGCAGGATTGGGTTCTCGCTCGGTGAACAGGCGCATTTTGTTGGCCAGGCGCTGCGCTCGATTGGTCTGACCGAGGGGTTTTCGCGGTTCGTGCTGCTCGTGGGTCATGCCAGCGTGTCAGATAATAATCCCTATGAATCGGCTCTTGATTGCGGGGCCTGCGGGGGTGCCAGCGGCAGCCATAATGCGCGGGTCCTGGCGCAGATGGCGAACAAGGTTGATGTGCGCCGCCGGTTACGCGAACAAGGGATCGACATTCCCGAAGACGTTGTGTTTCTCGGCGCTCTACACAACACGGTGACCGATGATATTACCCTGACTGATCCTGAACTGATCCCGCCTGCGCATTTGCTTTATCTTGATCGGCTCCATAAGGGGCTGATCGCCGCTAGCCGTTTATGTGCGCAAGAACGCATCGCCACCCTGTTGCCCGAGACGGCGAAGCGACCGAGCACGGGCGCGGCCCGACGGATTGCGCTGCGCAACGCGGTTGACTGGTCCCAGGTTCGCCCTGAATGGGGCCTGTCGCGCAATAGTTATTTTGTTATCGGCCGGCGGCATCTTACCCAGAAGCTCGAACTTGAGGGGCGTGCCTTTCTGCATTCCTATGATTGGCGAATTGACCCGAAGCGACGTTTGTTAGAGTCGATTATCACCGGGCCGCTGGTGGTGGGGCAATGGATCAATATGGAGCATTATTTCTCTGCGGTTGATAACGAAACCTATGGCAGCGGCAGCAAGGTTTACCATAATGTCGCGGGGCGGTTTGGCGTGATGAGCGGCAATCTTGGCGATCTGCGCACCGGCTTGCCATCGCAGACGGTGCTGCGCGATGGCCGCCCCTATCATGAGCCGTTGCGGCTGATTACGGTGATTGAGGCCCCATTGGCGCATGCCCGCGCGGCGGTGGAAGGCGTGGTCGCGGTTCGGCGGCTGGTGCAAAATGGCTGGCTTCGTTTGCTGATTATTGATACTGACGACCGCTTGCTGAGCCTTTATCTCGAAGGTGGCGAATGGCGTGACCAGACGCTCGACACGATAAACCTGCAACCTCTCGCAACCGGGGAACGGATGACCGCATGAATAATTTCCAACTCAGCCCGCTGAAAAAACTCGAAATCATCCTCGAAGGCGAACATCTCGCTTTCGCCACCGACCTGCTCGACCGGGCCAATGTTAAAGGCTACACGATCGTGAACCATCTTTCGGGCAAAGGCAGCCACGGGTTTCACGAAGGCCACGTGATGTTCAATGAAGATTCGGTTCTGGTGATGCTGATCACCGCCGTTCCCGAAGACTTGGTCCGGCCCCTGGTTGAAGGTTTCCAGCCGTTCTTCAACCAACATTCCGGCGTTATTTTTGTCTCGGATATCCAGGTGAGCCGATTGGTCAAGTTCACGGATTAATTTTTTTGTTTTTGATCCGGAACGATTAGAGCACAATTCTCCGCCTAGCGCTCGAAGTTGATTTTTGGGCTGGGGCTGGGCGCGTAGATGTGGCCGGGCAAGGTGGGACGTGGCGGAGCGGGCGGGTATTTTTGCAGAAAATACTCGTAGAGCGTTGGCTCTGGTTTTTTGCTCCGCCGCGCCGGTTTGGGAGCTGATTTTGGGCGAGGTGTGCGCGGTGTGCGCGGCAATTTGAGGTAATCGGGGAGCGGGATTGCGAGCATGTGGCAGATTGGGCGTAGCACGCGACCGATTCGGGGATTTTCTCCGTGGAGCGACAGTGTGTCGGGGTCTTCGAGGAAGCGGATCAGATGGCCGCGCACATAGGGGATGTGGTGGCCGGGGAAGGTTTGCAGCAGCCAGCCCTTTTGCCCCGGAATTTCGCGCCTTTTTGCTCCGGTTGGAGGGGGTGGCGCTGGTGCTTCTGCGGGTTCGGGCGCGGTTTGAGCTTTCGCGCCGGGTTTCCCCTCGCGGATGGGGCGGGGATTGCAGGAGAGAGAACGAAAACGGCGGGAGAGGAGCGAAATACGGTGCCAGACGGCCCATGTGTGGACGGCCCGGTGAGGTCAAGAGCTGACGTTGCAA
>NZ_BAABMR010000014.1:0-79944 GCF_054767495.1 Acidiphilium sp. MT5
GTAGTCCGACCCCATCTTGGCACATCCGATGCCGTAGGGCCGTCCACCCCAACATTTGAGGGCTAGATTAAAGAGGGCGTAGTCGGGGGCGCCGAGGGTTTTGCGGAGCATGTGCGCGATCGCGGTGAAGCGGTCGGCGAGACTCTGTGCGAGGGGGTTAGTGACCTGCTCCATTTCGCTAACATGGCATAGGCGGGGGTGGGTGCGAAAGGGGAAAATGCGATGGCGTTGTTGGCGCGATTTGTTGATGCGGGCGGGGTGGTGTTGAGATGGTGGGGTGCTCAAGCGCACCCCACCCTACGAGGTTAAGTGACGTTCCGCGTCATGGAACTCGGCGTTGCGACTGTTCCGAGGGTAGCGACTGTTCGGCGATCTTTGTGGTGATCAGCGGCTCGTTTACCCTGATGACTGCATAAATACCGGCCGCCAGAGCCGCCCCAACCAGGGGGGCAACGATGAACAGCCAGAGTTGATCGATCGCGCCGGCGCCGGCGAACAACGCGGGGCCGATGCTGCGCGCCGGGTTGACCGACGTGTTATCGACCGGAATCGAGACTAAGTGGATCACCGTGAGGACTAGCCCGATGGCCAGACCGGCGAAGCCAACTGGAGCGCGGACATCGGTTGACCCGAGAACGGTGAGAACCAAAAATGCCGTCATCACGATCTCGGTTAGAAGCGCCGCCGCCATGGAGAAGTGACCTGGTGAACGCGCGCCATAGCCGTTGCTGCCGAAGCCGCTGGTTACCGCACTGAAATGTGGCTGACCGCTGGCGATTAGGAACAGCAACGCCGACGCCATGATGGCGCCGATGATCTGCGCTGCCCAGTAACCAGGAATCTTCGCGGCGGGAAATTTGCCGACCAGGAACAACCCAAAGGTGACGGCTGGGTTGATGTGGCAGCCAGAAATCGGCCCGATCGTATACACCATGACAAGCAGCGATAGGCCAAACGCTAACGCCACGCCGAGGAACCCGATATGGTTTCCGGCCAGCACCGCACTACCGACGCCACCCAGAACCAGCACAAAGGTTCCGACCATTTCAGCGATGTAGGCTTTCATGATAACATCCTTTCTTTCAAGTTTATTTCGCACTTGCAGAGAAAAATACTAAAGAGACCGTGCCGAGAACACAAGGGAGTCTCGCTCTTGTGCAGGGGTGCCATCGATTTGCGCGGACCAGGCCGCAGAATCATTCATTACGGAAACGCCGTGTCAGTCATGGGGAAATTGCCGCATCGTCTAGTGCTCGGGGGCGGGGCGGTGGAGCAAAAATCTGTTATGGCGGTTCTGGGAATCGCTGGTGTTGTGGCAGTGTTCCGATGGTTGCGATCCAGGAGGGTGCTTCGGCTACTTGGATGATTTCGGTGGGTGGGAGGATGTTGGGGTCGTCGAATGTGCTGGACTGCACATCGACGCTGCCTGGGAAGAGTGTTTCGCTGCGGTAGAAGAGGCCGGTGCCGCAGCGTGGGCAGAATGAGCGTTCTACGTCGCCGGATGAATTGAATGTTGCGAGGTTACCGGTGACGGTCAGGGTTTCGGCTTTGACCACGGCCCAGCCGACGATGGGCGCGCCGGCGGAGCGGCGGCAGTCGGCACAGCAGCATAGCGAATGGCGGCGGGGCAGGCCGTTAATGACGTATCGCACGGCACCGCATTGGCATCCGCCGGAGATTGTTGGTTTTTGCGTTTTCTCACCGGTTTCAGTCGAGTTCATGCGTGTGTTCTCGTTGATTGTTGCGATGTGGGGTGAGGTTTGGGGGCGTGGTTTGGGGGGGGGTCATTTGGATCGGTCCTCGGCGCGAGTGTTCGGTCCGCGGGGGATGATGTCAAGAGAAATTGTAATTGGGGGATTGGTTTTGGCGGTCGATGTTTGGGGGGAGCGAAAAATTGGGTGGTAGTTTGGAGGGAGATGAGGGCGGCGCGGATGGTGGGGGTGGGCAATCCCTTAGCCAATCGGCTTTGACATATAGACCCGCCGCAGCCCATTTTCCTCGACCCGATGTGTTTCGGCGTAGCCGAGCCGGGTGTAGCGTTCGATATTCTCGGTCATCGCCACGTTTGTATAGAGTTTGATGGTGCGATAGCCTTGCTGAATAGCGACCGTTTCGGCGAATTTGAATAGTTTGCGACCCAGGCCGAGACCTTGCGCTTCCGGGGAAACCGCGACGTTGTCCAATAGCATTGCATCTTTTTGTGGGATCAACACGATAATGCCCTGCACAATGCCATTATGTTCGATGACATGGACCTGACCATTTCGGGTTAGTTTCTGGTAATCATCGCGCATTGGGCTTGGTTCTCGTCCGATCCGGGACACGTAGCGGGCGTAGGCTGATCGAACGATGGTCTCGACGGTGGCGATGTCCTTGTTGGTGGCGGCTCGAAGGGTTGGGTCCATTGGGGCATTATGCCTGAGCGGGGGGCGGATATTCATTCCTCGTTCAGACGTTACGATAAGCCCCGTCGATTAAGGTCGGCGTGCATCGGCTGGCTTCGACGTCCAACGCGATATCGACATCGCTGGCAAAGCCTCGATCGATCAATTCGCGTCCTGATACCGACTCGCGGATTAAACGGGCTAGGTCATTTCCTGCTGAGCGAAAGGCATCACGGGCGATGTGGGCTTCGGGCGAGCAGAGGCCTGTGAGATGATGAATGATGGCACCGGCGCCCAGAAGATCCTCAATGGCTGGACGCAAGCTGTCGTCTGGCCAGCGTTCTCCTGCCGGGATCACGCCGATCCGTCCGTCGCCAGCCATCTTGAGCGCGGCTTGAGCGACAGCAGCGGCGTTGCGCAGGCAACCAGCGATTACCGGCTTGCCGCCGCAGCCCATGGATAGGCGCGACCCGTTGGGGGACGGCAGCATCAGCTTGGTGCCGGTTTGGATTGATCGCAGGCTGGCGGGCGATAAGCTTAACTGACCGCCAGCGGCTTCTCGCGGTTGCGCCAGCGTTGCTCCCAAGTGGGCGGCAGCAATTTGTGCCGCGTTTGGGTCACCATAGGGGAACGGGAAGATAATTGCGCCTTGCGATACTGCCACATCGACAGCCGTCGAGAAGGACAGAACGTCAATAATGACCAGCGCCGAAACTTGCTCTCGCAGGGCGGCAATGCCAGCCATCCCCCATTCCATCAAAATTGACGTCATTGCTGCAGAATCATCCACTGTGACAGTGTTTGGCCAGTCTCGGCGATGTCACGCCATAGTCCAGTGCTCGGGAGCAGGGCGAGCCGGTCGTCACAGGGCGGCGGGGACTGGTCAAATGGAGCCTTCACGCTCTTGGACGCCGTGCCAGAGCCGAAGGATGCGCACGATGTTGTCTG
The DNA here is from genome assembly GCF_054767495.1 of Acidiphilium sp. MT5. Lineage (NCBI taxonomy): Bacteria > Pseudomonadati > Pseudomonadota > Alphaproteobacteria > Acetobacterales > Acidocellaceae > Acidiphilium > Acidiphilium sp. MT5. Next base: position 3,333 of record NZ_BAABMR010000014.1, read on the forward strand.
CAGGATCGATTTCGTAGACGATTATGTATGGCCAGGTCGCAACCAATTCCCGCGTGGCCATCGCCAAGCCAGGGCGGCCACGCTGCGGAAACAATGCCAGACTGTCGCCAGCCAGGACCAGGGCGCGCAGAAGATTTGCCGCGGCGTGGGGATTGAGGGGTTCGAGGTAGCGGATAATCGCATCTCGGTCTGCCAAGGCGTTCGGTCGCCATTCGACTTTCACCCGCTCAGTGCCCGGCAATTTTCCGATTCAGGCGTTCAATTTCGCGTAACATATCGGCACGCACCTGATCGTGCGGCACGCTTGGGCGGGGATCTGACCGGGCTTCAGCGACAGAAGCTTCAAGGAGGCGGCGTTCGGCCTCACGTTCGGCATCGATCTGGGGGGCGGGATGGCTCATTCGGTCAATTCCTCTGCAAGAGAGTGTTGGTTCGTTGGGTGTTGGTGTCAAGCGAAATTGTGCTCGAAGGGTCGGTTTTGGTGGTCGGTGAGATTGGTGGGAGCGAAAGGAGAGAAAATCAGGGAGCAAAAGATTGGGCGGTGGTTTGGAGCGCGATGAGGGCTTCGAGACTATCGGGGATGGGCCAATCGAGGGTGGCGGGGCCGACGGTGATTTCGCCGTAGGCGGTGGTGGGGCTGGCGGTTTGTTCGAACCAGCCGAACAGCCAGGTTTGGTGTTGGCGGGCGATTGTGAGGGCGGCTTGCTGTAGGGCGGCGGGGGAGGCTTGGAAGTGGACTTGGAATGAGTTGCAGTGGGGTGGGTGGGGGAAGGTGCTGAGGCCTGGTGTGGCGTGGATGGCGGCGGCGAGGGTGGTTGCGTGTTGGTGGTAGCGGGGCATTAGGGGCAGGGTGTTGGTGAGGCCATCGAGCGCGCTGATGATGAAGGGGAAGGCGAGGGGCAGGTCGCCGCCGAAGCGCAGGCGCCAGATTTTGGCGGCGGCGATGAAGGGGGCGGGGCCGGCGAGGACGCTGCCGCTCATGCCGCCGAGGCCTTTATAGAGGGAGACGTAGAGGCTGTCCGCCAGGGCTGCGATGGTGGTGAGGGGTTGGTTGTACCAGGGTTGGGTTTCCCAGAGGCGGGCGCCATCGAGGTGGAAGGGGGTTTGGTGGTCGCGCGCCCAGGCGGCGATGGCGTTGAGTTCGTCCCAGCTTGGGGCGAGGAAGCCTGCGCGGCGGAGTGGCAATTCGAGGGTGATGGCGGCGAGGGGTTCGGCGATTTGATCGAGGTCGGACGGTGCAAAATGCTGGTGATCTTTGCCGGTGCGGATGGCGGTGAGGCCGGCCAAGCGTTCGATGGCGTTGGCTTCATCGAGGGCGAGGTGGGATTTGGGGTGGAGCGCAATGGTGCGCCGCCCGGTGGTTTGGGCGTGGACGAGCAGGGCGGCTTGCTGGGCGATGATGCCTTTGGGGAACCAGAGGGCGGCTTCTTTGCCGAGTAGGGCTGCGACTTTTTGTTCGAGCTGTTCGATGGCGGGGCCGGTACTGTACGAATCGAGGGCGAGATCGAGTGCCGGGGAGGCGGCGAGATTGCTCAGCCAATCGCCAGCGCTGCGGGGTTTTTCGAAGGAGAGAAAGCGGGTGCAGTTGCGTTTGATGGCGGCTTTTTCATCGGCGGTGGGCTGGGTCATGGCGCGAGGGTAAGGGGCGGCGGGCGGTGTGGCAAGGTGGGGGTGGGTGTTAGTGCGGGGGGGGTGGGAGAACTTGGCGCGTGCGGTCTTTTCGTTTTTTTGCCTATAGGGTGACTGCGTAACTTTGCTTGAGGAGATCGTAGGCTGGGGGAATCAGGGCTTCCTCGCCTTTGTCAAAACTTTCAAAGAGGTCATATCGGGAGACGATTCCGAGTGGTTGGCGTTCGGCGACGCCGCATTCGATGTCGAGGTAATCTGCCATGACGGCTCTGGATCGTTGATCGGGCAGTCGGTTCGCAAGTGCGTGCTGGTCTTGGCATAGTTTTCGTAAATCAGCGATGAAAGCGCTGCCATCGTTTGGCATCTTGGTAGATCGGACTGGAAAACCATCACGCAGGGTAAACCATTGCAAGGCGGCCTTCTCGAAGCTGACATCAAGGAAGCCGACAAATTGCGGGTCGCCTTTGCGGGCGGTGTCGTGTTCGTCATGGTATTTGCCGCGAAATGTGAGGTCTTGGAATGCACCTTCAAAGCGGCAATTGACAAAGAAACTACATCCGAAATCGATACCGCTAAGCTTTTTGAAGATGAAAGAACAGCCGAAAAAATGCGGATCACCGATACTTGTTTTGGTCAACTTTACGTTCTCGAAATGGCAATTCATATAGCGTGACTGGTATTCGCCGCGTTGGCTTTTGTTCGTATCATAGCCGATTGCTCCAGCCTGCCATTCGCACCGAAAAAAGCGGCAATTGGTAAAATTGCTTCCATAGTCGCCGAATTCGTTCATGTCGGTATAATCAAAGATGCAATTTTCAATGACGGCATGCTCGGATATTGTTTCAGCTAGAATGGCTGCCGTGAAGTCGCAGCCTCTCAGCAGGGTGCGATTCAAGATGGCTTTACGGCGTGCTTCGGGGCGGCAGAGACGGAATCCACGAAAGTCTAATAATCCGTCTTCGGTTTTGCCGAAGGGTGGCGCTTTGAGCGCGTCTTCGGGGTCAATGCTCGCCCAGCGCGCACGCCAAGCGTTGAATTGCAGGGCGGTGTAGCGTTTGGGTGGCCTTGCTGCGGTAAACTCGGTTTCGGTCATGGCGCTCACGGTATGTCGAAAATCGGGAGTTCGGGATCTTCAGGGATGATCGGGGTATCGGGTGGTCCTTGTGGCGAAGCGGAGTTGATTTTGGGCGGTGGCATGGGCGGCTGAGGATCAATTGCTTTGCCGCTGGTATCAAGGTGTATGAGATCGTCACCGTATTTTTGCTGATGAGCCTGGAGCTGACCCTGGGTGGTCATGTCATACTGATCGCCAGTATCTTTGTCGATAAAATCTGGGCCTTTATTGGACTTTCCCGTAACACGATCTTTAAGATTATCATCTTTCTTTACGCTATTTCGAGTTTCTTTATCGATTTGGCTGCCACGAAATCTCGCTCGCGCGTCTGGATCTTTCTTGATTGCGTTCAATTGCCTCTGGCTGTAAACATCTTTGTCTGGTCCGCGGTCGATTTTCCGGGCGGCGCTGGTGGTGTGGTCCTGCAGGCGACGGAAGACCTGTTCGCGGGTTAGTGGTGGTTGTTGGGACGTGGTCGTATCCGATGCCTGGGTAACCGCAAGTGCCCCTGCGCTTCCGCTTCCCCCGCCGGTCTCTCCGATTAGAACCGTAGGATTCCCCAGAATAATCGCTCCGCCGTGGGAAGTTTGGTCGCCCATGCGCGCGGCTGGCAGGCCGTTGATAAATACCCCAGATGATCCCTTTGTTATCGTTGCCGGTGGTCCGACGCACGTTGCCGTATCTGTCATTCGGGCAGCGGGTAACCCACCGATCAAAACATTTGGAGACCCGAGGATAATCGCCCCACCAACATGCGGCACTGGCCCGTCGCTGGCTGGGCAAATGTGCATATCGCTCATTCGTGCTGCGGGTTTTCCTCCAGCCATGGACAGTACCCTACCTGGAAGTGCAGCTATGGTAAAGTTTCAACTTGAGGTTATTTGGTGTTATCAGATTAATTGATCGAGGCGTGGATGAACGGTGGCATGTTGGCGCGGGGATGGGCGGCGCAAAAAGAAGGATTATTGTTGCTTGGTAGAGCAAAATCATTGACAAGGAGCGATTGGGCGGGGGAGTGGGGTGAGTATGGAGCGGGCGGCTGATCATCCGTTGCGGTTGGTGTTGAATGATGAGGCGCATGCGCGGCCGCCGGAATCTTTGGTGGCGCCGGTGCGGATTTCGTATTTGGCGTTGTATTCGGAGGCGTCGTTGCGGGCGGCGCAGCGGGCGCATTTGGCGACGTTGCTGGCGTCGTTTGGGGTGGCGGGGCCGGGGCCGGAGCAAAATCATTTCAGTGTGGATTTGGGGCGGTTTCGGTTGAAATGGGAGCTGCATTCGGAGTTTGTGCGCTATAAATTCATTGTGGCCGGGGTGGGGGATGCCGATGATCCGTTTGCCGATCCGCCGATTTTGCGGGTGCCGGCTGCGTGGCGGGCGGCGATGGTGGGGCAGGTTTTGGTGGCCTCGCATGTGGCGTTGCTGCCACGGGGCGATGATGAGCCGAATTTCGAGCAGATTGCTGAGCGGTGGTTTGCCGGGAACCCGTTAGTGGGCGCGAATATTGCCGGGCGGGCGGCGGTGGCGGTGATGGATTTTCGAATTCGGGCCGATGGGTTCAATCGGGTGTTGATTTTGGATCGCGGCTTGCGACCGCGCCAGGCGGGGCGGGCGGTGCAGCGCTTGGTGGAGATTGATAGCTATCGGTTGTTAGCGCAACTGACCCTGCCGATCGCGCGGCGGCTGACCGTGCTGTTGAGTGAGCATGAGCAGGAATTGGCCGAGATCACGGCGGCGTTGGTGCATGTGGAGACGGCGGATGAGCCGCGTTTGTTGGAGCGGTTGACGGCGTTGGCGGCGCAGATTGAGAGTTTGGAATCGCAAGCGCAATATCGGTTTAGTGCGGCGCGGGCTTATTATGCGCTGGTGCGCCGGCGGATTGGCGAGTTGCGCGAGGAGCGGCTGCCGGCGATTCAGACATTTCATGATTTTACCGAGTTGCGGTTAGCGCCGGCGATGCAGACCTGTGAGGCGGCGGCGGCGCGCCAGGATGCGTTGTCCACGCGGGTGGCGCGGGCGACGGCGTTATTATCGACGCGGGTGGCGATGACGCGCGAGCGTCAGGAAATGGCGGTGTTGGAATCGATGAATCGGCGGGCGGATTTGCAGTTGCGGTTGCAGACCACGGTGGAAGGTTTATCGGTGGCGGCGATCAGTTATTATATTGCGGCTTTGGTGGGTGATTTGGCGCAAGGGGCGGTATCAGCGGGGGCGCTGGTCAATCCGGCGTTGGTGGAGGGGGCGAGCGTGCCGGTGATTGTGGTGCTGGTGGCGCTGGCGATCCGGCGTATTCATCGGCGGGTGCATCGGCAGATTGCCGGGGGGCGGACGAGCGAGACGGGCGGTTCGCCCGGCTGATTGCGGGTTTGTAAACCATTCCTACATCTTTTGCGGGTAGACCTCGTGCTATGGCGCATGGGGCGATGCGGCAAAGGGGCTGGCATGGCGCGGATGGGGCAATGGGCGTGTTTGCTCGTGGTGGCGATGGGTTTGGCGGGCTGTGCGACGCCGCCGCCGAAGGCGGATCGGGTGGCGTATCAATCGTTCGAGCGGGCGAATGATCCGCTGCAGCCGACCAATCGGTTTATGTATCGGGTCAGCAACAGCCTGGATCATCATGTTGTGAAGCCAGTGACGGTTACCTATATCCATGTCACGCCACCGTGGTTGCGGGCGCATTTGCAGGATTTTACCCGCAATTTGGCGGCGCCGCGCGAGGTGATTGAGTTCATGGCCGCGGGCAAGCCGCGCGATGCGGGGACGATGCTGGTGCGGTTTGCGGTGAATAGCACGGTGGGGCTGGGCGGGATTTTTGATCCGGCGCGCGATTGGGGGTATCGGCGGGTTTATACGGATTTTGGGTTGGTTTTGGCCAATTATGGCGTGCCGGAGGGGCCGTATTTGTTTATTCCGTTGTCAGGGCCATCGGATTTGCGTGACGCGACGGCGATGGTGGCGGGCGGGCTGGTTTCGCCGTTGCCGGTGTTGCCGCGCGGTGCGGCGGGGCGGGCTTTTGGCTATGGGACGATTGCGGTGTCTTCTGCTAATCAGCGGGCGGCATTGCACGGGACGATTAGCCGGATCAAGCGGACCTCGCTTGACCCTTACGCGGCGTTTCGCAGCCTATACCGGCAACGGCGGGCGGCGGAATTGCGGCGGATTGACCGGCGCGATGTGGCGACGGTGCCGGCCTGGTATCCGGCGCGGGTGCGCCGGGCGATGCAGCGGGCAGAGATTTTGGCGGTTCAGAAAGGATCGGGACATGGGTTTTAGAGGGTCGGTTGTGGCGCTGATGGCGGGGCTGGGGCTAGCCGGGGTGCTGGCCGGGTGCGCAACGCCACCACCGCGCAGCAACGTCGCGGCCTACCGGGCCTATCAGCAGCAGAATGATCCGCTAAAACCGTTCAACCAGGCGTCATACCGGTTCAATAATGTGTTGGATGCCTATGCGTTAAAGCCGGTGGCGCAGGGCTATCAGGCGGTGACGACGGTGGGGATGCGCGCGCATGTGACGGATTTCATGCGCAATTTGAATGAGCCAGGTGAGTTGGTGAATTTCATGGCGGCGGGCAAGCCGCGCGATGCGGGCACGGCGCTGATGCGCTTTGTGCTCAATTCAACCGTGGGGATTGGCGGGATTTTCGATCCGGCGGGCAGCTTGGGCTATCATCATGTGCATACGGATGTCGGGTTGACGCTGGCGGGCTATGGCGTGCCGCCGGGGCCTTATTTGTATTTGCCGCTGTTTGGCCCCTCGGGCGTGCGCGATGCGACGCAAATCCCGGCTGATTTTGTGTTGACGCCGGCAGCGGCGGCGCCGCCTTCCACCGGCTTATCGGTGTTTAATTATTCGTCAGACACGTTGAATGTGGTGAATGAGCGGGCCAGTTTGTTGGGGACGCTGAGCAATATCAAGGCAACGGCGCTTGATCCCTATGCCACATTTCGGAGTCTTTATCGCCAACATCGTGCCGCAGAGTTGAAGTCCATTGATCGCCACGATGTGCCGACCGTCCCGGCTTGGTATCCGCCCGCGCAGCGCGCGGCGATGCAGCGGGCGGTTGATCAGAAATATCAGAAAGGGTCTTGAGTATGATGCGTTCACGACGGGTTTTGTTGGGTGGTTTTGCGGTGATGCCGATGCTGGGCGCGCTCGCGGCTTGGACGCCCGGCGTCGCGCAGGCGGCTGGGGCGTCCGGCCCGGCGGCGGCGGCGTTCATCAAGACGTCCGGTGAGGCGCTGGTGGCGATTGTCAACGGGCCGGGCAGCAAGGCTGAGAAGGCCGAGAAATTGCGCGATTTAGTCAACCAGATTGTTGCGGTGGGCAAGATTGGCCGGTTCGTGCTAGGGCGGTTCGTGCGGGTGGCGACGCCGGCGCAGGTTACTGAGTATCAGAAATTATTCCACCAATTGCTTTCCTATAACATCACCACGCAGATCCGCGCCTATCAGGGCCTGACCTTCAAGGTGCTGGGGTCATCGGCGGGGCCGGAGGGCGAGATGGTGTCCACGGTGATTAGCCGACCGGGGCAGTCACCCGCGCATGTGCAATGGGTGGTGCAGACAATTGGCGGGCAGTTGAAGATTGTTGACGTTGTGGTTGAGGGAACCTCGCTGCGGGTCACCGAGCGGTCGGATTATGCCAGTGTGATCGATGACCATGGCGGGCAGGTTTCGGCGTTGCTCACCGCGATGCATCAACAATTGGCGCGGATGCGCGCCGGCTGACCGGCTGGGCGGCGACCGGGCCGATCGGGGCGGCGAGATCTTTCGTTGCTTCGATCAGGATGGCGCCGCCCGCTTGCGGCGCAAAACGCTGGCCGAGCCGCTCGATCGAGGCGGCGTTGCGCACGCGCGGGCGGTTATGCAGCGGCGGGATGAATAAGGCCGAGCGGCGGGTTTCGACCTGAAACATCATGCTCGCGAGCAGGCGGCCCAATTGGGCGGCGGTGTAAGGCTGGCCGCTGCCGAAGGGGGTGCGCTGGAGATAGGCCCAGGGCGAGACGCGGTTGGGCACCACCACGATCATGCGGCCATCATGGCGCAGGACGCGCCAGAGTTCGCGCAGCAGGCGGCGGGCGGATTCGGCGTGCTCGAGCCCGTGGATCAGCAGGATGCGGTCGATACTGAGATCGGCCAGCGGCAGGGTTTCGGCATCGGCGATGCAGCGCACGGAACCCAAGATTGGGCGCGGGGTGGTGGGCAGCACCGGCAGGATGGTCAGGCTGCGTGCGGCGCTGGGGTGCCAGAGATTGAGATATGGATCGGTATGGCCGAGGCCGAGCAGGGTTTGGCCGGTGAGATGGGGCCAGATTTGGCGGAGTTGGGCGCGCAGCAGGCTGGCGGTGATGGCACCGAGCGGGCTGCGGTAGAAATCATGGAAATCGGGGCCATCTGGGCTCATGGCAGAAGCGTATCACAAAATGGAGGATGGCATGAGCGATGATGCGACAATGATGGTGGATGGGATTGCGGTGACGCGGATTCCGATGCTGAGCGATAATTATGCGTGGCTGCTGCGCGAGGTGGCGAGCGGGGTGGTGGCGATCATCGATCCGGCGGAGGCAGCACCCGCCGAGGCGGTGATTGAGGCGCTAGGCGGGCGGTTGGATTTGGTGTTGCTGACCCATCACCATGACGATCATATCGCCGGGGCGGTGGCGCTGGCGGCGCGGTATGGCGCCAAGCTGGTCGGGCACCAGGCGGATGCGGCGCGGCTGCCGGTTTTGGATGTGGCGATGCGACCGGGCGAGTCGCTGGCGTTTGGCGGCGCGCAAATCCGGATGATCGAGAGTTCGGGCCATACGGTGGGCCATGTGACCTATGTGATCGGCGAGCGGATTGCCGCCGTGGGCGATACGCTGTTCAGCCTGGGTTGCGGGCGGATGTTTGAGGGCACGCCGGTGCAGTTTTATGCGAGTTTGCAGCGCATTGCCGCGTTGCCGGCGGACACGCTGCTGCTGTGCGGGCATGAATATACCAAAGGTAATGTTGGGTTTGCCCTGTCGGTTGAGCCGGAGAACGCTTCATTGCGCGCGCGGGCGGCAGAAATTGAGGCGTTGCGCGCGCGCGGCGCGGCGACGCTGCCGGTGCGGCTGGGCGACGAATTGGCGACCAACCCGTTTTTGCGGGCGCGCAATGCTGAGGAATTTGGCCGGTTACGGGCGGCGAAAGATCGGTTTTAGCGCGAATTCCAACCCGTGTGATCGGATGTTGCTCTCAGGTCAGCCCAGGGTGAAGGCGCAGCGTAGATTGGAGGCGCGAAAGCACTTCTTTTTTGTGAACAAAAAAGAAGCAAAAAAAACTTTGCTCCGCTGGGTCGGTGCTGGTTTCGACGCTACTGCACCAACTGAAGAAAGTTTTTGCTGCTTTTTTTCAAAAAAGCAGTCTTTCCTTATTTTCATTGACGGCGTGAAACCGCCATTCGATATCCCGGATGTTGCTCTAGCGCGCAGGATGCCAGGAATAGCGCGCAGGATGCCAGGATCGGTGGGTGATCCCGCCCTGATCAGCGCACCGAGCGGTTTGGCGCGGTGAGGCGCAGGCGACGAACCGGGGGCGCTGCGGCCACTTCGGTTTCGGTGCCACGCGAAGCATAGATGGCGCCGCCACCGATCGGCTGGTCATAAATGAAGCCATAGGTCGGGTAGGGCGCGCCGAAGCGGCCACCGCCGATGGAGACGCGCACCATGGTCCAGTTATTATCGGGTGAAACATCGATCACCGGCACGTCACGCGAGACTTGATCGGGCACCCAATTGGCTTGATCGACCAGGATTTCGCGGCTGTTGACCACTTTTTCGACCACGGCGACGTGACCGAGGCGAATCCGCGCACTGGACCGGAAATTGAGCACGGCACCGTCTTGCGGGCGCTGGCCCCGCGCATACCGGCCTGCGGCTTCAGCCCACCAGAGAAACGCATCCCCCGATAAATCGATGTGCGATACGTCACGCGCATAGGGTACGCACCAGAGATAATCTGCTCGGCGATAGATCGGGTGGTATAGAAAATGATGGGTGGTCTTGCGAACGGCGTAATGGATCAGCGGTGCATGATAAATGGGACGGCGGAGCACGACATGATGCTCGACGGGCCGGTGATAAAGGACATGATGAGAAACAGGCTTACGATAAATGGGATGATGGTACACCACATGCTGATAAACCGGGTGGTGATAGATGGGGTGATGATAAACCGGGTGATGGGTGGCAGTGTGGATGACCACATGCCGCGTGGTTTTGGCGGTGGGGGCGGCTTGAGCCGGATGGGTGGCGAAAAGGCCTGCGGCGCAACCGATTAATCCCGCGACCAGCGTTTTGGTCATGTGGCTGAGCATGTTGCGCGGCATCGGTCGGTTCTGCATTCAGTAAAATCCCTTAGTCGAGCCAAACCCTGTGTCGGCATTTCTGTTAAGGCGGCATTGCACGCAGGGCAAGGCTGGATGCGGCAAAAAAATCACATACGCCGGATTTTTTGATATCGGGCGTGTGTGCAAGGGTCGGTTTAAGACAGTTTTCCTAAAATTCCATTAATATCTTCGGTGCGCGGCGCGGATTTTTCTGAGAATCGCTCCGATCGGCGGGGCTTGGGTTGTTGCCCGTGCATGGGTCCATGCGTCAGATGATCGCGTTGCGGGCGGGAGCGCGAAAGGGCGGACGGATGGAGCAGGCTTTAAGGGTGGCGGCGTTGGTGGTGGCCGGCGGGCGCGGGCAGCGATTTGGCGGGGCGGTGCCCAAGCAATATCGGCTGCTGGGCGATCGGGCGATTTTGGCGCGCACGGCGGCGGCGTTGCAGGCGCATCCGTTAATTGATCGGGTGCAAATAGTGATCCATCGCGATGATCGGGATTTATATCAGGCGGCGGTGGCGGGGCTTGATTTGCCCGCGCCGGTGCTGGGCGGGGCGACGCGGCAAGAGTCGGTGCGGGCGGGGCTGGAGGCGCTGGTGGCGTGGCAACCGACGCTGGTGTTGATCCATGATTCGGTGCGGCCTTTGATATCGGCTTCGGTGATTTCCGGGGTGATTGCGGCGCTGGAGCACGGGAAGGCCGCGATGGCGGGGGTGCCGGTGGCCGATACGTTGAAGCGGGTCGCGGACGGGGTGGTGACCGGGACGGTGGAGCGCAAAGGCCTATGGCGGGCGCAGACGCCGCAGGGCTTTCGCTTTGCCGAGATTTTGGCCGCGCATCGGGCTTTGGCGGCGGATGGGCGGGAGATGACCGATGATTGCATGATCGCCGAGGCGGCGGGCATGGCGGTGATGATTGTGCCGGGGGCGGAGGAAAATTTTAAGATTACCACCGAGGCGGATTTACGCTTGGCAGAATTGCTGGTGCGCGAGCGCCAGAGCATTTGAACCATTGGGGAGCGGCTTGTGGCAAGCCGCCCCGTTGATTTTCTGCTCCCTACGTTTGGTGCTCGGTGGGTTTGGTGCCAGGTGGGTTCGCTATCATCCGCGTTGCAGGCTGCGCTGGTGTGGCGCGGAATTTTGCGCCGCCGGGTAGGCGAGGGTGGCGGCGAGGGTGAGGGTTACCGCTTGGCCGCCGAGGAGTGCGGCGGGAATGATGGCTTGGCCGTTGGTCCAGCGGCCATCGGCCTCAAGATCGTGCCAGCCGGTGGTCAGGGCCGGGTGATCGAGCGGGAGGATGGTGCCATCGGCGCGGGTGATGCGGGCGATTTTGACGCCGAGTTGGCGTTGATCGCGCGGGTCCGGGTTGCGATGGCCGGGGATGGTGTTGCGGCTGGCGATCAGCAGGCTGCCATCCGGGCGGGTTTGGGTGGTCAGGGCCGGATCATCGGTGGTGGCGGCGGTGAACAGGGTGAGCAGGCGGGCGCGGACCGCCTCGACCACCGGGCCGGATTCGACCAGCGGCGCGCAACTGCCGGCGGCGCGGAGCGAGCGGGCGAAATCCGGGTGCAGGCGCACCGGCTCATCGCCGTTGGCGAAGGCGCTGCGATTGCCGGTTTCGAGATAGGATTCGGCGGGCGCACCTTCGGCGAGCAGGACGGCGTGCTGGGCGAGCTCGACATGGTAATAGGTGATCCGCTCGCGGGGGATTTGGCGGATGGTGACGCCGTTGATCAGGCATTTGGCCGGGATCAGGTGATCCTCGAAAAACAGGGCGTGATCGGGCGAGACATAGAGATCGCGCGTGGGCAGGCCATGGCCGAGCGCGCCACTGATGATCAGCACCGGCTGGATTTTCTCAGGGGTCGGGTGCGCGGTGATCGCGACGCTGCGATGACCGATCCAGGTGATCGGGGCGCTGGTGCCGTCATGCAGCACGACGTGATCACCGGGGGCGAGCTGCTCGACCGGGATTTCGCCCCGGGCGGTGAGGATGCGGGTGCCTTGGGCGAAGCAGGGATTGAGCGAGATGGCGGTGTTGGCACCGTTCGGGGTGATTTGGAAATTGGCGGTGGAGAAGGCGCCGGTGACATCGAGCGTGATCGTGGCGGCGGTTGAACCGGCGCTGCCGGTCAGTTCCAGGCCGGTGCCGCTGACATAGGTGGCGGATTTTTCGGTGAAGCCATCAAGGGTGAGGGTGTCGCCCACGGCGAAACCGGCGATGGTTTGCTGGGCATCGAAGGCGGTATAGGTGCCGCTGACATCAAAGCTCGCGCCGGTGGCGAAGCTGAAATGGCTGAAATTCTGATATTGGCTGCCAATGCCGGTGACGGTGCCGACCGAGCCGCCTGCGCCGAATTCGAGCAGATCGGCGACGCTGGTGCTGGCGACCACGGAACCGACGATGGAGGAGCCGGGATCGATGACCAGGGTGCCGACGCCGCCAGCGCCGCCGCCATTGAAAACGATGGCCTCGCCGCTGCCGCCGCCGGCGATCACCATGCCAGCATTAATGAAAGTGCCGCCAGCGAGATCCACAGCATAGCCGTGAGTGGCTACGCCGCCGGCGACAGTGCCGCGCGCGGTATTGTCAAATAAGCCGCCATAGATGTTGACGCCGTCGCCACCCGGATCGGTTGAGGCGAAAGAAGCGCCGCCGGCCACATGGCCGTCATTGATGAAGGTACCGGCAGAGATTTGGACGCCGACGCCGCCGGAGAAAAGATTATTAGTGTCCAGTCCGCCGGTGATGGTGCCGAAATTGATGACTGAGCCGGAGACGCTTGAGGGCATGACCAGGCCGATGGCGGCCGTTGTTGAGGGGGTGATGTCGCCCGTGCTGGTGATGGTGAGCGGCGATGTGTAGGCGCCCGTGCCGAATGTGACAGTGTGCGAGATCGTGCCGCTGATCGTTGATCCAGACATAAACTAACCCTCAGACAATGTGATTGCGCTTTAGGCAATAATCGTCTCAGAAACGCCTGTCAACCAAATAGATTTTTGGATAAAACGATATAAAAACTTATTTTTTAGACAATCCTTGCACATTAATGATCCTAGGTTGTAATTGGGGGTATTAAGCGTTGGGGGGCGGCTTGGCGCGGCGCGCTTGATTACCGGCAGGCGGTGATCATGATCTCGACGCGGTAGCGCGGGTCGGCGAGTTTGGCTTCGACGCAGGCGCGGGCGGGGGCGCTGGCTTCGGGCAGCCAGGCGGACCAGATTTTGTTCATGGCGGCGCGGTCATTGATGTCGGCGAGCCAGATTTGCGCTTGCAGCAGGCGGGTTTTGTCGGTGCCGTGGGTTTCCAGCAGCGCGTCGATTTGCGCGAGAATGTCGCTGGTTTGGGCGGTGATGTCGCCGGTCGGGTCGGTTGCGACGACGCCCTGGGTGTAGATGAAGCCGTGATATTCAACGACTTTGGACAGGATTTCGTTCGCGTCGGTGCGGATGATGCGGCTCATGGGTGTTCTCCGAATGCTGGAGATGCTGCGTATCGGGGTGGCGGGATTTCGGCAAGGGGGTGCAGGCGGCGCGCAGGGCTTGATCTTGTGCGGCTTGCGACCAGTGCGTGTTGATATAGGCGCGCCCGGCATGGCTGAGGGCGGTGAGGCGCTTGGGATGATCGTAAAGGGCGAGGATGGCGGCGGGGAAATCAGCGAGGTTGGGCACGATCAGGTCGCTGAGCGCGGCGGGGAGCGAAAGGCCTTCGGCGGCGATGGGTGACATCAGGCAGGGTATGCCGGCGGCGAGACTATCGAGCACTTTGCCTTTGACGCCGGCCCCAAACGCCATCGGCGCGACGCTGAGGCGCAGTTGCGACCAGAAATTTTCGCCCGCGGGCAGGTCGGGCAGGTCGGGCAGGAGCACGAGGTTCGGGGCTTGGTGCTGGCGGATCGACGTTGGCATGGCGCTGCCCGCGATCAGGCATTGGATCGCGGGGTTGGCGCCGTGCAGGGCGGGGAGAATGTCATGGATCAGGCGGCTGGCGGCGTCCCGGTTGGGGTTGTGGCCGAAATGGCCGATGAAGCCGATGGCGGTGCGGGAGGTTGCGACGGTTGGGCGGGTGGTTGGCGGGGTTGGGGGCACGTGCCAGGGGACGCAATGGATGTTGGCGTGCGGCAGGGCGGCGCGCAGCAGAGCGGCCTCGGTGGTGGGATGGGTGATGGTGGCATCGGCGGCGTCCGCCAAAGCGAGTTCGGTGCGGCGCAGGGCGGCAGCGCGGGGGAGGAGTTGCGCGAGATCGAGCGCTGCAGCTTCGCGGGCCAGGCGCAGATGATGCAAATCGGCGACATTATAGAGAATATGAGCCTTCGGGCAGTGATGGCTCAGCAGCGGCAGGTAGCGCGCGGCGATGGTCAGGCGGTGCAGATAGATCAGGTCGAACCGGTGGGGCGTGTGGGCGAGTAATTCTTCGATCGAGCCGATGGTGGCGGCGTGATGGGTGATGCTTTGGATGGAGGCGGGTGGCTCGGCCAGCGCGTCGGCGGCGGCGAAATGCACCTCATAGCCGAGGCGGGTGAGGGCGTGCAGATGCGCGGTGATGGCGTTGGCACCGGCATTATGCGCGGGGCGGGGGGATTGCGAATCGATGACCAAGGCGCGGCGGGATGACGCGTGTGGTTCGGTCGTGGGGATGAGGCGGGCGATTTGATGGTTCAGGGCGTGGCGGAGGAGCAGAATGGCGTGGGTTATTTCGGCTGGGGTATCGGCGGTGTTTGCCAGGGCGGCGAGGCTGGCGGCGGCGTCATCAAGGCGGGTGGTGGGGTCGATCAAGGCGGGAGAACCGGCGAGTTCGGTGCCGTCACGCTCGCAGGTGACGCGGATCAGATGGGATTGATGGGCGGGTAGGCCGGCGGGGAGAAAAAAATCAAAACCGTGCGGGCCGGGGCCGAGGCCGGCTTGCACCAGATCGGGCCGGTGGACATTGGCGATGACGCGGTCGAGTAGGGTGCCGTTGGCGGTGATCAGCAGCGCGAGCGGGTGGTGCGGTTGCGCGGTATCGAGCGCCCAGCCGCTGATCCGCGTGCGGCAGGCCTGATCGAGGCGGCCAGTCAGCATGGCGGGGTTAGGCGAAGTGCTGTGCTGCTTGGGGTTGCGCGATGTGATCGATCAGGGTGGTGGCGGCGCTGGAGAGAGGATGCTGGTCGGCGCTGCGGCGCAGTTGCAGGGTGGTGAGGTCGGTTTGGAGCGAGATGACGGTGTGGGGTAGGGTAATTGCAAAGCCGTGGCGGCCGCTGCCGAGGCCGGCGGTTTCGAGATCGCGGCGGTAGAGATTGGCGAGGGTGCGCGCGATGCGCCGACCGGCGAGCAGAATGTCCAGACATACCGGGAGTTCGGTGGTGTCGGGCGATTGCGCCCAGCCGGTGAGGGTGGTGCCTGTGGCATAGCAGCGGATGGTATCGAGATGGCCTTGTAACGGGTTTGCGGCTTGCAGGTGCGGGCGGTGGGCGCGGGTGGCGAGGCTTGAGCGGATGGACGCGAGTTTTGGCCCGTCGAGCAGGCGCTCGGCACAATAGCGCGCGGGCGGCTCGGCACCGGGATAAAGGGCGGCGTAGGTGCTGGCATTGTGGAACATCAGGCGGTTATCGTCATTGACATAGGTTTCGGCGGGCGCGCCTTCGGCGAGCAGCACGTCATGGCTGTCGAGCTCGATATGGTAATAGGTGATGTCGTCGGTGATCTCGGGCTGGAGGATGGTGCTGCCGTTGATCAGCAAAGCGACCGGGATCAGGGCGCCATCGATGAACAAGGCATGTTGCGGGCTGATCCAGAGATCGCGCTGGGGCCTTGCATCGCCGAGGGCGCCGGCGCGCACGCAGACCGGGGCGAGCCGGAGATTGCCGGTGGCGAAGCGCGCGGCGTAGGTGCGCCGGCCGATCCATTTGATCGGGCGGATGGCACCGCTGCGGGTGATGATCGGGTCGCCAATCGCGAGCTGTTCGACGGCGACCGGGCCATCGGGCGTGGCGATGTTGGTGCCGGGGCAAAAGCAGGTGACGTTGATGGCTTCGCCGCCGCTGGCATCGGTGGTGACGTTGAAGGCGGCGGAGGTGAAGCTGCCGGTGGCGAGGGTGAGGCTGGCCGCGACCGAGGCGCCGTTATCGATATTGAGGGTGCCGCCGCCGCCGCTATTTTGGGTCCAGACCGGGGTGAGGGCGTTGGTGACGCCCCGGAGCACAATCATGTCGGAGGGGCCGAAGCTGTTGATCACGCCGAGATTGCTGGGGCTGAAGATCGGATCAAGGATCAGCGCGTCGTTCGGGCCATCGAAATTGATGTTGGGTGCGGCTCCGCCGGGGGCGAGGCTGCTCGCGAGTTCCAAGGTGCCGCTGCCGACCGTGCTGCCGGTGACATCGTTCAAACCCAGATTGAAATTGGCGCCGGAGAGATAAAGCGGGGCGGCGATGATTTCGGTGCCGCCGCCGCTCAGATCATTGGTAAGAAACGCGCTGGCGGTTTGGCCGGAGAAGCCGGTGATATCCACCGTGCCGCTATTGAGGGCGATATTCAGCACGCCGGGATATTGGGCGAAATAGAGATCATAGCTGCCCGCTTGATCGATGGTGGCGACGGCGCCGATGGAAACGCCAACCGTGACGGTGCTGCTCATGCGCGATTTCCCTCCGTGCGGTTCGGCGATGGTTTGATCGGGCCGAATACGACTTCAGGTTGTGTTATCGGGGGTTCGCGCGGAGATTGTCAAGGCGAAATATTAACCAGAATGGGCGGGCGGTTCCTGCGCGTCGGCGCGGCTGCGATGGGCGCGGCGATCTTGGTCGCGGACCAGCCAATAGACCACGCCGAGGGAGAAAAAGGCGGCGGACAGGCCGAGCAATTGGGCGGCGCTGACATGGCTGAGATCGAGAATGATCAGTTTCCGGGCGATGGCGAGCATGCCGATCAGAATAACGACGCGCACGCGCGCCGCACCTTCGTCATGTTCGGCGGTGACCAGGATTGAGCGTTTGAATTCGAGGGCGATGATGACGGTGAAAATGCCGCCGAACAAATCTTGGAACACTAACGGCTTGGTCGGGTCGAACGAGGTGAACAGCACCGCATGGCCGATATTGTAGGTAAGATGCAGCAAGGCGGCGATCACGATCACCGCGAGCAAGAGCGTGAGGATGATCGACACGGTGCGCTCGAAATGACGATAGAGTCGGGTTTCGAGCTTGTCTGGCAGGTCCATGGGGCGCTCCGAGGGTTCGCGCAGAGGTTAGCCGCTAATTGAGGGCGGTGCAAAACGGGGTGCTTGCCGTGGGCGGGGCGCAATGCCATTTGACCGGCATGGAACATCGGGATGATCCGGTCGGCTGGCATGGCACGACCATTTTGAGTGTGCGGCGTGGCCAGAGCGTGGCGATGGCTGGTGATGGGCAGGTTTCGCTGGGCAATACGGTGATCAAGGCCAATGCCCGCAAGGTGCGGCGGATTGGCAATGGCGCGGTGTTGGCCGGGTTTGCCGGGGCGACGGCGGATGCGTTTACGCTGCTGGAGCGGCTGGAGAGCAAGCTTGAGCGCTTTCCCAATCAATTGGAGCGCGCTTGTGTGGAGCTGGCCAAGGATTGGCGCACTGATCGCTATTTGCGGCGGTTGGAGGCGATGATGGCGGTGGCGGATAAGGATCATTCTTTTACCCTGACCGGCAATGGCGATGTGCTAGAGCCTTCGGACGGGGTGATTGCGATTGGCTCGGGCGGGAATTATGCGCTGGCGGCGGCGCGGGCGTTGATGGAGGTTGAGGGGTTGGCGGCAGAGGAAATTGCGCGCCGGGCGATGAAAATTGCCGGGGATATTTGCGTGTTCACCAATCATAACGTGATTGTCGAGACGCTATGATGGACAGCCCGACCTATACGCCCCGCGAGATTGTCTCGGAGTTGGACCGGTTCATTATCGGCCAGAATGACGCCAAGCGGGCAGTGGCGATTGCGCTGCGCAATCGCTGGCGCCGCCAGCAATTGCCCGAGGGGTTGCGCGAAGAGGTGGTGCCGAAGAATATTTTGATGATCGGGCCGACCGGCTGCGGCAAGACCGAGATTGCGCGGCGGCTGGCGAAATTGGCGCAGGCCCCCTTCATCAAGGTGGAGGCCACGAAATTCACCGAAGTGGGGTATGTCGGGCGCGATGTGGAGAGCATTGTGCGCGATTTGGTCGAAGTGTCGATCGGGATGCTGCGTGAATTTAGCCGCAAGGGCGTGCAGGCGCGCGCGGAGCTGGCGGCGGAGGATCGGCTGGTGACGGCGCTGGTGGGTGAGGGATCATCGGGCGAGACGCGCCAAAAATTTCGCAAAATGCTGCGCGATGGCGAGCTGGAGGCCAAGGAAATCGAGATCGAGGTGCAGGATGCGCCGCCGATGGCGATTGGCCAGTTTGATATGCCGGGGATGCCGCCGGGCGGGGCGATTAATCTGGGCGAGATGATGAAGGGGATGTTTGCCCGCCAGCAGGGGCGCAAGCGGATGAGTGTGGCGGCGGCGCGGGCGGCTTTGGTGCGCGAGGAGGCGGACCGGCTGCTGGATCAGGAGGCGCTGACGCGCGATGCCTGCGCCTTGGCGGAGAATCATGGCATCGTGTTTCTCGATGAGATCGACAAGATTTGCGCGCGCGGCGAAGGCGGGGTGCGTGGCGGCGATGTATCACGCGAGGGGGTGCAGCGCGATTTGTTGCCCTTGATTGAGGGGACGATTGTTTCGACCAAATATGGGCCGGTGAAGACCGATCATATTTTATTCATCGCCTCGGGCGCGTTTCATGTGGCGAAACCATCGGATTTGCTGCCGGAATTGCAGGGGCGGTTGCCGATTCGCGTTGAGCTGGCATCGCTCACGCGGGCGGATTTCCGCCGGATTCTCACCGAGCCGGAACATTCGCTGCTCAAGCAATATCGGGCGCTGTTGGCGACGGAATCGGTGGATTTGGAATTCAGCGATGATGCGGTGGATGCGATTGCCGGGTTGGCTGCGGATATTAACGACCGGGTGGAAAATATCGGCGCGCGGCGCTTGGCGACGGTGCTGGAGCGGTTGTTGGAGGAGATTAGTTTTGCCGCGACCGATCGCGCCGGGCAGGTGGTGCGGGTGGATGCCGATTTGGTGCATGAGCGGGTTGCGCCTTTGGCGGCGAAGGGTGATTTGAGCCGGTTTATTTTATAGGCCGCGATGGGTGCGACGGTCACCCGATTCGCGCCGAGCCCGACCGGGTTTTTGCATCTCGGGCACGCCGCGTCCGCGCTGCTCGCTTGGGGCAGTGCGCGGGCGGCGGGCGGGCAGTTTTTGCTGCGGCTGGAAGATATTGATGCGCAGCGTTGCCGGGCTGAATTTGCCAGCGCGATCATCGAGGATTTGACCTGGTTGGGGCTTGATTGGGATGGCCCGATGCGGGTGCAATCGGCGCATGTCGCGCAATACCAGGATTGTTTGGCGCGTTTGCAGGCAATGGGGGTGATTTATCCGTGTTTTTGCTCGCGGCGTGATATTGCGGCGTCGGTGGGCGCGCCGCAGGGCGAGACGCCGATCCCGTATCCGGGCCGGTGCCGGACGCGCCCGGCCAGCGAAATTGCCGATTTGATGCAGGCGGGGCAGGCTTTTGCCTGGCGGCTGGATGTGGCGCGGGCGCGGGCGATGGTTGATCGGCCTTTGGGGTGGCGTGAAATCGGCGCGGGTTGGGTTGCGGCGACGCCGGAGCGATTGGGCGATGTGGTGCTGGGGCGCAAGGATGCGCCGGTGAGTTATTTTCTGGCGGCGACCCATGATGATGCGATGCAAAACATCGATCTGGTGGTGCGCGGTGAGGATTTGCGGGCGGCGACATCGGTGCAGATTTTGCTGCAGGCGCTGCTGGGCTGGCCGCATCCGGCCTACCGGCATCACCCTCTGCTGCGCGATGCGACGGGCCGGCGGCTGGCCAAGCGCGATGGTGATGGTGCGCTGCGCGATTTGCGGGCGGCGGGATATTCGCCCGATGCGGTGCGAAAGCTCTTGCCGGATTGGGTTGGCGCGGTCACTTTAGCCGAATGAAACAGAAGCTCGCGGCGTGGATGTTGGGGTTGGGGTTGGCGCTGCCAGGGTGGGGGCGCGCGATGCCGACCCCGCCGCCGGTGGCAAAGATTGCCCATCAGGCGCTTGGCGCGGTGGTGGAGGTGCAGAGCATCGATCCGGTCAAGCCGCCGCATGGCCGACCGGGCGCCGTGCAGGGGGCGGCGACGCCGCGACCGGATGGGCAAAGTGGGCCAGGGCATGACGGACCGGGCCATGGCGGGCTGGTGGTGCCGCCGCGGGCCGAGCAGGCGCTGGGGACTGGGTTTTTCATCGATCCGAGCGGGTATTTGGTGACCAATCATCACGTGATCGCCGGGGCGAGCCGGGTGACGGTGACGCTGAGCGATGGGCGGGTTTATGCCGCGCGCCGGGTAGGGGTGGATAAGCAGGCGGATCTGGCGGTGCTGAAAATCGATGTTGGGCATAAGGTGCCGTATTTGAAATTTGGCCATTCGAGCCGGTTGGCGCTGGGCGATTGGGTGGTGGCGATTGGCAATCCGTTCGGGCTGGGCACCTCGGTGTCGGCGGGGGTGGTGAGTGCGCTGCATCGTGATATCGGCGCTAAGCCGTTTGATGATTACATCCAGACCGATGCAGCGATTAATCGTGGCAATTCGGGCGGGCCGCTGCTGGATATTAAGGGGCGGGTGATTGGGGTGGATTCGGCGATTTATTCCCCCTCGGGCGGCTCGGTTGGGATTGGGTTTGCGATCCCGGCGAGCATGGTCAAGCCGGTGTCAGCGCAGTTAATTGCCCATGGGGTGATGCGGCGCGGCTGGCTGGGGCTGCGGATCGAGCATGTCTCGGCGGCGATGCAGGCGGCTTGGCATTTGACCAGTCAGCATGGTGTGGTGGTGGCCGGGGTGGTGGCGGATGGACCCTCGCAGGGCATTTTGCAGCCGGGCGATGTGTTGATGGCGGTGGATGGGCATGGACTGCGCGGCACGCACTCGTTTCACGTGGCGGTGGGTGAGCATGCGGTGGGGCAAAAATTGGCGCTGCGACTGCGGCGCGATGGGGCGATGCGCGATGTCAGTGTGACCATTGGCGCGTTGCCGCACCAGCCGGGTGCGGCCAAGCCCACCGCGCCGGGAGTATTGGATAGCGCGGTGGTGGCGTTGGGGGTGCGGGTGCGCCCGGCACCGCACGGCGTGGCGGTGGTCAGTGTGCTGAAGGATGGGCCGGGGGCCAAGGCCGGATTGCGTGCGGGCAGCAAGATTGAGGCGGCGGGGGCGGATTTTGTCACGAATCCGGATCAATTGCGTAAGGCGCTGGTGGGCCGGCGGATGATTTCGTTATTGGTGGCTGACGCGGGGGCTGAGGGGCCGGGCTGGCTCGCGGTGCGGCTCGCGCCCGCGCCACCAGAGGCCAAGCCAAAGCCCTAGCGCAATCAACGCGAGGGCGCTGCTGGTGCGGGTGTAAGGCGGGCGATACCAAAACTGGATTTGGCTGGTGCCTGCGGGCAGGGCGATGGTTTGCAACAAGCCATCGCGCACGCCGATGGGGATCGCGCTTCCATTAACGGTGGCGTGCCAGCCCGGATCGGCGGCTTCGCGGCGCAGCAGGCTGGCGGGGGCGGCGCAGCGTGCGGTGAGGCGGTTCAGCCCGTGCGGGGTGATTTGGCAGGCGGGGCTGCTGGTGAAGAAAGCAGCCGGGTGGGGCAGCGCGAAAATGCGCATGATATCGTCTTGATAGACGATTTTGGGGATGCGGCGCAGCCAGATCAGATGCAGGATCGGCGCGTTGCCACCCGGTCCGGGCGCGGGGGCTAAGCGGGCGAGGCCGGTTTGCGGCACGGGGGCGAGCCAGAGGGCGACCGGGGTGCCGCCGGGCGCGTGGGTGATGGTGACGCGCAGCCGGTGGCGGGTGGGTAGGCGCAGCCCGTGGGCAAGATTGATGATCAGATAGGCGTTATCCTTGGCGTGCGCGAGCGCAGCGCTGCCTGATTGGCAGATTGCGCCGGCGCAGAGTTGCAGGGTGAGGGTGCCGCGCGCGGCGCCGAGATAGGTGCCGATCAACAGGGCGGCGGCGTGGATGGTGCCAGCACCGGGCAGGCGTGCTTGGATTGTGGTGGTGAGGCTTTGGCCGGGGGCGAGCGCGTAGGCGATGCGCGTGGTGGGGGCAGGTGGCAGGGGGGTGATGAAGGGGTTTTGGGTCGGTTTGGTGAGGATATAGCGCACACCGATGGCCTCATAGGCTTGGAGGTGGCGGCGCAGCTCGGCGGCCTGATCGGGCGGGGTGATGTATTTATGGGGGCGGATCAGAATGCCCGATTGTAATTGGGCGAGGTTGCGGGCGAGCAAACGGCGTTGCAGCGCGTTGATATGATGGGCGTTGAAGGTGGTGTTTTGGGTGCGTGGGAGTGAGCCATCGAACTGGATGACGCTGGCATAAGGGTCAAGCTTGGCGTGCAGATAATGGTTCCAGGTTCGGGCGACCGGCAGGGCATTGTTATTGATCGAGGCGAGGCCGAACGCGGCGGCGTAGTTCGGCTCGAACGGTTGCAGCGTATAGAAGCGCTGCCCGATTGCGTTCGGTTGGTTCAGATGGGCTTGCAAATAATGCACGCCGCCCAGCACGATATGGGTGCCGCGCACGGCGCCGAGCTGTTCGAGCGTGCGGGTGCCGAGCAGATCGATCATCACCAGCAGGGCGAGCAGGGTGCGTTTGGTGCGGGTTGGCGATTGCGCGAGGAGCAGCATGGCGAGGCCGGCGAGCAGGATTTCCGCGGCGCTGGCCAGGGCGGCTTGCGGCAGGAGCGTGGGATTAGCGATGAACCAGGCGCGCAGATCGGGCAGGGTGGCGAGCAGCGGGAGTGCGATAATGAGGCCAACGGCGGTGATGAAGGTGCGGCGGGATGTGCGGGTAAGTGGGGCTTGGGTTTGCCAGGCATTGATGGCGAGGCCGGCCATGATGGCGGCGGCGAGGATCAGGGTGGGTGGGGCGAAACGCGGTGCATCAGTTTCGGCGATGGCGGGGATGAAATTGATCAGATGGGTGACCCAAGGATTGCCCCAGATGCGGATTTCCCAGACCGCGATGAAGCCGAATAGCAAGAGTGCCAGGCCGCGCTGGGGATGGCGGAAGGCGAGGGCGGCGAGGCCGAGTGTGGCGGTGAGTGCGCCGATCCAGCCGCCGATTTGGTTGAGGGCAAGGGTGAGGGCGAGGGATAAGGCCGGGGGGTTGGCGGCAAAACTCCAGATCGGGCCATAGACAAAGGGCAGCAGCGAAAGCGGCGCTGAGGGGAAGGGCAGCCAGAGATGGCGATAGACCCCACCATGTTGGGCGAGCACCGATTGGCTGACATAGAGCAGAAACGGCACGATCAGCGGCAGCGATACAGCAAGGCCGATGCCGCCACCGAGCAGGATTTTGCCCGCGAAGCGCCAGCGTGCGGGGCCGGTCAGCACGACATGGCGCAGGGTCCAGACCGCGCCGAGCAGGCCCGCGATATAGGCGGTTTCGGGATAGCCGCCATAGAGCAGATAGGCGAGGGCGAGCGGGATCAGGCCCCAGCCCAAGGGGCTTCCATCGCGGCTGGCGCGGGCGGCGCGTTCGATGCCGAGCAGCAGCAAGGGGGCGAAGGGCAGCGGGCCGATGGCATGGGGCACCATGAAGAAGGCGGCGTTGAGCGCGTAGATCGCGCCGCTGATCAGGGCGGCGGTGCGGGTGGTGCGCAGTTCGATCAGCAAAGCGTAGGTGAACAGGCCGCAGAGCATTTCGAGGATCAGCTTCAGGGCGAGCCAGCCATTCCAGAAATGCAGCAGCAGCACGAAGGGCAAGAAGAAAGCGAGCGGCTGCATTTCGGCGGCCAGCGGCATGCCGAGGCCGGAATCCGGGTTCCACCAGGGGATGATGCCGTGCAGCCAATCATGGGCGCTGAGCCTGCCGAGCGGCTGGGTGATTTGGCCGATGGTGGGATCATACCAGCCGGGGCTGCCCTGCACCGGGCCTGGGATATCACCGGTGGTGAGCCATGAGGCATAGATCAGCGGATTGGCGTGGAGCAGGCCGAGCACCAGCGGTGCATCGGCGATCAGCGGCAGCAAAGTGAGGATCAGCACGGGAGCGAGATGACGGGTGCGCGGCAGGCTGATCATGGTGGTGCGCTTGTGCCTTGGTTTCAGGGCTTGGGCAATGATAGGGTAGCGCGATGGATGAGGCGCAGAGTGCAGGGGCGACGCCGGCGATGGCGCAATGGTTTCGCGCCAAGGCGGACTATCCGGACGCGTTGATTTTTTTCCGGATGGGCGATTTTTACGAGCTGTTTTTTGAGGATGCCGAGATTGCGGCGGGGGCGTTAGATATTGCGCTGACCGCGCGCGGGAGCCATCAGGGCCAGCCTATTCGCATGTGCGGGGTGCCGGTGGGGCAGCG
The DNA here is from genome assembly GCF_054767495.1 of Acidiphilium sp. MT5. NCBI lineage: Bacteria > Pseudomonadati > Pseudomonadota > Alphaproteobacteria > Acetobacterales > Acidocellaceae > Acidiphilium > Acidiphilium sp. MT5. The sequence continues at coordinate 27,846 of NZ_BAABMR010000014.1, forward strand.
CGATGTGTATTTGGCGCGGCTGGTGCGGCGCGGCTTTGCCGTGGCGATTGCCGAGCAGATGGAGGCGCCTGCAGAGGCTAAGGCGCGGGCTGGGGCGCGGGCTGGGGCGCGGGGTGGTAAATCGTTGATCGACCGGGCGGTGGTGCGTTTGATCACGCCGGGGACGCTGACCGAGGAGGCGCTGCTCGATGCCGGGCAGACGCGGCTGTTGGTGGCGATTGTCTCGGATCAGGCGGGTGCGCATTGTGGCGTAGCCTGGATCGATGCCTCGACCGGGCGGTTCGAAACCGAGTCGGTGGGGCTCGGTGATTTGGCGGCGTTGCTGGCGCGGCTTGATCCGGCGGAGATTCTGGCTGATCCGGCGTTAGCGCTCGGGGCGTATGAAGCGAAACGATCAAGCGCGGATGCGGCGCTGACGCTGGCGCGGGCGCGCGGGGTGCTGGCCGATGGGTTCGCCGTGGCCTCGATCGAGGCGTTTGGGGCGTTCAGCGATGAGGAGGTGATCGCGGCGGCGCTGGCGCTGCGCCATGTGCAGCGCAGCCAGGGCGGTGGGCAGGGACTAGGACAGGGCGGATTGGGCAATTTGGCGCCGCCGGTGCGGGTGAGCGAGGCGGGGTTGCTCGCGATGGATGCGGCGACGCGGGCGAGTTTGGATTTGTTGCGTGATCGACATGGTCAGGAGGCGGGGAGTTTGTTCGGCGCGGTGCGCCGGACGGTGAGTGCGGCGGGGGCGCGCTGCCTCGCGCAGTGGATTGCCGCACCGCTGGATGATTTGGCGCTGTTGCGCGCGCGTCAGGGGCTTTGGTTGGGCTTGGTGGCGATGCCAGGGCGTTTATCGGCCTTGCGGGCGGCGCTGCGGGGGGCGGCGGATTTGGCGCGGGCGCTGACCCGGCTGCGCTTGGCCGGAGATGCGATTCGGCCGGTCTCGCCCCGGGATTTGGGGCTGGTGCGCGATGCGCTTTCGGTGGGCGCGCAGGTGCAGGCGATTCTGGAGGGGGCGGCCTTGCCGGGGCTGGCTTGGCCGGATCCGCCGCTGGGGTTGATGGATGATTTGACCCGGGCGCTGGTGGCGAGCCCGCCGGTGCGTGCGGGCGATGCGCCCGCGATTGCGCCGGGTTATGATGGTGAGTTGGATGGCGAGCGCGCCTTGCGCGATGATGCGCGCCAGGTGATTGCGGCGCTGCAGACCGAGTTGGCGCGGCGCTATGGCGTGGCGAGTTTGAAAATCCGGCATCACGCGCAATTGGGCTATGTGATCGAGGTGCCCGCCGCGTCGGTGGAGGGGTTGCGGGCGTTTCCTGAGTTGTTGCTGCGCCAGGGGTTGGCGGCGGCGGCGCGGTTTTCGCATCCGGATGTTGCGGCGTTGGATCAGCGGATTGCCGAGGCGAGCGAGCGGGCGGTGCGGAGTGAGGCAATGGTGCTGGCGGTGCTGCGCCGACGGGTATTGGCCGAGGTGCGCGCGCTGGAGGGGTTGGCCGCCGCGTTGGCGGTGCTGGATGCGGCGCAATCGGCGGCGGATTTGGCGAGTTCCGGGCGCTGGTGCGCGCCGGAATTGAGTGCCGATGCGCAGTTTCAAATTATTGGCGGGCGGCATCCGGTGGTGGAGGCGGCGTTGGGGGTGGGGCAGCGTTTCATCGCCAATGACAGCGATTTGGGGCCGGAGCGGCGGTTATTATTGCTCACCGGGCCGAATATGGCGGGGAAATCGACGTTTTTGCGGCAAAATGCGCTGATGCTGGTGCTGGCCCAGGCCGGGTTGCCGGTGCCCGCGGAGCGCGCCCGGATTGGGCTGGCGGATCGGTTATTTTCGCGGGTGGGGGCGGCGGATGATCTGGCGGCGGGACGCTCGACCTTCATGGTGGAGATGATTGAGACGGCGGCGATTTTGAATCAGGCGGGGCCACGGAGTTTTGTGATCATTGATGAGATCGGGCGCGGGACCGGCACGCGCGATGGGCTGGCGATCGCGCAGGCGGTGCTGGAGGCGTTGCATGGGACGATACGCTGCCGAGCCATTTTTGCGACGCATTTCCATGATTTGGTGCCCTTGGTGGAAACGCTGCCGCGTGCGGCGTTGGGGACCATGCGGGTGAAGGAGTGGCGGGGCGATGTGGTGTTCATGCATGAGGTGATCGCGGGTGCCGCCGGGCGGAGTTGGGGCGTGCATGTGGCGAAATTGGCCGGTGTGCCGCCGTTGGTGGTGCGCCGGGCGGAAACATTGCTCCGGGCGGCGGAGCGGGGCGAGGCGGCGTTGCCGCTGTTTGCGGCCAGGAGGGATGTGGGCGGGGATGTGGGCGGGGATGCGGGTGGGGATGTGGTTGGGGATGCGGGGATGGCGGCGCAGTATGCGGAATTTTTGGCGGCGTTGCAGGAGATTGATCCGGATCGGCTCAGCCCGCGTGCGGCTTTGGAGACAATTTATGCCTTGCGGCGAAAGTTTCTTGGCGATCCGCCGATAGACGCGGTAGATGAGTAAGATCATGCAGGATATGCCCATTTATAGTTCCGCTCCCGATCAGGCTTCGAATGGTCCGCAGGATGATCCGGTGGCGCAGGCGGGGCCGCGCCCAGCGATCGCCAGCGCGCTGGCGCAGATTTTGGCGGATGGCGTGCCTGAGCGCGAGGTGGCGATTGAGGCGTTTCGCCGGCAATTGATGAAGCTGCAAACCCATGTGCGGCTGCGTTTTGAGGCGGGCGATGTGGGGGGGTTGGCGGCGGCGCGGCTGCATTCGGGGCTGATGGATGAGTTTTTGACCGGGCTGTGCGGCTATACGGCGGCGGTGCAGGGGCTGGATCATGGCGACCGGATGGCGATGGCGGCGACCGGCGGGTTTGGCCGAGCGACGCTGGCGCCATTTTCGGACATTGATTTATTGTTTTTGACGGAACATGAACCCTCGGCGGCGGTGCTCAGCAGTGTTGAGTTCATGCTGTATTTTTTATGGGATTTGGGGCTGAAGGTCGGGCACGCGACGCGCTCCACGGCGGATTGCTTGGCGGAGGCGCGGCTGGACGCGACGGTGCGCACCTCGCTGCTTGATGCGCGCTGCATCACCGGGGATCGGAGTTTATTTGCGCATTTTCAGGCGGCGTTTCGGGCTGATTGTGCGGCGGAGAGCCCGGCGGGGTATATTACCGCCAAGCAGAATGAGCGGGCGGTGCGCCATGCGCGGTTTGGCGATTCGCCGTTCATGGTGGAGCCGAATATCAAAGAAGGACGGGGCGGGCTGCGCGATTTGCAGACGCTGTATTGGCTGTCGCGCTATGTGTTTGGCACGTTCGCGATGACGGAGCTGGTCGGGCCTGCGGCGCCGGGTGGCGGGATTTTGACCGAGGCGGAGGCGCGGGCCTGCAAGCGGGCGTGGGATTATTTATGGACCGTGCGGTTTCATTTGCATTACGTCGCGGGCCGGGCGGAGGAGCGGTTGACGTTCGACCTTCAGCCGGTGATTGGCGCACGGATGGGCTATACGCGCCATGGGCGGCAGGACGGCGTGGAACGGTTCATGCGCCATTATTTTCTGGTGGTGCGGGAAGTGGCGCGGGTGACGGCGGTGCTGGAGCCGGCGTTGGTGCGGGTGGCGCTGGGGCCGCCGGCGGTGGCGGCGGCGACGGATGCGGCGCTGGCGGATGCCGGGTTTGTGCTGGCGGATGGCAAAATTTTATTTGCACCGGGGCGCGAGCCGACGGCGGAGCCGCTGCAATTATTTCGGATTTTGCTGATGGCGCGTGATCGTGGGTTGGTTTTGCACCCGCTGGCGCTGCGCGCGATGATTCGCGGGGCGCGCCAGACGGCGGATTTGCGGCATGATCCGAAGGCGGCTTCCTTGTTTTTGGATTTGTTATGCGGGGCGGCGGCGCCCTCGATGAATGGCGCGCGGTGGCTGACGATTTTGAATGAAACCGGCGCGCTGGGGCGGTATTTGCCGGATTGGCGGCGCATTGTCGGGCAGATGCAGTTTGATAGTTATCATGTGTTCACCGTCGATGTGCATACGATCCAGGCGGTGAATGTGCTCAATATGATCGAGCGCGGGGAGTTGAGCGAAATTGCGCCGGTGGCGAGCGGGATTGCCAAGCATGTGCAGTCGCGCCGGGCTTTGTATATGGCGATGCTGCTGCATGACATCGCCAAGGGCCGGGGCGGCGATCATTCGGAGCTGGGGGCTGAGCTGGCGCTGAGCGTGTGCCCGGCTTTGGGGCTGAGCCCGGAGGAGACCGAGATGGTGTCCTGGCTGGTGCTGCATCATTTGCTGCTGAGCCAGACGGCATTCTCGCGCGATATTGATGATCCAAAGACGATTTTGGACGTGGCGGATCTGGTGCAGTCGCCCGAGCGTTTGCGGTTGCTGCTGATTTTGACGGTGGCGGATATTCGCGCCGTCTCGCCGAAAGTGTGGAATGGCTGGAAGGCGACGTTGCTGCGCGAAATTTATGCGCGGGTCAGCGAAGTGTTGGAAGGCGGGTTGGCGACCACCGAGCGCGATGCGCGCATTGCCCGGGTGAAGGATGTGGTTGCGGAATTGCTGGCCGATTGGACCGAGGCGGACCGGGCTTATTTTCTGGATTTATTTTATCCGGGCTATTGGCTGGGGTTTGATCCGGAAAGCATCGAGCGGCATGCGCGCTTGATCCGCGAGGCGCGGGCGCGCGAGATGAAGCTGGTGGTGGCGGCAGAGCCCTCGCCCGCGCGCGGGGTGACCGAGGTGACGGTGTATACTGCCGACCATTCGGGATTGTTCAGCCGGATTGCCGGGGCGTTGGCGCTGGCTGGCGCCTCGATTGTGGATGCGCGGATTCACACGCTGAATAACGGCATGGCGCTGGATACGTTTTGGATCCAGGACGCCTCCGGCGGGTCGCTCGATGAGCCGCACCGGCTGGCGAAGGTTTCGGCGTTGATCGAGCAGGCGCTGTCAGGACGGCTGCGGCTGGCGGCGGAGATTAGCAAATCATCGCGTGGGATTATGGGGTCGCGGATGCGTGCGATTCATGTGCCGCCGCGGGTGGTGATCGATAACCAAGCGTCGAACCGGCATACGGTGATCGAGATTAACGGGCGCGATCGGCCCGGTTTGCTGCATGATGTGACGGCGGCGATCACCGGGCAGGGGCTGCAAATCGCATCAGCGCATGTGACCACTTATGGGGTGCGCGCGGTCGATGTGTTTTACGTGAAAGATGTGTTTGGGCTGAAAGTGGCGAGTGAGCGCAAATTAGCGCTGCTGCGGGCGGCGCTGATCACCGTGCTGGATGACGAGAAATTGCCATCGGCTTAACGGTTTTGCGCAGCCATATATTCTGGAGCCTGATGGTTGATGATCCATCACGCTCCAGTCTTTGTTTGCCAATCAATTTCATTGGCTTAGCTCGAATTTATCAATTCGAGCTAAGCCAATATTGATCTAAAATGTGATTGAAAGCCTTGTTTTTTTGCCGATCCGCTCGATTGACCGGGGGGTGACGTTTTGGTAAGCCTCTTTGCTATTCGGTTATCAAGCCGAAACGGGGAGGATATCATGCGGTTACAAAAGAATGCGATTCTGCGGAATTTGCTGTGTGGTGCGGCGGTGACCGCGATGATGGCCGGGTTCGCGCCGATGGCGCGAGCGGGCGGCAGCGGCGGCAGTTTTTATGCGTTTGGCGATAGTTTGGTCGATAACGGCAATATTCCGCGCCTGACCGGGATTCCGTATCCGCCGAGCCCGCCTTATTACCAGCATGAATTTTCGAACGGGCCGGTTTGGGCGCAATATTTGCCGCAATTGACCGGGTTGGGGTTCCAGCCCTCGAATGATTATGGTGTGGGCGGGGCGTTTACCGGGCCGCTGGTGATTGGCGGCACCACTTATAATAACATCTCGAATACGGAGGGTTTTCCGGCACCGTTGCCGAGTTTCCTGGGTGAAATTCAGAGTTTTGCGGCATCGGGCGGGCATTTTGGCGCGGGCGATGTGGTGGGAATTTGGGTTGGCGCGAATAATTATTTCATCGCGGCGGGTGAGGTTCAGGCTGATCCGGGTGCCGCGACGCAGATTATCACCAGCGCGGTCACCACGGCGGTGACGCAGACGGTGCAGGGGATTGAGGAACTTTCGTCGTTAGGCGGGCGGACCTTCATTGTGCAGACCTTGCCGCCATTGGGGGCGACGCCGCTGTTTAACACCAATCCGGTGCAAGCCTATGGTGCGAATTTGATTTCAGCGGCGCATGATCAGGCGCTGACCGGTGCGATTGCGACGCTGCATAATCAGGCCGGGTTGAATATTATTCTGATTAATCAGACGCAATTATTCAGCGAAGTGGTGGCCAATCCGGCAGCGTATGGATACACCAACATCACCCAGGCGTGCCGGTTGAGCGCGAATTGTCTGGGGCAACCGCTCTCGGTGCAGAATCAGTATTTATATTGGGGTCATGTGCATCCGACCACGCGCACCCATTTCCTGATCGCGCAATATTCGGCGAGCGCGTTGCAAGGGTTTCAGGGCCTGGCGGTGCCGGCGGAATTGTTGAACCGGGGGGCGACGGCGTTCTCGGATACGATTTCGGCGCGGATGGACGCGTTGCGCGGCGGGGCGTCCGGGCTGTCGGTGAATTTGCCGGGCGGGCCGATTCTGGCCGATGCGGCGGCAGGCGATGTCGGGCCGATGGGTGCGGCGCCGATGCCGGGGCATCGTTTATCGGTGTTTGTGACCGGGAATTATCAGGCCGGGTATCGGAATGATGAGCCGACCAGCCTTGGCTTTCATGACCAGATCGGCACGGTGGCGGCAGGGGCGGATTATCGGTTCACACCGCACGCGGCGGTTGGTGGCGCGGTGGGGTATGCGAATGAGACCGCCGATGTCACCGGCGGGGCGACGGTGAAGGCCAATGCCTATCAGTTGGCGGCTTATGCGCTGTTCAATACGCGGCATTTCTTTTTGAACACCCAGGCCGATTACGGCATTGATAATTTCACCCAACTGAGTCGTCCGGGCGTGTTGGGGCCGATCACGGCGAAGCCAACCGGCCATACGTTTAGCTTTGTTGCGCAGGCGGGGCTGGTGAAGCATTTTGGCGCCATGGCGATCGGGCCGGTGGTGGGTGTGGATTACACCGAGGCCAATGTGAATGCCTATACCGAGCAGGGTGATCCGGTGTTGACCATGGCGGTGCAGAAGCAATCGCTGACGCGCACGATTGGCAGTGCCGGGTTTGCCGCGAGCACCACGGTCTCGCTGGGCGGGCTGGTGTTGCAGCCGCACGCCTCGATTTTGGGTGAGGCGGAGCTGGATGGCTCGAATGGTGGGTTCTCCAGCGTGTTCACCGATGAACCGCTGGTGGGTTTGACCACCAATTATACCAACCCGGCCAAGGCCTGGGGTGTAGCCTCGTTGGGGGTCTCGACAGTGGTGGCGGGGCGCATGGCGGTGACGCTTGGATTGGCCAGCACTTTTGCCAAATCCGATGGCGCGCAGCGTATGGTCACGGCTGGGTTGCGCTATCGGTTCTAGAAACCGGCGGATCGGCTCCCTTGTCGGGGGGCGCGATCCGCGCTAGTCCCGCGCTTCGTTCGATGTTGCACGCTAATGGGGGTGGGGTTTAGCGATCCTGGCGCCTGGGCGGGCGTGGTGAAATTGGCAGACACGCCAGATTTAGGTTCTGGTGGCGCAAGCCGTGGGGGTTCAAGTCCCTCCGCCCGCAGGCGCGGCATGGGGCTGTTTTTGGTGTGTTAAAATAAGGATTTCCTTGACGATGCAGGTTACCGAGACCCTGAGTGAAGGGCTGAAGCGCGGCTTTACCGTGGTGATCCCCCAGGAAGAGATGGGCGCGCGGCGCGATAAGCGATTCGCTGAACTGAGCAAGACCATGCAAATGCCGGGCTTTCGGCCCGGCAAGGTGCCGCAATCGTTGCTGCGCAAGCGCTATGGTGAGGCGGTGAATGCGGAAGTGCTCGAAGCCTCGGTGAATGAGGCGACCGATGCGATGCTGGCGGAGCGCAATTTGCGGCCGGCTTTGTCACCCAAGGTGGATTTGGTCAGAAGGGGCGATGAGGGCGATTTGGAATTCACCATCGAGATGGAAATTCTGCCCGAGGTGAGCGTGCCGGATTTGGCGGCCTTGGCGCTGGAGCGGCCGGTTTGCCCGGTGAGCGATGAGGATGTGGCGGCGGAGTTGGAAAAATTCGCGCAGTCGCGTTCGACCACCGAGGTGATCGACGAGGTTCGCCCGGTGGCGACCGGGGAAATTCTCACCGTCGATTTTCTGGGCAAGCGCGATGGCGTGCCGTTCGAGGGCGGCGCTGGGCAGGATGCGGATATCGAGATGGGTGGGTCCGGCTTTATTCCGGGCTTTGCCGAGCAGATGCTCGGCATGGCGCCGGGTGAGCAGAAGGTGATTACCGTGACCTTCCCGGCGGAGTATCAGGCCGCCGAGCTGGCCGGCCAAGAGGCGACGTTTGACATCACCGCCAAGGCGCTGAAGCGCAAAGTGCCGGCGGTGCTGGATGATAAATTCGCCGAGCAGCTTGGCTTTGAAACGCTGGATGATTTGCGGGCGTTTTTCCGCAGCCGGTTGGAGCAGGTGCGTGCCGGTGCCAGCCGGTTGAAGTTGAAGCGGGCGTTGCTCGATCAGCTTTCCGAGCAGGCGGCCTTTACCGCCCCCGACTCGCTGGTGGAGGCGGAGTTCGCCGAGATTTGGCGGCAGGTGGAGATGGAGCGGCAAGCCGGGCGGCTTGATGCCGAGGATGCGGCGAAGGACGAGGCGACGCTGCGGGCGGAATATCGGGCGATTGCCGATCGGCGCGTGCGGCTGGGCTTGTTGGTCGCGGAGATTGGCCGGGCGCACAAAATTGAAGTGGTCGAGGCGGATTTGCGCCGGGCGATGATGGCGGAGTTGCAGCGTTTTCCGGGTCAGGAAAAGATGATCATGGAGTTCTATCAAAAGAACCCACGGGCATTGGACCGGCTGCGCGGGCCGATTTTCGAGGATAAGGTGGTCGATCACATTATCGGTAAGGCGCAGGTGAGCGAGAAGCCGGTGACGCTCGATGAGTTGATGGACGAGCCCGAAGAGTGATGCCCTGATCGATGGGGGGCTGGACGTGGGCGGCGCCATCGCTAAGTTAAGGGTGGCGCCGACAGTCTGAGCCTTGCTGATGCGGGGATGGTCGGGTGGTCGGGCTGAGCAAAAGGAATGACGATGATGGATCGGGATCCGGTCGATATCTATATGAACAACCTGGTGCCGATGGTGGTCGAGCAGACCGCGCGGGGCGAGCGCTCTTATGATATTTATTCGCGCCTGTTGAAGGAGCGGATTATTTTTTTGACCGGGCCGGTTTATGATCAGGTCGGTTCGTTGATTGCGGCGCAATTGCTGTTCTTGGAGAGCGAGAATCCGACCAAGGATATTGCGTTTTATATCAATAGTCCGGGCGGTGTGGTGTCGGCGGGTCTCGCGATTTACGACACGATGCAATATATCCGCAGCCCGGTTTCGACCGTGTGTATCGGCCAAGCGGCGTCGATGGGCAGCTTGCTGCTGGCCGCCGGCGAGAAGGGCAAGCGATTCGCGCTGCCGAATGCACGGATCATGGTGCATCAGCCTTCGGGCGGGGCGCAGGGTCAGGCGGCTGATATCGAAATTCAGGCGCGGGAAATCCTCACGCTGCGGCGCCGGTTGAACGATATTTATGTGGCGCATACCGGGCAGACCTTGGAAACGATTGAGACGGCGTTGGAGCGCGACCGGTTCATGTCGGCGGCGGAAGCGCAGAGTTTCGGCATTGTCGATGAGGTGGTCTTGCGCAATCCGGCTTCGGCACCCGAGCCGAAGGCGAAAGAACCTGTAGCGTAGCCGAAGGCGAGAGAACCTGAGGTTTAGGCGGGATTGATAATCGGTGCTTGTGCGATTTTGCACCCGGGTCTAGGTTTGGCAAAGTGATATGGCGCGCCCGATGGGGGGTGCGCCGCGGGAGCTTGTATGAGCAGTAAGTCCGGAGAGTCGAAGAATACCTTATATTGCTCGTTCTGCGGCAAGTCGCAGCACGAGGTGCGCAAGCTCATTGCCGGGCCGACCGTGTTCATTTGCGATGAATGCGTTGAGTTATGCATGGATATCATCCGCGAGGAGCACCGGACGCATCTGGTGAAGTCGCGCGATGGCGTGCCGACGCCGCGCGAGATTTGCAAGGTTCTGGATGATTATGTGATCGGCCAGGCGCAGGCGAAGAAGGTGCTGAGCGTTGCGGTGCATAATCACTATAAGCGCCTCGCCCATGCGCAGAAGAATAACGATATCGAGATCGCGAAGTCGAATATTTTGCTGCTCGGGCCGACCGGGTCGGGCAAGACCTTGCTCGCGCAGACCTTGGCGCGGATCATCGATGTGCCGTTCACCATGGCGGATGCGACGACGCTGACCGAGGCGGGGTATGTTGGTGAGGATGTCGAGAATATTATCCTGAAATTGCTGCAGGCGGCAGATTATAATGTCGAGCGGGCGCAGCGCGGGATTGTGTATATCGACGAGGTGGACAAGATTTCACGTAAATCGGATAATCCCTCGATCACGCGGGATGTGTCGGGCGAGGGCGTGCAGCAGGCCTTGCTGAAAATTATGGAAGGCACGGTCGCTTCGGTGCCGCCGCAGGGCGGGCGCAAGCATCCGCAGCAGGAATTTTTGCAGGTCGATACCACCAATATCCTGTTTATTTGTGGCGGGGCGTTTTCGGGGCTGGAGCGCATTATCACCCAGCGCGGCAAAGGCTCAGGCATGGGATTTGGCGCGGAAGTGCGTAGTGCCGAAGAGCGCCGGACGGGCGAGGTGTTGCGCGCGGTGGAGCCGGAGGATTTGCTGAAATTCGGGTTGATCCCGGAATTTATTGGCCGTTTGCCGGTGGTGGCGACGCTAGATGATTTGGATGAGGCTGCGCTGATCGAGATTTTGACCAAGCCGAAAAATGCTTTGGTCAAGCAATATGCGCGGCTGTTCGAGATGGAGGGGGTAAAACTCAACTTCACCGAGGATGCGCTGAAAGTGGTGTCCGCGCGGGCAATTCAGCGCAAGACCGGGGCGCGTGGCTTGCGCTCGATCATGGAGCAGATTTTGATCAATACAATGTTCGATCTGCCGGGGCTCGATGGGGTTGAGGAGGTGGTGATCAATGGTGAGATCGCCGAAGGCCGCGGGTCGCCGCTATTTCTCTACGGCAAAGAACGGGCTGGCGCGGGGTCGTAGCCCCAGCCCGAGCTTTAGCCCTATCGGTAGCCGTAGCCCTGGCCGCGCATTGCTGACATCCATCGCGCGCAGCTTGGGGCGGGGCGTTGCCAGGACCGTGGATCGATCCCATATCGCGATCGTGGCCGGTTGTCCGGCACTGCGTGCCGTGCCGAAATCGGGCGGGGCGTATCGCTCTGGAAAGGTAAAATAATGTCTGAACCCACGCGTAAGTCGAAGTCCAAAATCGTGGCACCGCCATCGGGCGATTCGTTCCCGGTGCTGCCGCTGCGCGATATCGTGGTGTTTCCGCATATGATTGTGCCGCTCTTTGTCGGGCGGGAAAAATCGGTGCGGGCCCTGGAAGGGGTGATGAAGGAAGACAAGCAGGTTTTGCTGGTCGCGCAGAAAAATGCCCAGCAGGATGATCCGTCGAGCGCCGATATTTATGATGTCGGCACGATTTCGACGGTTCTGCAATTATTGAAGCTGCCCGATGGCACGGTGAAAGTGCTGGTCGAGGGCGTGCAGCGGGCGCGGCTGACCGGCTTCAAGGAAGTCGATAGCCATTTCGAGGCATTTGCCGAGCCGATGCAAGATGGCGGCTTGGAGGCTGACGAGCTGGAGGGGCTGGCGCGCAGCGTGGTCGGGCAGTTTGAGCAATATATCAAGCTGAACAAGAAAATCGCGCCGGAAGTGCTGGTGTCGGTCAATCAGATCGATGATCCCTCGAAGCTGGCCGATACGGTGGCGAGCCATTTGGGGCTGAAAATCGCTGATAAGCAGGAATTGCTCGGGCTGGTTTCGGTCGCAGAGCGGTTGGAGCGGGTTTTCGCCCATATGGAATCGGAAATCGGCGTGCTGCAGGTGGAAAAGCGAATCCGCAGCCGGGTCAAGCGGCAGATGGAGAAGACCCAGCGCGAATATTATTTGAACGAGCAGCTCAAAGCGATCCAGAAAGAGCTTGGCGAGGGTGAGGATGGGCGTGATGAGAACGCTGAGCTTGAGGAGAAGATAAAATCCACCAAGCTGAGCAAGGAAGCGCGCGATAAGGCGGTGGCGGAGCTGAAAAAGCTCAAGACCATGAGCCCGATGAGTGCCGAAGCGACGGTGGTGCGCAATTATCTGGATTGGCTGCTGGGGATTCCCTGGAAAAAACGTAGCAAAATCAAGAATGATGTGATTGCCGCCGAGGCGGTGCTGAATGCTGATCATTTTGCGCTGGACAAGGTGAAAGAGCGGATCACCGAGTATTTGGCGGTGCAGGCGCGCAGCCCGAAACTGCGCGGGCCGATTTTATGTCTGGTCGGGCCGCCGGGTGTCGGCAAGACCTCGCTGGGCAAGTCGATCGCGAAGGCGACCGGGCGGAATTTCGTGCGGATGTCACTGGGCGGGGTGCGCGATGAGGCCGAGATCAGGGGTCATCGGCGGACCTATATCGGCTCGATGCCGGGCAAGGTGATCCAGGGGATGAAGAAGGCGAAAACCTCTAATCCGCTGTTTTTGCTCGATGAAATCGACAAATTGGGGGCCGATTGGCGCGGTGATCCAACCTCGGCGCTGCTGGAGGTGCTCGATCCGGAGCAGAATAGCAGCTTCAATGATCATTATCTCGAAGTGGATTATGATTTGTCGGATGTGATGTTCGTGACCACCGCGAACAGCCTGAACATGCCGCAGCCTTTGCTGGATCGCATGGAGATCATTCGGATTCCTGGCTATACCGAGGATGAGAAGATTGAAATTTCCAAGCGGCATTTGATGCGCAAGCAGGCCGAAGCGCATGGGCTGAAGCCGGGCGAGTGGACCGTGTCCGACGAGGCGCTGCGCGAGCTGGTGCGCACCTATACGCGTGAGGCCGGGGTGCGCAATTTGGAGCGCGAGCTGGCGAATTTGGCGCGCAAGGCGGTGAAGGAGATTGTCACCAAAAAAGTCGCCAAAGTTGCGGTGACGGTGAAGAATCTGGAGAAATTTGCCGGCGTGCCGCGCTTCCGCTTCGGTGAGACCGAGGCCGAGGACATGGTGGGTGTGGTGACGGGTCTGGCTTGGACCGAAGTGGGCGGGGAAATCCTGACCATTGAGAGCGTGTTGCTGCCGGGCAAGGGCACGATCAAGCATACTGGCAAGCTCGGTGATGTGATGCAGGAGAGTGTGGCGGCGGCATTGTCCTATGTGCGGTCGCGCGCGATCCAGTTCGGCATCAAGCCGACCTTGTTCGAGAAGCGCGATATCCATGTGCATGTGCCCGAAGGGGCGACGCCGAAGGATGGCCCGTCGGCGGGGATTGCGATGGCGACGTCAATCGTCTCGGTGCTCTCGGGGATACCGGTGCGGCGCGATATTGCGATGACCGGTGAGATTACGCTGCGCGGGCGGGTGCTGCCGATTGGCGGGTTGAAGGAGAAGCTGCTGGCGGCGTTGCGGGCGGGGATTCGCACCGTGCTGATCCCCAAGGACAATGAGAAGGATCTGGCGGAAATTCCCGATAATGTGAAAGCCGGGCTGGAGATTATTCCGGTGGCCAATGTCGATCAGGTGATTGCCCGCGCCTTGGTGCGCGAGCCGGAGCCGATTGCCTGGGAAGAGCCGGCGGATGATGTGCCGGCGCGGGTGGTGACGGCTGAGGTGCCGGTGTTGCCGCACTGACCGGGCGCACGGACGCTTGAATGTGGGCTTTGGATGGGGCTCTGGCGGTGGCGACACCGTCAGAGCCTTATTTTTTGAGGCGATTTGGGCGATTTGGCGTGCGAGCGGGGCAGAAATTGGCGCGGTTGCGTTGACGAGAGGAAATCGGGGCCTCTAGTGTGCGGCGGTTGCCGGGGCTCGATTCGGATCGCCTGATGCGGTTGGGGTTGGCTCGCGGCTTCGCAATTATTGGGAGACAGCCCTGTGAATAAAATGGACCTCGTGGCCGAAGTGGCGGAAGCTTCGGATTTGACCAAGGCGAAGGCGACGGAAGTCGTCGACGCGGTATTCGCGGCGATCGAAGGCGCGCTGAAGGCGAAGCAGGAAGTGCGGCTGGTTGGCTTTGGCACCTTCGTGACCGCGACGCGCAAGGCTGGCACGGGGCGCAACCCGCGCACCGGCGAGACAATCAAGATCGCCGAGTCGAGCTCGGTTCGGTTTAAGCCGGGCAAGAGCTTGAAGGACGCGGTGAACTAGAGCAACATCCGACCAGATCGACTCTTCTGATCGGATAAAGTTGCTCGCCAAAACAATGAGCTAGAGCATTGTCGGTGAGCCTAGGCGAACGGAAAATGCTCTAAGCACGCGGCGCGTTTTCATCCGAACGGGTTGGATCGGCTGATCTGATCTCTTCGGATGTCGCGGTGTTGAGGGGCGGTTAGCTCAGCGGTAGAGCGTCTCGTTTACACCGAGAGGGTCGGCGGTTCGAAACCGTCACCGCCCATTCTGCTTTCGCGATCACGATCCGCTTTTCCCGGTTTGGCCCTGCTTGACGGGGCTTGGGGGGCGGGATACTAGCCTGTCCATCGCGCTTCGATATTGCGCGGGTGTAGCTCAGTTGGTTAGAGCGCCGGCCTGTCACGCCGGAGGTCGCGGGTTCGAGCCCCGTCACTCGCGCCATCGGATCACGATGTTGGCTCTCTGGGATGGGTGATCTGTTCAGGGTCATGGCGGTGGCGCCGCAGAGAGAGAAAGATGCGGTGAGGGGGATGCTTTCATTAAGCTTGACGCGAGCTTGGTGTTGCACAAATTCCAAGAAGCACGAATTGACGGTTGATCGCATAAGTTTGATGTGATTACGTTACGGATGATGCCTGGGGCGCTTGGCCTGAGACGACCCGTGTTTGGAAAGGATGAAGTCCGATGCAACCGGTTTTATCGCATTACTTCCCGATTTTGGTATTTTTGGGGCTGGCGGCGCTGATTGGCGTGGCGTTTGTGTTCGGCTCGCTCTTGGCCGCGAAGCAGCATCCTTATGCCGATAAATTGAGCGCCTATGAGTGCGGCTTTCCTGCCTTTGATGATGCGCGCCGGCGGTTTGATGTGCGCTATTATCTGGTGGCGATTTTGTTCATCATTTTCGATGTTGAGATTACGTTTTTGTTTCCCTGGGCGGTCAGTTTGGGGCGGATTGGCATGCTTGGTTTCTGGTCGATGATCGGGTTTCTGGCGCTGCTGACGGTTGGGTTTATCTATGAGTGGCGTAAGGGGGCCCTCGATTGGGCTTGAGGGGTGCGCGCGGCAATGGCGGGATCAGAGGCGGTGACAAAAATGCAGAATGCGGAAATTGCCTGGAACCAAGGTTTACTGGCGCCGGGGGCTGAGCAGGATGCGGTGATCCGTGGGATCACGGGTGAGATTGCCGGCAAGGGGTTTGTTGTCGCGAATTTGGACAAGATGGTGAATTGGGCGCGCACCGGCAGCTTGTGGCCAATGACGTTTGGCCTTGCGTGCTGTGCGGTGGAAATGATCCATGCCTATATGCCGCGCTGGGATTTGGACCGGTTTGGGATTATTCCGCGCAATTCGCCCCGGCAGAGCGATGTGATGATTGTGGCGGGGACGCTGACCAACAAAATGGCGCCGGCGCTGCGGCGGGTTTATGATCAGATGCCAGAGCCGCGCTGGGTGATTTCGATGGGTAGCTGCGCCAATGGCGGCGGCTATTATCATTTTTCCTACTCGGTGGTGCGCGGCTGCGACCGGATTGTGCCGGTTGATATTTACGTGCCGGGCTGCCCGCCGACGGCGGAGGCTTTGGTGTACGGGATTTTGCAATTGCAGAAAAAAATTCGCCGCACCGGGACGATTGCCCGTGGCTGAGCAGGACCAGCAGGACCAGCAGGACGCGGCGGGCGCGCCGGTTGCGGAGGCGGCGCTGGTTGATAGGTTTGCCGCTGATTTAACGGCACTGCCTGGCGTGGTTTCGGTGTTCTGGCAGGGGGCGGAGCGGGTTGTGCAGGTTGAGCGCGCTTCGTTGGCGCTGGTCATGCAGGCGCTGCGCGATGATGAGCGCTTTGCGTTTCAGCAATGTATGGATGTGTGCGGGGTTGATTGGCCACAGCGCGGCGAGCGGTTTGATGTGGTGTATCAGCTTTTGTCGCTGACCCGGAAT
Organism: Acidiphilium sp. MT5; assembly: GCF_054767495.1. NCBI lineage: Bacteria > Pseudomonadati > Pseudomonadota > Alphaproteobacteria > Acetobacterales > Acidocellaceae > Acidiphilium > Acidiphilium sp. MT5. The sequence goes on from NZ_BAABMR010000014.1 coordinate 44,131, forward strand.
GATCGGTTACGGGTGATCACCACCACCGATGAGAGCCAGCCAGTGCCGAGTGTGAGTGCGATTTGGCCAGGGGCGGCTTGGTGGGAGCGCGAGGTTTGGGATTTGTTTGGTGTGCAGTTTGACGGGTTGGCCGATCATCGGCGGATCATGTCTGATTATGGGTTTGAGGGGCATCCGCTGCGCAAGGATTTTCCGCTGACCGGGCATGTCGAGCTGCGTTATGATGCGGATGAGCAGCGGGTGGTTTATGATCATGTTGTGCTGGCGCAGGAATTTCGCCATTTCGACTTCCTCTCGCCATGGGAAGCAATGACGACCTTGCCGGGCGATGAGAAGGCGAGCGCGCCATGAGTGATGTTGTGGGCGATGGGTTGGGGCTGGTGAAAGCCGAGCGTCACACGATTAATTTGGGGCCGCAGCACCCCGCGACGCATGGCGTGTTGCGTCTGGTGCTTGAGATGGATGGCGAGACGGTGGAGCGGGCCGATCCGCATATCGGCTTGCTGCATCGTGGCACGGAAAAGCTGATTGAATTCAAATCCTATATGCAGGCCGTGCCGTATTTTGATCGGCTCGATTATGTTTCGCCGATGTGTTGCGAGCATGCGTTTGCGCTGGCAACCGAGACCTTGCTGGGTGTTCGGGTGCCGGACCGCGCGCAGTGGATCCGGGTGTTGTTTGCCGAGATCAGCCGGGTGCTTAATCATTTGCTGACTGTTGTGCATTTGGCGCTGGATATTGGTGCGCAATCGCCGAGCTTGTGGGGCTATGAGGAGCGCGAAAAGCTGCTCACGTTCCATGAGGCGGCGTCTGGCGCGCGGTTCCATGCCAATTATTTTCGGCCGGGCGGGGTGGCGAAGGATTTGCCCGTGGGCCTCGCTGACGATATTTGGGCGTGGAGCGAAACATTTCCGAAATTCCTGGATGATTTGGAAAATCTGTTGAACGATAACCGGATTTTCCGGCAACGCTTGGTCGATATCGGGGTGATTTCAGCGCAGGACGCGCTTGGTATGGGATTTTCCGGGCCGAATTTGCGGGCTTCGGGTGTGGCGTGGGATTTGCGACGGGCGCGGCCTTACGACAAATACGCCGAGGTGGATTTCGAAATTCCGGTTGGTAAGCATGGCGATTGTTTTGATCGCTATTTGGTGCGCATCAACGAGATGCGGCAGAGTTGGAAAATCATCAGGCAAGCGCTGAAGAAAATGCCTGAAGGGCCGATCAAGGTGCAGGACCCTAAATTCACACCGCCCAAGCGCGCCGAGATGAAGCGCTCGATGGAGGCGATGATCCATCATTTCAAGCTCTACACCGAAGGGTATCACGTGCCGGCGGGTGCCACCTATACGGCGGTGGAAGCCCCGAAGGGCGAGTTTGGGGTTTATTTGGTCGCGGATGGCAGCAATCATCCGTATCGATGCAAAATTCGCCCGACGGGCTTTGCGCATTTGCAAGCCATTGAGATGATGACGAAGGGCCATATGCTGGCTGATGCGATCGCGATTCTGGGGTCGATCGATATTGTGTTTGGCGAGGTTGACCGATGAGTATGGATGCAAAACACGTGGATCAACCGAAAGAATTTGCGTTTGATCCGGTGAGCGAGGCGGCGATCCCGGCGATTATCGCGACCTATCCGCCGGGGCGACAGGCGAGTGCGGCGATGCCGCTGTTGGATTTAGCGCAGCGCCAAATGGCGCGGCTGACCGGCCATGCTTGGGTGCCGCGCGCGGCGATGGATGTGATCGCGGCCCGGCTGGGCGTGGCGCCGATCCGAATTTATGAAGTTGCAACATTTTACACGATGTTTCATCTGGCACCGGTGGCGCGGCATCATTTGCAGGTTTGCACCACCACCCCGTGCTGGTTGCGCGGATCGGATGCGGTGCACCAGGCGTGCAAGGTGGCGGCGCAGGCCAATCCGGATTTGTTCAGTGTTGAGGAAATGGAGTGTTTGGGCGCGTGCGTGAATGCGCCGGTTTTGATGATTAATGATGATCTCTATGAAGATTTGGACGGTGCGCGCACCGAGGCATTGTTAGCGGCGGTTAAGCAAGGTGAGGCCCCGCCTGCCGGTTCGCGCATCGGACGGCGGGGCTCTGCGCCGGAGGGCGGGCCGACCACTTTGTTTATGCTCGATGCGGCGGACGGAGCAACATCCTGATGTTGAGTGACAAGGACCGGATTTTTACCAATCTCTATGGGCTGCATGATTGGCGGCTGGCGGGTGCGCGGGCGCGCGGCGATTGGGATGGAACGGCGGCGATTTTGGCGCGCGGGCGCGATGCGATTATCGAAGAGGTAAAAGCCTCCGGGTTGCGCGGGCGCGGTGGGGCGGGGTTTCCGACCGGGATGAAATGGTCGTTTATGCCCAAGCAAAGCGATGGGCGGCCGAGTTACTTGGTGGTCAATGCTGACGAAAGTGAGCCGGGAACCTGCAAGGATCGGGATATTTTGCGCCATGATCCGCATAAATTGGTGGAAGGCTGCTTGATTGCTGGGTTTGCGATGGGCGCTAACACCGCGTTTATTTATATTCGTGGCGAGTTTTATAACGAGTATTTGCATCTGAAGGCCGCGATTGACGAGGCCTATGAGGCGGGGTTGCTGGGGCCAGATGCGTGTGGTTCGGGCTGGGCGTTTGACGTGCGCGTGCATCGCGGTGGCGGTGCCTATATTTGCGGCGAAGAATCAGCGCTCTTGGAAAGCATCGAGGGCAAGAAGGGGATGCCGCGGATGAAACCGCCATTCCCGGCGGCGATGGGGCTGTACGGATGCCCAACGACGGTGAATAATGTTGAATCGATTGCGGTGACGCCGACGATTTTGCGGCGCGGGGCTGATTGGTTTTCGGGTTTGGGCCGACCGAAAAATACCGGCACTAAGATTTTTTGCATCTCCGGCCATGTCAACCGGCCTTGCAATGTTGAGGAAGAGCTGGGAATCCCGCTGCGCGAACTGATTGATAAACATGCGGGTGGGGTGCGCGGCGGTTGGGATAATTTATTGGCGGTGATCCCGGGCGGATCATCCGTGCCGATGCTGCCAAAATCGGTGTGCGATACTGTGCTGATGGATTATGATAGCTTGCGGGATGTGCGCAGCGGCTTGGGTACGGCGGCGGTCATTGTGATGGATAAATCGACGGATTTGATCCGGGCGATTGCGCGACTTTCAGCATTCTATAAGCATGAAAGCTGTGGCCAATGCACGCCGTGCCGCGAGGGAACCGGGTGGATGATGCGGATGATGAACCGGTTGGTTGAGGGGTGTGCGGAGATTGCCGAGATTGATTTGTTAGAGCAAGTCACCCGGCAGGTGGAGGGCCATACAATTTGTGCGCTGGGGGATGCGGCGGCGTGGCCGATCCAGGGGTTGATGCGTCATTTTCGGCCGGTGGTCGAGCAGCGGATCAGAGATTATCAGGCGCGCACGGCGCCGCGTGTGGCGGCGGAATAGGGGCGGGCGATGAAACACGCTGACCTGACTGAGCCGGTTTGCATCAAGACATCCGATATTTCTGAGTCGCGGTTTACCCAGGTGCTGATGAATCGGGCGGCGTTTGAGGATGTAGGCCTTGTTTCATCATCGTTTGCCGATGTGAATTTGGCAGGGACGCAGTTTATCAGGGCGGATTTGTCCGGTGCCGTGTTCGATGATGCCTTGCTCGCGGGGGTAACGGTGCGTGATTGCAATATGTCTGGCGCCCGCATTGACGATGTTGCGCTGGCTGGTGCAGTCATTACCCGTGCGGATCTATCGGGCGTGCGGATCTCCAATTGTTCGATTGCGGGTTTGCATATTGATGGCGTGGATATCGATGCCCTGCTGAGCGCGCATCGGGAGCAAAAATAATGGCGAAGGTGACGGTTGACGGTATCGAAATCGAGGTGCCGAACACGTACAGCGTGTTGCAGGCGGCTGAAGCGGCGGGGCGCGAAATTCCCCGTTTTTGTTATCATGAGCGCCTCTCGGTCGCAGGCAATTGCCGGATGTGTTTGGTTGAGATTGAGAAAATGCCAAAACCGGTTGCGTCCTGTGGGCAGCCAGTGGGCGATGGTATGGTTATTTATACCGACAATGAAAAAATTCGCGCGGCGCGCCGCAATGTGATGGAATTGCTGCTGATCAATCATCCGCTGGATTGCCCGATTTGTGATCAGGGCGGTGAGTGTGATTTGCAGGATGAGGCGGTGGGGTATGGCCGTGGGCAGTCGCGCTATGAGGAACATAAGCGGGCCGTGCCGGATAAATATCTCGGTCCGCTGGTGAAAACGGTGATGACGCGCTGCATTCATTGCACGCGTTGTGTGCGGTTTTTGGCCGAGGTGGCGGGGGTGCCGGAATTAGGCGGGGTCTCGCGCGGTGAAACGATGGAGATCACCAACTATGTCGAACGGGCGCTGAGTTCGGAATTATCGGGCAATATTGTGGATATTTGCCCGGTTGGTGCTTTGACCTCCAAGCCCTATGCGTTTGTTGCGCGCACCTGGGAGCTGAGCAAAACCGACAGTATCGATGTGTTGGATGCGGTGGGTGCGAATATTCGGGTGGATACCAAGGGGGGTGCGGTGTTGCGGATTTTGCCGCGCCGCCATGATGGGGTGAATGAGGATTGGCTCGCCGATAAAGGACGTCACGCGCCGGTTGATGGGATCAAATATCGCCGGTTGGATCGGCCTTGGCTGCGGGTGAATGGCACGTTGCGCGAGGTGGGTTGGGACGAGGCGTTTGCGGCGATTGCGGCACGGATGCGCGGGATGGCGGGCGCGCGCATTGGCGCGATTGCCGGCGATCTTTGTGATGTTGAGAGCATGTTTTCGCTCAAGCGCCTGATGACTGCGCTGGGATCGGGTAATTTGGATTGCCGGCAGGATGGGGCGGCGCTGGATGCATCCCGCCGGGATTATTATCTATTCAATACGACGATTGCCGGGATTGATGAAATTGACGCGCTGCTCGTTATTGGGGCGGATATTCGGCGTGAGGCGCCGGTGTTGAATGCACGGATTCGCAGGCGTTGGATGGATTTGCCGAGCTTTGAGGCGGGTTTGATCGGCGCGCCGGTGGATTTGACCTATCCGGCGACCTGGCTTGGTGATGGCCCGGCGGCGTTGACGGCGCTGCTGGATGGTTCGCATGATTTCGCCAAGGTTCTGGCGGGCGCGAAAAATCCGGCTTTGATCCTGGGTCAATCGGCGCTTACCCGGTCGGATGGTGCTGCGGTGCTTGCGGCGTGCTGGCAGCTCGCGCGGCAATTCAACATGATCCGGCCTGATTGGCATGGTTTTAATGTGTTGCATCGCGCGGCGGCGCGGGTTGGTGGGCTGGATATTGGGTTTGTGCCGCAGTCTGGCGGGTTGGATGCGCGCGCGATGCTGGCCGGCGGGGTTGATCTGCTTTGGCTGCTCGGGGCGGATGAGATTGATGCGAAGACGGTTCCGGCCCATTGTTTCGTGGTCTATCAAGGCCATCACGGTGATGCCGGTGCGGCGCGGGCTGATGTGATTTTGCCGGGGGCAAGTTACCTGGAAAAGCCTGGGCTTTATGTGAATACCGAGGGGCGCGTGCAGGCGGCGGCGCAGGCGTGTTTTCCGCCGGGTGATGCGCGCGAGGATTGGACGATTTTGCGGGCGTTCAGCGATCATCTTGGCCATCGTTTAGGTTTTGATGATTTGGCTGGATTGCGGGCGCAATTATCGGAATCGCACCCGGTTTTTGCCGATATCGGAGGATGCCGACGCTTGGCGAGTTTGGATTTGACCGGGCCGGCGGGTGATCCTGCGTTGATGGGTGCGGAGGCGTTCGCGCGCCCGATGCCGGTTTATTATCAGACCGATCCGATCAGCCGGGCCAGCCCGACCATGGCGCGTTGTGTCGTGGAAATCGCGGCGCCAATGCCAGCGGCGGCGGAGTAGCATGATGGATACTGGATTTTTCGCAAGTGACATCGGGATTTTGATTTTGACACTGGCCAAGGCGGTGGTGTTGCTGGTGCCATTGTTAATTGGGGTTGCTTATTTAACCTATGCCGAGCGCAAGGTTTTGGCGGCAATCCAACTGCGACGCGGACCGAATGTGACGGGGCCGTTTGGGTTGGGGCAACCTTTTGCTGATGCGCTAAAAATGCTGTTCAAGGAAACCGTGATTCCTGCTGGGGCGAGCCGGGCGCTGTTTTTAGTGGCGCCGATGATCACATTTGGGCTGGCGATTTTGGCTTGGGCGGTGATTCCGGTGAATAATCACTGGGCTATCGCCAATATCAACGTTGGCATTTTATATCTATTCGCGATTTCCTCGCTCGGTGTGTATGGGGTGATCATCGCGGGGTGGGCCAGTAATTCGAAATTTGCGTTCTTGGGCGCGATGCGTAGTGCCGCGCAGATGATTAGTTATGAAGTATCGATCGGGATTGTTATTCTGACGGTGCTGGTCTGTGTGGGTAGTTTGAATTTGAATGCGATTGTGCTCGCGCAGCGCACGGTTTGGTTTGCGGTGCCGTTATTACCGATGCTGGTGGTGTTTTTCATCTCAGCGTTGGCGGAGACCAATCGGGCGCCGTTTGATTTGCCTGAAGGCGAGAGTGAGATTGTTGCAGGATTTTTTGTTGAATATAGTGCCATGAGTTTTGCGCTGTTTTTCCTGGGCGAATACGCCAACATGATTTTGATGAGCGCGCTGACCACGATTTTGTTTTTCGGGGGCTGGTTGCCGATTGCACCAATTGCGCCATTCACCTGGATACCCGGGCCGATCTGGTTCGTTGCGAAAGTGGCGATGGTGTTGTTTGTGTTCTTGTGGGTGCGTGCGACGTTGCCGCGTTTTCGCTATGACCAGCTAATGCAACTTGGCTGGAAAGTTTTTTTGCCGTTTTCACTGGTTTGGTTGGTGATCACGGCTGGCGCGCTCGAGGCGTTCGGGTGGTTGCCGCATGGTTGATCGGGAGAGACATTGATGGCGCGGCTTGATCGGTTCGCCCGGCAGGCGATTTTGGCAGAGATTGGCGCGGGGCTTTGGCTTACGCTACGTTATTTTTTTAAGCCAAAGGCGACGCTGAATTATCCATATGAAAAGAACCCGATCAGCACGCGGTTCAAGGGCGAGCACGCGTTGCGGCGCTATCCGAATGGTGAGGAGCGTTGCATTGCCTGCAAATTATGTGAGGCGGTATGCCCGGCGCAGGCGATTACGATTGAGGCGGAACCACGCGCTGATGGATCGCGGCGGACAACCCGTTATGATATCGACATGACGAAATGCATTTATTGTGGCTTGTGCGAAGAGGCCTGCCCGGTGGATGCGATTGTTGAGGGGCCGAATTTCGAATTCGCGACCGAGACGCGCGAGGAGCTGATGTATGACAAGCAGAAATTGCTGGCCAATGGCGACCGGTGGGAAAGCGAATTGGCCAAGCGGCTTGAGCTTGATGCGCCGTATCGGTGAGCGCAGAGAAAGGGTGAGCCGCGCATGATCGAGCAGATTTTCTTTTACATGTTTTCGGCAGTGCTGCTGGTTTCGGCCTGCATGGTGATTACGGCACGCAATCCGGTGCATTCGGTATTGTTTCTGATTTTGGCATTTTTGAATGCAGCGGCGTTGTTTGTGATGGCGGGGGCAGCGTTTCTCGCGATGGTGCTGGTGATTGTTTATGTCGGCGCGGTTGCGGTGTTGTTTTTGTTTGTGGTGATGATGCTGGATGTTGATTTTATTGCGTTACGCGAAGGGTTTCAGAAGTTTCTGCCGTTGGGTTTGACGGTTGGCTTTGTGTTGATGGCCGAGATTGGGTTGTCACTCGCGGGGTTTGAGGCGTCAGGCACGATGCGTTTGGCGGCGGCCACGCATCGGGTTGCCGGATTGTCCGATGCGGCGGCGATCGGGGATTTGTTATACACGCGCTATTTATATGTGTTTGAGCTGGCCGGCTTGTTGTTGGTGATTGCGATGATCGGGGCGATTGTGTTGACGCTGACCGAGGGGGTGCGACCCCGCCGGCAGGATTTAGCGCGCCAGCATGATCGCGCGATTGCCGATACGCTGAGCTTGGTCAAGCCGGTGATTGGCGCGGGTATCGCACCCTTGCCGGCGCGGGAGGATGTGCCATGAGTCATGGCAGCTTGAACGCGTATTTGGTGGTGGCGTCACTGCTTTTGGTGATCGGGATTTTCGGGATTTTTTTGAACCGGAAAAACGTGATCGTCATCATGATGTCGATCGAGTTGATTTTGCTGGCGGCGAATTTGAACTTCGTTGCGTTTTCATCAGCCTTGCACGATATGGTGGGGCAGATTTTCACGATGTTCGTGTTGGCCGTTGCGGCGGCGGAAGCGGCGATTGGGCTGGCGATTGTGGTAGTGTATTTCCGCAATCGTGGCTCGATTGAGGTTGACGACGTCACGTTGATGAAGGGCTGATCATGCTGCTCGAAATTGCCGTTTTTGCACCGTTACTGGGTTCCATTTTAACGGTTTTGCTGCGGGCGAGTGGTGCGCGTGCGGGGGCGGTGTGGTCGAGTGTGGCGTTGATGGCGGTTTCGGCGCTGGCGGCGGTCGCGGTGCTGGTGCGGCATTTGGTTGATCATGTGGCGATGCATGATGTGGCGCTGGGGGCGTGGATCCATGTGGGTCATTTCGTAACGCCGTGGAGTTTGCGTGAAGATACGCTATCGCTGGTGGTGGTGGTGATGGTGAGTGTGGTCTCCGCGCTGATCCATTTATATAGTGTGGGCTATATGGCGCATGACCGCACGATGCCGCGGTTTTTTGTTTATATCTCCGCGTTTACCTTCGCGATGTTGATGCTGGTGACAGCGAATAATTTGCTCCAGTTGTTTTTTGGCTGGGAAGGCGTTGGACTGTTTTCCTATTTGCTGATTGGGTATTGGTATGATCGGGCGTCAGCGAACGCCGCAGCGATCAAGGCGTTTGTGATGAACCGGGTGGGTGATCTCGCATTTTTGATCGGGATTGTGTTGATCTATGCGCAGTTTGGCTCGGTATCGTTTAATCAGATTTTTGCAGCGGTGCCGCAGATGGCATCGCATCATTATCGGTTGTTTGGCAGCGCGCTGCCGGTGCTCGATGTGATCGGCGTGCTGCTGTTCATCGGGGCGATGGGCAAATCGGCGCAGATTTTTCTTCACACCTGGCTCGCGGATGCGATGGAGGGGCCGACGCCGATTTCTGCCTTGATCCACGCGGCAACGATGGTGGCGGCGGGTGTTTACATGATCGTGCGGATGTCGCCGTTGATTTCGTCAGCGCCGGGGGCGATGGCGATGATCACGGTGATTGGTGGTTTCACGGCATTGTTCGCGGGCACGATTGGTTGTGTGCAGAATGACATCAAGCGGATCATTGCATATTCCACCTGTTCTCAATTGGGCTATATGTTTTTGGGCGCTGGGGTTGGTGCGGATCAGGCGGCGATTTTCCACATGGTGACCCATGCCATGTTTAAGGCGTTGCTGTTTCTGGCAGCCGGATCGGTGATTCACGCGCTGGCGGACGAGCAGGATGTGCGCAAAATGGGCGGGCTGTGGCGCAAAATGAAAATCACTTATGTCACCATGCTCATCGGTTCGCTCGCTCTGGCAGCCATTCCGCCGTTCGCTGGGTATTACTCCAAGGATGCGATTTTGGCGGCGGCGTTTGCCAATCACGGTGGGCCTGCGATGTTTGGCTGGGTTTGCGGTGTGCTCGGTGCCGGGCTGACCGCTTTTTATATTAGCCGGCTGATGATCTTGACCTTTCATGGTGCGCCGCGCGGGGATGCGGATGTTCATGCGCACGTGCATGAGAGCGGCTGGACGATGTTGGTGCCGCTGCTGGTGCTGGCGCTGGGGGCGAGTTTTGGCGGCATGCTGTTGGATCGGCCATTTGTCGGTGCGGGGAACGCGGCGTTTTGGGGCAGCAGCATTGTGCCGCCGGCCAGTATGGTATTGCAACTGAGTGTACCGGTGCCGGCCTGGGTGGCAGATTTGCCGTTATTGCTGGCGCTGGTTGGCTTTGGGGTTGCTTACGTCTTCTACGTGATCCGCCCGTCGATGCCGGTGGCGCTGGCGAAGGCGATGCCCGGTGCTTATCGGTTTTTGCTAAATAAATGGTATTTTGACGAGCTTTATGACTCGGTGTTCGTGCAACCCTCGAAGCGGCTGGCGCGGGTGATTTGGCGTGGCGCGGATGATCAGGTGATTGATGGCGTGCCCACCGGCTTGGCGCGTTGGACGACGGATTTTTCGGTGCAAATGGGGCGGGCGCAGAATGGCTCGCTCGCGGTCTATAGTTTCGTGATGCTGCTGGGCCTGTTGGTGTTGCTCAGTTTATTCTTGGTGGTGCGGTGAGGATGGATCGATGATAACTTTGATCGCCGCAGCGCCGATTTTGTCGTTGTTGATTTGGCTGCCTGTTATCGGTGCTTTGATTATCTTTGCGACCGGCGATGCCAGCGAGGCGAGTGCGCGCAGCGTGCGCTGGGTCGCGTTATGGACCAGCTTGGTTGAATTGGTGCTGGCGCTGGGCTTGCTCGCGGCGTTTGATCCGCGACGGGCGGGATTTCAGTTTGTCGAAAAACTCGCCTGGTTGCCGCAGGCCGGTGTGTCATATCATCTGGGCGTTGACGGGATTAGTTTGTTATTCGTGGTGATGAGCGCATTGCTCACCCCGATTGCGATTGTGGCAAGCTGGCGTGAGCCGCGACGGGTGCGGGCTTATATGGCGGCGTTTTTGTTGCTGGAAGCGCTCACCATCGGCATGTTCGAATCGCTTGATTTTCTGTTGTTCTATGTATTTTTCGAGGGCGTTTTGCTGCCGATGTATTTAATCATCGGCGTGTGGGGCGGCGAGCAGCGTGTGCGTGCCGCAGTGCGGTTTTTCTTGTTTACGTTGGCGGGCTCATTGCCGATGCTGCTGGCGTTGGTGTGGATGTGGCATCATGCCGGCACCACCGACATGGTGACGTTGATGCATACCCCGATTTCCGCAACCGCGCAGAATTGGTTGTTCATTGCGTTTTTGTTAGCGTTCGGGGTGAAGGCGGCGGTTTGGCCGCTGCATAGTTGGTTGCCGGATGCTTATGGCGAGGCGCCGGTTGCGGGCACGGTGATGCTGGCGGCGGTGCTGTCCAAAATGGGCAGTTACGGGTTTTTGCGGTTCAGCTTGCCAATGTTGCCGCAGGCAACGATGTATTTCGCGCCGCTGATGCTGGCGCTGGGGGTGATCGCGATCATTTATTTATCGTTCGCGGCCTTTGCGCAAACCGATATGAAACGCATGATCGCTTATTCCTCGGCGGCGCATATGGGCATGATTGTGGTTGGCATTTTTACCCTCACCGTCGAAGGGATTGAGGGCGCGTTGTTTCAGATGATTTCGCATGGCTTGGTGATTGCCGCATTATTTTTATGCGTGGGCGTGTTGCTCGCGCGGGGGCAGTCCCGCTTGCTTGAGCATCTGGGCGGGCTTGCGGTGCGGATGCCGGTTTTTGCCACGTTTTTGATGATTTTTGTGTTGGCCAATGTCGGGCTGCCGGGAACATCTGGCTTTGTGGGTGAGGTGTTGATCCTGGCCGGCGCGATCAAGGTGAATTTCTGGCTGGCGCTGCTGGCGGGGAGCGGCATGATCTTGAGCGTGATGTTTATGCTGGTGCTGGTGCGCCGGGTGCTGTTCGATCAGTCGCGCTCATCGGTTGCGCTGGCGCCGCCGGATGTTGGCGCGGGAGAATGGTTGATGTTAGCGCCGTTGGCGATGCTGGTGTTGGTGCTGGGTATCCATCCTGATGCGCTGACCGTGCCGTTTGATCGGGCGGTGCATGGATTGGTGCAGCAAACAGGCGGGGTTTTGGCGATGAAGGCGGATTTGCATCATCGGATGCTGGCGATGGTGTCACGATGAGCGCCGGGAGTGGGGTGATCATGTCGGTCCTGCCGGTGCTGTTCATCGGGCTGGGTGGCTTGGTGATGCTGTTGGCCGGGGTGCTGGCACGGCGCGATCATAGTTTCGCGATTACCGCCGCTGCGATTATTGTGCTGGCGCTGGCCGGGCGTTTGGTGTTCGTTGCGCCGGATGGGGTGGTGTTGCACGGTTTGCTGGTGACCAATGGGTTCACCCGCTTTGCCGATATTTTGGTGCTGCTGGGCGCGATTGGTGGGCTGGCCTTATCGATTGCGTATAATAAACGCACCGGGATCGGGCGGTTTGAATATCCGGTGCTGGTGCTGTTTGCGGTGGTGGGCATGATCGTGCTGGTGGGCGCGAATAATTTGCTCAGCCTATATGTCGGTTTTGAAATCCAATCGCTCGCCTTGTATGTGCTCGCTTCGTTTGCGCGCCACTCATTGCGCTCAAGCGAGGCGGGGCTGAAATATTTTGTGCTCGGGGCGCTCTCATCGGGGTTGCTGCTCTACGGTATTTCGCTGGTTTATGGTTTTGCCGGCACGACCGGCTTTGCCGGGATTGCGCGGGCATTCAGCGGCGATAACACCGCGATGATCGGCTCGACATTTGGGTTGGTGTTCGTGCTGGTTGGGCTGGCGTTCAAGATTTCGGCGGCACCGTTTCATATGTGGACGCCCGATGTCTATGAGGGCGCGCCCTCGGCGGTGACGGCGTTTTTCGCCACAGCGCCGAAAGTGGCGGTGATGGCGCTGCTGGCGCGGGTGCTGCTGGGGCCGTTTGGCGGCATGCTGGTCAATTGGCAGATGCTAGTGGAAATTCTCGCGGCGGCATCGATGATTGTTGGCGCGATTGGCGGTATGCGGCAGAATAATATCAAGCGCCTGATGGGATATTCGGCGATCGGGCAAATGGGTTACGTGCTGATGGGCTTGGCTGCGGGGAATCAAGCGGCTGTGCGCGGGGTGCTGATTTATCTGACCATCTATGTGGTGATGTCGCTTGGCGTGTTTGGCTGCATCGTCGCGATGAGCCGCAAGGGCCGCCCGGTTGAGCAGATTGGGGATTTGGCCGGTATGGCGGCGGAAGATCCGCGCTACGCGTTGGCGCTGGCGGTTTTTATGTGGGGTTTGGCCGGGATTCCGCCGCTCGCTGGGTTTTTCAGTAAGCTCTATGTGTTTCTGGCGGCGGTTCGCGCCGGGCTCGATGGGTTGGCGGTGATTGGTATCGTGACCAGCCTGATAGCGGCGGCCTATTATTTGCGCGTGATCAAAGTGATGTATTTCGACCGGGGCGAGCCTGGGTTTGATCAGCGCACGGTGGGGATGAACGCGGTGATTTACGCGAGCGCGGTAGCGACCGCTCTGTTCATTCTGATGCCAGCACCGATCACCGAGGCATCGACCTATGCGGCCCATGCGCTGATGAGCGCTGGTTTTTGACACGAGGCGCGCCGGTTCCCGGTGAGGGCGCGCCCGCTTGGCGCCCCGCTTGGTGCCCCGCTTGGCGCTCCGCTTGGCGCATTGAGCGGTTCACTGAAATTGGCTCCACCTCCGATATTTGTGCTGAGCGCGCGCGGGCGGGCGAGCCGGACGGGCTGGTGCTGTTGGCCGCGATGCAAACCGCCGGGCGTGGGCGATCGGGCCGGGCCTGGGCGTCGCCGGTGGGGAATCTATACATGTCAGTCTTGCTGCGCCCGGCCTGTCCGGCGGTGCAAGGCGGGCAGTTCGCGCTGTTGGCCGGGCTGTCGCTTGCCGAAGCGCTCGCGGCCTGTTGGGGCGAACCGCGCAAGATCGGCTTGAAATGGCCGAATGATGTGATGATCGGGTCAGCTAAGCTCGCCGGGGTGCTGCTCGATGCGTCGGTGGATGCAACGGGCATGATCGAATGGTTGGTCATGGGGTTCGGCGCCAATCTGGTCGCTGCCCCCGCCTTGGCGGGCCGGCCGACGATTGCGCTCGCGGACGTCGCGCCACCGCCTTTGCCCGAACCGGTCGCGCAGGCGCTGTTGGATCGGTTGGCGTTTTGGCGGGCGGATTTGGCGCGGGATGGCGGGGCGGCGCTGCGCGCGGCGTGGCTGGCGCGGGCGCATGTACCCGGCACCAGCTTGAGCGTGGATGGCGGGCGGCTGGTCGGCGCCTTCGAGGGGATTGACGCGGAGGGGAGTTTGCTGCTCCGCATGCCAGATGGTGCAGTGCAACGCGTGCGCAGCGGGGATGTCGGATTACCGTGACGCGCCGCGCAGGCGGGAAAGGAGCGGAGCAAACATGCTGCTGGTGATCGATGCCGGGAATACCAATATCGTTTTTGCCGTGCATGATGGCACAAGCTGGCGCGGCAATTGGCGGATTGCGACCGATGCGCCGCGCACAGCGGATGAGTATGGGGTGTGGCTGGAGGCGCTGTTTCGCCGCGCCGGGCTTGATCCGGCGGATTTGCGCGGTGCCGTGATTGGCACCGTGGTGCCGGCGGCTTTGTATCATTTGCGGCGCTTGTGCCGGGATTGGTTTTCGATTGAGCCGCTGATTGCGGCGGCGACGCTCGATTGGGGCTTTGCGATTAAGGTGGATCACCCCAATGAGGTGGGGGCGGATCGGCTCTTGAATGCGCTGGCGGCGCATCATCGCTATGGCGGGCCGCTGGTGGTGATCGATTTTGGCACGGCGACGAATTTTGATGTGGTTGACGCGGATGGTTCCTATATTGGGGGGGTGATTGCGCCGGGTGCGAATTTGTCGGTCGAGGCGCTGCATCAGGCGGCAGCGCGGTTGCCCCGAATTGGGGTTGGGCGGCCGCAATCGGTGATTGGACGATCGACGGTACCGGCGATGCGGTCCGGGATTTATTGGGGCTATGTGGGATTGGTTGAAGGGTTGGTTGCACGGATCGAGGCGGAATATGGATCGGCGTTGAAAACCGTGGCCACCGGCGGCTTGGCGCCGCTCTTTGCCGAGGGCAGCGACCGGTTGGGCGCGATTGACCCGGATTTGACCCTGGATGGGCTTCGGCTGCTGGCTGCGCGCAACCCTGCGCCGCCGCGCCGGGCGCGGGATATGGATCATGAATGAGGCCTTGTCCGATGGCCTGTGAGATCGGATTTACCATGAATGAGAGACCTAAACTTGACCTTAAAGAATGAGGCCGAAACCGGCCTGACCTTCGTGCCGCTTGGCGGCACTGGCGAAATTGGCATGAATTTGAACGTGTACGGGCTGGATGGCGCGTATCTGGCGGTTGATTGCGGCATGGGTTTCGCCGGGCCGGACGCGCCGGAGGCGGAATTGCTGGTGGCGGATGCACGCTATCTGATCGAGCGGCGCGATCGGCTGGCCGGGCTGGTGATTACCCACGCGCATGAAGATCATATTGGCGGGATTGCCTGGCATTGGCCGGAATTGCGCTGCCCGATCTATGCAACACCCTTCGCGGCAGCCTTGATCCGCTCGCGCTTGTCCGAGGCCGGGTTGCTGACGCGGGTGAAATTGCACGAATTTGCCCCCGGCAGCGCTTTGACGGTGGGGAAGTTCAATATCAGCACCATCCGCATGGCGCATTCAACGCCGGAAGCGGTGGCGCTGGCGCTGCGCACGCCCTATGGCACGGTGCTCCATACCGGCGATTGGAAGCTTGATCCGGAGCCGCTGGTAGGCCCGCCCACCGATGAGGCGGCGTTGCAGGCGCTGGGCGATGAAGGCGTGCTGGCAATGATTTCCGATTCCACCAATGCTGTGGTGGAGGGCCATTCCGGCTCCGAGGCTTTGGTGCGCAAAAGCTTGATCGCGCTGATCGCCGGGATGCGCGGGCGCGTGGCGGTGACGTGTTTTTCCAGCAATATTGCGCGGATTTCCAGCGTGATCGCGGCGGCGCGGCAATCAGGGCGGCGGGTGGCCTTGGTTGGGCGCAGCCTGTCACGCTATGTCGAGGCGGCGCGCGGCGCAGGTTATTTGCGTGACGTGCCCGATTTCGTCGATGAGCGGGAGATCAACCGGATTGCCGATGACCAATTGCTGATTTTGGTCACGGGCAGCCAGGGCGAAAAGCGCTCGGCGCTGGCGCGGATTGCCGCTGATCAGCATCGCAGCGTTTCGCTCGGCGAGGGCGATACGGTGATTTATTCCTCGAAAATGATCCCCGGCAATGAGCGGGCGATTGGCGCGGTGCAGGACGAGTTGGTGCGCGCGGGCGTGCGGGTGATGACCGATGGCGATCACATGGTGCATGTGTCCGGCCATCCGGCGCGCGATGAACTGCGCAAATTATATAAATTGGTGCGCCCGCGCTTTTTGATCCCGACCCATGGCGAATGGCGGCACATGGCTGCGCAGGCGGAACTGGCTGAAATTGAGCAGATCGAAACCGTGTTGATAGAAAATGGCGATGTTGTGCGGTTGGCACCCGGTGCGGTCGATGTGATCGAGCAGGTGCCAACCGGGCGGCTCGCGATTGACGGCGATCGACTGGTGCCGATGCAAGGCGGGGTGATGGCGGCGCGTCGGCGGATGCTGGGCAATGGCGTGGTGATTGGCAGTATTGCCGTGGATCGGGCCGGGATTTTGCGCGGGGCGCCCCGGATTATCGCGCCAGGGCTGTTTGAGCCGGATGATGCTGGATTGGCGGCGCTGGCGGAAGATTTTGCCGATGGATTTGCCGATTTGCCCGAATCGGTGCGGCGCAATCCGCAGGCGCTGAACGAGGCGGCGGAATCAACGCTGCGGCGGGTGCTGGGCCGCCGATTCGGCAAGAAGCCGATGGTGAATGTTCAGGTGATCTCGGTATGATCTCGGCACGATGGCGGCGCGAGCGGAAATAATAGGCAATATTTTTGAAAACGGCGACATGTTGAGTATAAAATAGGCAATTTATGGATAAGAGCCTCATATTTATGCGAAAATATGCAAAAAACCGCTTTACCGCGCTGCAATATCAATGCATCATAATCACAGGATGAAGGTTGGTTCTTCATTCCGCCGTGTGACTGGCGTTTCCTCCCTGAACTTGGCCCGCTGGCCCTATGGTCGGCGGGCATTTTTCTGGGCATAACTCGGCGCGATGCAACGCCCCCGCGAATTGACCGATATTACCGCTTGCCGCGCGATTTTCGCGCTGCTGGTGTTTTTGTACCACGTCAATTTGCATGTTGGGTTTGCCGGGGCGCTCGGCTGGTTCGCGCCAGTGGTGACCCATGGCTATTTGGGGGTCGATGGGTTTTTTATGCTCTCCGGGCTGATTTTGACGCGGGTGGAGCGCGATATGGTGTTCAGCCTGTCGGGCGTGTTGCGGTTCTGGGGCAAGCGGCTGGCGCGAATTTATCCGGTGCATCTGGCGGTGATCCTCCTGTTGGCGCTGCTGTTGGCCGCCGGGCTGGCATTCGGGCTGACGCCGCGGGACCCGCACCGCTTTGGCGGGCTGGCGCTGGTGGATAATGTGCTGCTGATCCAGGCTTGGGGCACGTTGCGGCATTTGGCGTGGAATTATCCGGCCTGGTCGATCAGCGCCGAATGGGCAGGATATTTGGTGTTTCCGTTCATTTTGGCGGGATTGATTGAAATGTCGACCATGGTGATCGGCACCTTCATCCCGCTTTGTTTCATGCTGCTGGGGTTTTTATCGTTTCTGCATGGCGGCTTGAACCAGACCTATCTCGATAGTCTGCCACGCTTTTTCGTGGAATTTATCGCGGGCATGAGCCTCGCATTTATTGTGCCGCTCTGGGCCGATGACATGCCGGGACGCGCGCTTGCCGCCATCGGGGCCGTGGGGGCGGTGCTCTCGGTGATGTTTTTGCATGATGCGCTGACGGTGTTTTGGCTGGGCCTGATGCTGACCGGCTTTGCCTTCGAGGCGGATGCCGAGCGCCCTGCGGTGATTGGCGGGCTGGCGCCGCTGCATTGGCTGGGGGTTTTGTCGTATGCGATTTACATGAGCTTCGCGCCGGCGGAATTGCTGACCTCGCAAGCCTTGCGCCACCTTAGTTTGGCACCGGCGACGCATGGTTGGCTCTATGCCGCGATGATGACCATCTTGACGATGATATTGGCATTGGCGCTGCATTACCTGGTTGAACTGCCGGCGCGCCGGGCTTTGACCGCTCGGCTTGACCCTGCGCGTGCTAAGGCCCTGGCCGATGGCTCCGTGCCCTTGTAAACAGAGTTTGCTTTTACCCAGAACAGGATAGACCATGCGCTTGACCCGCTCGCTGATCCCCACCCTCAAGGAAAACCCGGCCGAAGCGCAGATTGTCTCGCATCGGCTGATGCTGCGCGCGGGGATGATCCGCCAGCAAGCCGCCGGGATTTACGCCTGGCTGCCGCTCGGTCAGCGCGTGCTGAGCCGGATCGCGGCGATTGTGCGCGATGAGCAAAATCGCGCCGGGGTGCAGGAAATTTTGATGCCAACCATTCAATCCGCCGATTTATGGCGCGAGAGTGGCCGCTATGATGCGTATGGGCCGGAAATGCTGCGCATTCGCGACCGGCATGATCGCGAAATGTTGTATGGCCCGACCAATGAGGAAATGATCACCGCGCTGATGCGCGATAATGTGCAATCCTACCGGGATTTGCCGCAAATGCTGTATCATGTGCAGTGGAAATTTCGGGACGAGGTGCGGCCCCGTTTTGGTGTGCTGCGCGGGCGCGAATTCCTGATGAAGGATGGTTATAGTTTCGATCAGGATCAGGCCGGGGCGGTGGCGAGCTATCGGCGGATGATGCTGGCCTATATGCGCACCTTCCAGCGTCTTGGGGTGAGCGCAATTCCGATGCGCGCCGATACCGGGCCGATTGGCGGGGATTTGTCGCATGAATTTCATATTCTGGCACCCACCGGCGAGAGCAAAGTTTTTTACGATAGCGACCTTGATTACGGAAACGTATCAAATAGGAGTTTCCTAGAGGACTGGACGTATAACAAAGCTCACATTGACGCTGCATATGTCGGAAGCACAACGAAGTATGCGGCAACCGAAGAGAAATTCGATGCGGCTCTTTGGGCGCAGGTGCCCGAACCGCGTCGGCGCGAAGGGCGCGGGATTGAAGTGGGTCAGATTTTCTACTTTGGCACCAAATATAGCGAAGCGATGGGTTTCACCGTGGTCGGGCCGGACGGGGCGAAAATCCATCCGGAAATGGGCAGCTACGGCATTGGCGTCTCGCGGCTTGCGGGCGCGATTATCGAGGCGAGCCATGACCAAGCCGGGATTATCTGGCCCGATACCGTCGCACCGTTCCGGGCGGCGATTTTGAATTTGCGCCAGGGCGATGCGGTAACGGATGGATTATGCGAGCAGATTTACGCCCGCCTCAGTGAGCACGATTTGGGCGATCAGGCTCTATATGATGATCGGCCCGCCCGGGCGGGTGAGAAATTTGCGGATGCCGATTTGTTAGGCCACCCGTGGCAAATTATTGTCGGGCCGCGTGGTGCCGCGTCGCAGCAGGTGGAGTTGAAACGGCGTGACAGCGGCGAGCGGAGCGAATTGTCGATTGCGGATGCTATCGCCCGAGTTTTGTCCTGATGTTTTCCGCATTTGAGCGGCATGTGGCGTTTCGCTATTTGCGCGCGCGCAAGGGCGAGCGATTCGTCTCGATCATTGCGATTTTTTCGCTGATCGGCATCGCCCTTGGTGTGGCCACGCTGATCATCGTGATGAGCGTGATGAATGGGTTTCGGCAGGAATTGCTCGCGCAAATTCTGGGTCTGAATGGTGATATTGGCGTGTTCGGTGCGGGCGCGCCGATCACCCGCTATGACGCGATGGCCGGGCGGATTCAAAAAATCCCCGGTGTGATCATGGCAACGCCGATTGTCCAAGGCGAGGTGTTGATCACCGGCCCGCATGGCGGGGCGATTGGCGGGGTGGCGCGCGGGATCGAGGCGCCGGGATTGATGGCGCTGCGCACCGTCTCGCGGCATTTGACGGCGGGTTCATTGGCGAATTTCCACGGGCAATCGGTCGCGATTGGCGATGGGATTGCCAGCCAGTTGGGCCTCAGCGTGGGGGGCACGATCACCTTAATTTTGCCGCAAGGCAACGCAACGATTATTGGCACCATCCCGCGCATCGAAAGTTTCACGGTGGGTGCGATATTCCAGACCGGCATGGCGCAATATGATTCGAGCTTTATGTTTTTGCCACTGCATGCGGCACAAACCTTATTCCGCGTGCCGCCGGATGCAGTGACGCAATTTCAGGTCACAGTGCGCAACCCCGATCATGATGCCGCAATCCGACAAGCGATTTTTAGCGCCCTGCCGGGGCAGAAAATCAACATCGTTGATTGGCAGGACAGTAATAATGCGTTTTTTGCGGCGGTGAATGTCGAGCGTAACGTGATGTTTTTGATTTTGACACTGATTATTGTGGTGGCCGCGTTCAACGTGGTGTCGTCGATGATCATGATGGTCAAGGATAAATCGGGGGATATTGCGATTTTGCGGACGATGGGGGCGACATCCGGCGCCGTGATGCGGATATTTTTCATCGTTGGGGCCTCGGTGGGGGTTATTGGTACGCTGATCGGCTTTGGTTTGGGGGTGGTGTTTTGCGCCTATATCGAGCAAATCCGCCAAGCGATTCAATCGATCACCGGAACCCAGTTATTTAATCCAACGGTGTATTATTTAGAATCGCTGCCGGCCAAGCTTGAATGGTCGCAGGTGACTGAGGTGGTGTTGCTCGCGATCCTGCTGTCGTTTCTAGCCACATTATATCCAAGTTGGCGCGCCGCCCGCACCGACCCGATTGAGGCGTTGCGCCATGAATGAGGCGTTGCGGCTTACTGATCTGGTAAAAACCTATCGCGAAGAAGGCGCTGTGTTGCAAATTTTGCGCGGTGCGGCGCTGCGTTTGCAGGCGGGCGAGATTGTGGCGCTGGTGGCACCATCGGGTGCGGGAAAATCAACCTTGCTGCATGTGGCTGGCTTGTTGGATCGGCCCGATTCCGGCGAGGTTGCCATTACCGGCTTGCCGACCCGCAGCCTGTCTGATTCCGAACGCACCCGGCTGCGCCGCGAGAAAATCGGTTTTGTCTATCAAGCCCATCATTTGCTGATGGAGTTTACCGCGCAGGAAAACGTGATGCTGCCTCAGCAAATTGCCGGAGTTGCCCGCAAGGATGCGGCAGACCGGGCGGCAGACTTGCTCAGCGCCTTTGGCCTGTCGTCACGCTTGCAGCATCTACCTGGAAAATTATCGGGCGGTGAGCGCCAGCGCGTCGCGATTGCGCGGGCCTTGGCAAATCGGCCTGCGCTGCTGCTCGCCGATGAGCCGACCGGCAATTTGGATGTTGGCACGTCCAATGTGGTGTTTGAAGAATTATTGCGGGTGGTGCGCGATCAGAAAGTGGCCGCGTTGATTGCCACCCATAATCCTGAACTTGCGGCCAGGATGGACCGGCAAGTCGTGCTGCGTGATGGCGTGCTGACCTAACAGCCAATCACCAATAAACAATTAGTGAAGGAGCGGTAATGAACAAGCTTGATCCGTCAGCGGCGACCGTTTTGGAGTTGGTGCGGCTGAGCAATGCGCCGACCACAGATCGCCTTTCGCCTTCGGAGGCGCGGGAGGGATATTTACGCGCGCGGATGGTGTTCAACCCGCCAGCACCTGCACTCACTGAAATTCGTGATTTCACCGCACCGGGGCCGGCTGGCCCCATTCCTTTGCGGCTCTATCGCGATGGCACTGACAACACCGCGCGCGCCGGGCTGATTTATTTTCACGGCGGCGGCTGGGTGATCGGTGATTTGGAAACCCATGATGTCGCCTGCCGGCAGATCGCCCAATTATCAGGTGCGGTGGTGATCGCTGTTGATTACCGGTTAGCGCCTGAGCATAAATTTCCAGCCGCGGTGGATGACGCCATTGCCGCAACGGCGTGGATTTGCGCGCAGGCCGCATCGCTCGGCATCGATCCGCAGCGAATTGCCGTCGGCGGCGATAGCGCCGGGGGTAATTTGGCATCGGTGGTGGCAATCGCAGCGCGCGATCAAGCGGGGCCAAAACTGGCAGGACAGGTCTTGATTTATGCCTCCGCCGATATGACGGCGGAAACCGAGAGCCATCGGCAATTCCGCGATGGATATATGCTGACCCAGGCGGTGATGCAGTATTTCCGGGGGCATTATTTGAATAGCGATGCGGACCGCGCGGATTGGCGGGCCTCGCCGAACCAAGTGGCGCGCTTGGCGGACTTGCCGCGCGCCTTGGTGATTACTGCCGGCTTCGATCCGTTGCGCGATGAGGGCGAAGCCTATGGCATGCGCATGGTCGCAGAAGGGGTGCCGGTGATGTTTCGGCGATTTACTGGGCAAATCCACGGGTTTTTAACAATGGGCCGTTTGGTGCCGCAAGCGGATGCGGCGATTGCGGAGATCGCCGGATTTTTGCGCGAGCTCTAACCAGCGCCAGCTCTAACCAGCACTGGCTTCGCGCCGGAGTTCCAGCTCTAACCATTGTTCTTCGGCCTTCGCCAAAGCCTCGCGTTGGCGGGCGAGTTTTTCCGTGGTGCTCGCGAATTTTTTCGGATTTTTCAGAAAAAGTTCCGGGTCCGCGAGAATCGCTTCACGGGCGGCAATGTCGGTGTGCAGAGCGGCAATTTCGGCTTCTAGTGTTTTTAATTGGTGGCGGTCTTTAAAGGAAAATCCGCCCTGATGGGCCACCGGGCGCGGGCTGTTCGCGGCTTTGGTTTTGGCGGCGGGCGGCTCAGTGCTGTGGCCGCGCTGGGCTAACATGTCGCTATAGCCGCCGGCATATTCAATCCAGCGCCCTTGGCCTTCGGCGGCGAGGGTGGATGTGGCGATACGGTCGAGAAAATCACGATCATGGCTAACCAGCAAAATCGTGCCCGCGTAATCGCTCAGCATTTCCTGCAAGACATCCAGCGTTTCCAGATCGAGATCATTGGTGGGCTCATCAAGGATCAGCAGGTTGGAGGGTTGGGCGAGAATCGCAGCGAGCAGCAATCGCCCGCGCTCACCCCCCGATAACGCACCGACCGGCGTGCGCGCCTGTTCCGGGCGAAACAGAAAATCCTTCATATAGCCAATCACATGGCGAAATGAACCGCCGACCTCCACCTGATCGCTGCGCCCGCCGGTTAGGGTTTCGGCCAGGGTTTTGGCCGGATCGAGCGCCGCGCGCTGCTGATCGAGCGTCGCGATGGTGAGATTGGTGCCGATGGTGATCTGGCCCTGATCGGGCGTTTGCAGCCCGGTGAGCAGCTTGAGCAAGGTGGATTTACCAGCGCCGTTTGGCCCGACAATGCCGAGCCGGTCGCCGCGCAGAACGCGGAGCGACAGATCGCGAATAATCACTTGCTCGCCAAAGCTTTTGCTGATGCGCTCGGCATCAAACACGATCTTGCCGGACAGGGCTGCGCTGCTGCTATTCACTTTGAGGGTGGCGGAGGCGCGCTGCTCGGTGCGTTTGCGCTCGCGCAGAGCAGCCAGCTCGGCCACCCGACGCACATTGCGCTTGCGCCGGGCGGTAACGCCATAGCGCATCCAATCTTCCTCGCGCACAATCTCGCGGCTGAGCTTTTGCGCGTCGCGTGCTTCTTGCTCAATCACCTCGTCACGCCAGCTTTCGAAATGGGCGAAGCCGCGATCAATCCGATTGGTGCGGCCCCGATCCAGCCAGACGATGCTGCGCGAGACCCGTTCCAGCAAGCGACGATCATGGCTGATCAGCACAATGCCGGCGCGCGATTGGCGCAATTCGGCTTCGAGCCATTCAATCGCCGGGAGATCAAGATGATTGGTCGGCTCATCGAGCAGCAAGATATCGGGGGCAGGGGCCAGCACCCGGGCAATGGCCGCGCGGCGCGCTTCACCACCAGAGAGATGTCTCGTGTCTTCGGCGCCGGTCAGGCCGAGCTGATCGATCAGGCCACGCGCGCGATGGCCGTCGGTTTCCGCGTCCAGCCCGTCCAACACATAATCGAGCACGGTGGCAAAGCCGGTCAGGTCCGGCTCCTGCGGCAGATAACGCAGCGTGGCGCCGGGCTGCAGAAAGCGCGTGCCGCGATCGGCGCTGATCGTGCCAGCGGCAATGCGCAGCAAGGTGGATTTGCCCGAGCCGTTGCGGCCAACCAGGCAGATGCGCTCGCCGGGGGCAACGCCAATGGTCGCTTGGTCCAGCAGCGGCGCGGCACCGAGGGAGAGGCGAATATCTTGCAACATGAGCACGGGAGGAGCCATGGCCGACTTGTGGCCGCTGGCATGACGGATGGCAAGCGCGCCACAGCCGGGCTATAGCGCGGCCATGGTGCGATTAACCGAAATTCGATTGCCGCTCGATCATCCGCCCGAGGCGCTGCGGGCGGCAGTGTTGGAGCGGCTCGGCGTGGCTGATGCGCAATTGCGCCGCATGGTGGTGTTTCGCCGTGCGGTCGATGCGCGGCGCAAGGCCGCAATCAAGCTGACCTACACCATCGATGTCGAATTGGCGGCAGGGATAACACCGGCTGAGCATCGTCATACCGGGGTCGCGCCGGATATGGCGTATCGGGTGCCGAAGGTCGCGCAACCGCCCGCGCGCCCGGTGGTAATCGGCACCGGGCCGTGCGGCTTGTTCGCGGCCTTGGTGTTGGCGCAGGCCGGGTTGCGGCCAATTATTCTGGAGCGCGGCAAAATGGTGCGCGAACGCACCGCCGACACGTGGGGATTATGGCGGCGCGGTGTGCTGAACCCGGAATCGAATGCGCAATTTGGCGAGGGCGGGGCCGGGACGTTTTCGGACGGCAAATTATACAGCCAGATCAGCGATCCGCGCCATTTGGGCCGCAAAGTGCTGACCGAATTTGTCGCCGCCGGCGCGCCCGAGGAAATTCTCACGGTCGCGCACCCGCATATCGGCACGTTCCGGCTGGTCGGCATGGTCGAGACCATGCGCGCGACCATCGAAAAGCTGGGCGGTGAATATCGCTTCGGCGCCCGAGTGACGGATTTGGTGATTGAACCGGCGGCGGGACAAAGGCGCTTGCGCGGGGTGGTGCTGGCCGATGGCACCATGATCGCAACCGATCATGTGGTGCTGGCGATTGGCCATTCGGCGCGGGATAGTTTTGCCATGCTGCGCGCGCGGGGCGTGCATTTAGATGCGAAACCCTTTGCCGTGGGCGTGCGAATCGAGCATCCGCAATCATTGATCGACCAAGCGCGGTTTGGCCAATTTGCCGGACACAAGCTGCTGGGCGCAGCGGATTACAAGCTGGTCCACCACGCCAGCAATGGCCGAGCGGTCTATAGTTTTTGCATGTGCCCCGGCGGCACCGTGGTCGCCGCAACGTCCGAGCCGGGCCATGTCGTGACCAACGGGATGAGCCAATATTCGCGCAATGAACGCAACGCCAATGCCGGTATGGTGGTGAATATCGATCCCGCGGATTATGGCGGCACGGAGGATGTGTTGGCCGGTGTTGCGTTTCAGCGCGCCCTGGAAGCCCGCGCTTTTGTCGCCGGCGGCGAAAATTACCGCGCACCGGGGCAATTATTGGGGGATTTTCTGGCTCAGCGGGCTTCGAGCGCCTTTGGTGAGATTATTCCATCCTATCGGCCCGGCGTGACGCTGACTGATTTGGCACCGTGCCTGCCTGATTTCGTGGTCACGGCAATGCGCGAGGCGCTGCCGGCATTTGGGCGGATGATCCCCGGATTTGACCGGGCGGATGCGGTGTTGACCGGCGTTGAAACCCGCACCTCCGCGCCGATCCGGATCACCAGGGGGGCTGATGGCCAGAGTTTGAACACGATCGGCCTGTTCCCGGCTGGCGAAGGGGCAGGTTATGCGGGCGGGATTTTGTCGGCGGGGGTCGATGGGATCAAGGCGGCCGAGGCGGTGGCGCAAAGTCTGATGGTGCGCTAACCAAGGTCGATGGAGGGCGGAGCAATGGATATGGTGCGGTTTGCCGATTTGGTCGCGTTTCCCGATGAGGCGGAATTGCCACCGCTCGACCGCGCCACGCTGGACCCGGCAGGGCTAAACGAGGATCAGCGTGCCTGGGTCCGCGATGGGGTGGTGCTCAAGCGCAAATTCATCCCCGATGATCTGCTCGATGCCTATATTGCGCGCCGCGCCGCTTATCGGCCCGGCACTCGTGACAACAAAGTTGGCTGGTTGCACGGGCATTGTTATCTCGGCGTGCCGGAATTGCGCGCGGTGGCGCTGTATCCGCCGCTGATGGATATGTTGGCGTCGCTGATCGGCGAGGAGATGATTTTTCATCTGGCCCTGACCGGCTGGGTCAGCACCCAACGCGAATGGCATCAGGATGATTACCTGAACCCGGATTTCGTCAATACCTGGTATGCGGCGGTGTGGATCGCGCTTGAGGATATCGATCCCGAAAGCGGGCCGTTCGAATATCTGCCAGGATCGCATCGCTGGGGCTTGCTGCGCGGCGAGAAAATTCGTGCGTTTTTGACCGATGAAGAGCGCGAACGGCGCGAACCGGCAACCGGGATTAACCAATGGCCCTCATATGCCGAACGGTTCGTGACCCCGGCGATCGAGGAACAAATTGCCCAATCAGGTCTGCCGGTGGTGCCGTTTCTCGGGCAGAAGGGCGATGTGTTGATCTGGCATAGCCGGTTGATGCATCGCGGGTCGCGGCGCAAATCCGATATGCCGCGCCGCTCGCTGATTACGCATTATTCGGGGATTAATCACCGCCCCGATATGCTGCTGAAGGCGCGCGATGAAAATGGCCGGGCCTATGCGGTGTTCGATATGCCGCCGGATATTGATTAGATCAATCAAGTTTTAGTCGGCGAGGGTGATCAGCACCGGCACGTGGTCGGAGGGTTTTTCCCGGTCGCGTTCGGCCCGGTCGATCACCGCGGCGCTCAGCCGTTCAGCAAGGCGCGGCGAGAGCAGCGCGTGATCGATGCGGAGCCCCTGGTTGCGCGGCCAGGCACCGGCTTGATAATCCCAAAATGTATAGAGTGTGTCGTTCGGGTGCAGGGCGCGCACCGCATCGGTCAGGCCGAGCCAGAGCAGCGCCCGGAACGCCGCACGGGTTTGCGGGCGCACCAGCGCGTCCGTGGCGCTCAGCGCGCCTTTGGCGAAATCGGCATCGGTGGGGCACACATTATAATCGCCGATCAGGGCGAAATCCTGCTCCTCGGCCAGCAAATCAGCCGCGTGGCGGCGTAGCGCCGCCATCCAGTCGAGCTTGTCCTGATAGCCCGCCTCGCCGCCGGAATTGCCGTTGGGCAAATAGAGATTGCCGATCACCAGGTTGCGAAAGCCAATTTCCAGATAGCGCGATTGCCCATCCTCAGCGCGGCCCGGCAGCGCGTTGCGGCGCAGCGTCACGGGTTCGCGCGCCAGGATCGCGACCCCGTTATAGGATTTTTGGCCATGGATGGTGGCGTGATAGGAGGTGTCGGCCAGCGCCTCATGGGGAAATTGATGCGCCTCGCATTTAAGTTCCTGCAGGAGCAACAGGTCCGGCTGGTTACGGCCCAGCCAGTCCGCCACATGAGTCGCCCGGCTGCGGATTGAGTTGACGTTCCAGGTGGCGATGAGGGTCAAAGCAGGCTTAATCGACCGAGAAGGATGTGCCGCAGCCGCAGGAGGTTTTCGCATTCGGGTTTTGCACCGCGAAATAGGACCCCATCAGCGTGTCTTTATAGTCAAGTTCGGCGCCGGCGAGCAGCTCTAGGCTCGTCGGATCAATCACCACCCGCGCCCCATCGCGATCCACCACGATGTCTTCATCGCTTACCGCATTGGTCAGGTCGAACTTATACTGAAACCCGTTGCAGCCACCGGCCAGCACTTCGACCCGCAACGCCGCCCCCGCCGCGATAGCAGCAACTTGCTTGGCCGCCGCGTCGCTGATCCTGAATTTTGCACCGTTCTCCATAGCGGGGATATAGGCACTCGGACGGGTTTTTGCCAGCGCCGTCTGTGCCTGATTATGCTTTGCCGTGGCAGTGCTTGTATTTCTTGCCCGAACCGCATGGGCAGGGCGCGTTGCGCGGTGTCGCAGCCCAGGTTTCTGGCCTGTTGGGATCAACCGCATCGGCGCGGTAGCTGGTGAAATTCGTCGCCGGACCCTCCGGTGCTGTCATCACGGCGGAGTCGGCCAGCAGCAAATCACCGCCATAGGGCGCGGTTTGCGGATGCGAGGTCATCATATAGGCCGGATCGAACGGGGCCGGTGCTGCCTCCGGCTCGGTGCCAAGTTCGACATGGGCGAGAGCCATGCAGACCTGTTCCTTCAACTCATCGAGCATGGCGGTGAACAGGATGAAGGCCTCGCGCTTATATTCGTTCAGCGGATCACGCTGGCCATAGGCGCGCAGCACGATGCCCTGACGCAAATGATCGAGGGCGAGCAGATGTTCTTTCCAGAGATGATCGAGCGTTTGCAGCAAAATTGATTTTTCGATCACCCGGCTCAGCTCGGCGCCAAACGACTCGGTTTTGGCCGCCATATGCGCATCAACCGCCTCAGCGATGCGCTCGCGCAAATGGCTTTCATCGATGCCCTCTTCGGCGGCCCAGGCTTCAATCGGCAGCGCAAGATTGAAAATACGCTGCACATCCTCGGCGAGTTCGCCACTCTGCCATTGCTCGGCATAGGCCTTGGCCGGAATCCGCCGTTCAACGATGGCGCTGATCACATCGGCACGCATTTCCGCGAAAATATCCGAAACATCGTCCGCACGCATGAATTCGCGGCGCTGCGCATAAACTTCGCGGCGCTGGTCGTTCATCACATTATCATATTTCAACAGATTTTTGCGGGTGTCGAAATTGCGCGCCTCAACCTTTTTTTGAGCCTTTTCCAGCGCTTTGTTGATCCAGGGATGCACAATCGCTTCGCCATTTTGCAGGCCCAGCCGCTCCAGCATCGGGCCCATGCGTTCAGAGCCGAAAATGCGCATCAAATCATCATCGAGCGACAGGAAGAACAGCGACGCACCAGGATCGCCCTGCCGGCCTGAGCGGCCTCGCAACTGATTATCCACGCGTCGGCTTTCATGGCGCTCCGTACCAATCACGAACAGACCGCCGGAGGCTTTGACCGCCTCATGCGCCGCATCGATTTCAGCGCGGATCTCGGCTTCGCGGTGCGCGCGGGCTTCGCCTTCCAGCCCTTCCAGCTCAAGCTTGAGCCGCACCTCCAAATTGCCACCTAGTTTAATATCAGTGCCGCGCCCGGCCATGTTGGTGGCAATGGTCACGGCGCCCGGCGCGCCCGCGTTCGCGACGATCGAGGCTTCCTGCTCATGAAACCGGGCATTCAGCACATTATGGGCCACATTGCTTTGTTTGAGCAGATTGGAGAGCAATTCGGATTTCTCAATCGAGGTGGTGCCAACCAGCACGGGCTGGCCCCGTTCGCGGCATTCATTAATCAATTTGGCCACCGCCTGATATTTTTCATCGGCAGAGCGAAACACCTGATCGTCCTGATCATCGCGCCGCACCGGCACATTGGTCGGGATTTCGACCACGCCGAGCTTGTAGATTTCGTCGAACTCGTCGGCTTCGGTCAACGCCGTGCCGGTCATGCCCGATAATTTCGGATAGAGGCGGAAATAATTCTGGAAGGTGATCGAGGCGAGGGTTTGGTTCTCACGCTCGACGGTAACATGCTCCTTGGCCTCCAGCGCTTGATGCAGGCCATCGGAATAGCGCCGCCCATCCATCATCCGCCCGGTGAACTCATCGATAATGATGACCTGACCATTTTTGACGATGTAATCGACATCGCGGGCAAATAACGTATGGGCGCGCAAACTCTGCTGCACATGATGCACCAGCGACACATTGAACACGTCATAGAGATTGCCCTCGGTGAGCAATCCGGCATCGGCCAACATTTGCTCGACCCGCTCGGTGCCAATCTCGGTTAGATTGACGGTTTTGAGCTTTTCATCTTTGTCGTAATGCGCGGGGTCGGCGGCGAGGATTTTCACCACCGCGTCAACCTTGGCGTATAAATCGGTCGGCTCATCGGACGGGCCGGAGATGATCAGCGGGGTGCGCGCCTCATCGATCAAAATACTATCGACTTCATCGACGATGGCGAAATTGAAATCGCGCTGCACCATGTCGCTGAGCGCATATTTCATATTGTCGCGCAAATAATCAAAGCCGAATTCGTTATTGGTGCCGTAGGTAATGTCGGACGCATAGGCAGCGCGGCGCTCGTCATCCTCAAGGTTCGGCACAATCACGCCGGTGGTCAGGCCGAGGAAGCCATAGACTTGGCCCATCCATTCGGCATCGCGCCGGGCGAGATAATCATTCACCGTCACCACATGCACGCCCTTGCCTGATAAGGCGTTCAAATAGGCGGCGAGGGTCGCGACGAGGGTTTTGCCCTCGCCGGTTTTCATTTCAGCGATCTTGCCTTCATGCAGAACCATCGCGCCGAGGAGCTGCACATCGAAATGCCGCAGGCCAATGGCCCGCCGCGCCGCTTCACGGCAGGTGGCGAAGGCCTCGGGCAGAATATCATCAAGCGTGGCGCCGGCGGCAAGCTTGGCGCGCAATGACGCAGTCTGACCGGCCAATTCACTGTCGGATAGTTTTTGAATGGTCGGTTCCAGCGCATTGATCGCGGTGACGCGCCGCTGGAAGGTTTTCAGCAGACGGTCATTGGAGGTGCCGATGATAAGGCGAGCGACGCGAGCGAACATGATAGGTCAGTTCCGATACAGCGATTCCGGTGAAGCGGCATTCCGCAAGGGTGGCTGAGCGTTGCCGCCCAACCGTTTAAACAGTTGAAATAGGGGGGCGGCGGCGGCGGGTCAATGAAGCGGCGGTGTTTGGCGTCGAAATGGCGGCGATCTGTCGGTTCCGAAGGCTCTCCAGCGCCCAGCGCTTGCGATGCGCGAAAGCTTGCGGCATGGTGCGCCCGCCCGGATTCCCGGGAGTTCCATGGGTCACGCCGAGGCTGCGTGGCCGGAAAATCACCCCGGATTTCGAGGATGACGATGTCGCGTTCTGCCCCCTTTCTGATGACTGGTCTGCTTTCTCTGATCGCGTTAGGTGCCGTGACCGGCCTCGCGAGCGCGGACCCGGCGGCCCAACCCGCAGCGACGACCGCGCCAATGGCCAAACCGAACGCCAAGCCGGACGCCAAGTTGGGCACCAGCGCCCAGGCGGCGGCGGCCAAGCAGGTCATCGCCAAAAATCCGGTGGTGGCAACTGTCGATGGTCATGCCATTCACCTCGCCGATGTCGCGCACGCGGCGCAAGCCTTGCCGCCGCAATTGCAGAATGCGCCTCCGCAGCAACTCTACCCGGTTTTGCTCAACCGGCTGATCGAAGAGCGCGCTTTGCTCGTGCAGGCGCGCAAAACCGATATCGCCAAGCAAAAAGATGTCGAGGTCGCCGTCAAACATGCCGAGAATCGGGTCCTAGAGACCGCCTATTTACGCGCGCAAGTCGAGCCTCATCTGACCGATGCGGCGGTCAACGCTTATTACAAAACCCATTACGTCGATAAAAAACAGCCGCACGAAGTTAAAGCGAGCCAAATTCTGCTCAAAACCAAGGCGCAGGCTGAGAAAGTGATCGCCAAGCTCAAGGACGGCGCGAAATTCGCCGCCCTCGCGGCCAAATATAACCCCCAGAGCAAGGATGGCGGCGAACTTGGCTGGTTCACCCGCAACGACATGGTCAAGCCGTTTGCCGATGCGGCCTTCGCGCTCAAGCCGGGCACTTACACCAAAACCCCGGTGCAATCCTCGTTCGGCTGGCACGTGATCCTGTCTGAGGGCAAGCGGCTCAAGCCGGTGCCCGCCCTGGCCGATGTGGAAAGCACGATCAAGCGCAAATTGGCCGAGCAATGGATCAACAAAACCATGGCGAACGCCCGGGCCAGCGCGAAAATCAGCATGTTCAACCCGGATGGCACGCCGATCACCGCCACGCCCGCGCCGGGTGCCACGCCAACGGCACCGAAATAATCCGCCATGGCGGGTCCTCTGCCGATCTCGCCCTTGGCGGTCGCGTTTCCGAACTTACCGCCAATCGCCGGCGTCCGGTTCGCCACGGCGGCAGCGGGCATTCGCTATCGGGGCCGCACGGATGTGATGTTGGCAGAATTCGCGCCCGGCACCACCGTGGCCGGGGTGTTTACCCGCAATCAATGCCCCGGCGCGCCAGTGGTTTGGTGTCGACAAATTCTGCCCGCCGGGCAGGCGCGGGGCCTATTGATCAACGCGGGAAATGCCAATGTTTTCAATGGTGTTGCCGGCATGAACGCGGTGCGCAGCACTGCTGAGGCGGCGGCGCGCGCCTTGGGCTGCGCGCCTGAGGATGTCTTTACCGCGTCCACCGGCGTAATCGGCGAGCCGATGCCCGCCGAGCGGATGGTCGCGGTGATGAGCGAACTGGCCGGGCGGCTGGATGCGGATCATTGGGATCAAGCCGCCCGCGCGATCATGACCACCGATACATTCCCCAAAGGGGCCACCCGGGTTGCGCGCATTGGCGGTGTGGAGGTGCGGATCAGCGGCATCGCTAAAGGCAGCGGCATGATCGCGCCCGATATGGCGACGATGCTGGCCTTCGTGGTGACCGACGCGGCAATCCCTGCGCCGATTTTGCAAACGTTGCTCAAATCCGGCGTCGAGCCGAGTTTCAACTGCATCACCGTTGATTCCGACACCTCCACCTCGGACACTCTATTATTGTTCGCCACCGGCCAGGCCGCGCATCCGCCGGTGCAGGACATGAGCGGCCTGGCCAGCTTTCGCAATGCGCTGAAGGCGGTGCTGCATGATCTGGCGCAAGCGGTGGTGCGCGATGGCGAGGGCGCGAAAAAGCTGATCGACATCACCGTCACCGGCGCCGTCTCCGCCCGGTCCGCCCGGCGCATCGGTCTCGCGATTGCCAATTCCCCCTTGGTGAAAACCGCAATTGCTGGCGAGGATGCCAATTGGGGCCGGATTGTCATGGCGGTGGGCAAAGCCGGCGAACCGGCGGACCGTGACCGGCTGGCGGTGGCGATTGGCGGGGTCTGGATGGCGCGCGATGGTCAGATTGTCGCCGGATATGACGAAACGCCGGTGGTCGCTCATATGCGCGGATCGGAAATCCGCATCGCCGTCGATCTAGGCCTCGGGCGCGGTCGCGCGCAGGTTTGGGGCTGCGATCTGACGCATGGCTATGTCGATATCAACGGAGCCTATCGCAGCTAATCACGGTAACGTGATCCCAAACGCCTGGGTGATTGGATCGTTCGCGCATCCGATGCGCGCGGTTGGCGGTAATCCCGATACCAACCGTTAACATCCAAAAATTCAGGAGTTTTTCTATGACAATCAAGCGCGCACTCTTGGCCGCAACGATCATGTTCGGCTTTGCGGGCACCGCGGCGGCGGCGATGTCCGGCACCGTCATGGTCGGCGGAGCGCCGATGTATCCCACCAAGAACATCGTGCAAAACGCGGTGAACTCGAAGGACAACACCACGCTGGTCGCTGCGGTGAAAGCCGCCGGACTGGTCACCGCCCTCGAAGGCAAAGGCCCGTTCACCGTGTTTGCGCCCACCAATGAGGCGTTCAACCTGCTACCCGCAGGCACCGTGCCGAGTTTGCTGAAGCCAGCGAACAAGGCCGAACTGAAATCGATCTTGCTGTATCATGTGGTCTCGGGTGACTACACATTCCGCGCCCTCGCCGCGCTGATCCACGGCCATGGCGGCAAAGCCACGCTCAAAACGCTGAATGGCGCGCCGCTCACCTTCACCATGAATGGCCCGCACAATATCGTGGTGACCGACGCCAAAGGCGGCTCGGCCAACATCATCATTTACAACGTGAAACAGTCAAACGGCGTGATTCAGGTGATTAATCGCGTGCTGATGCCGTAATTCGTCCGCGACGATCGATCTCGGCGCGATGATCTCCCCGTCATCGCGTTACTCAGGACCAGCGATCATCCGCGATCGCTGGTCCATTTTTATCGGCAATGCTAGACCGGCCCCTCGTGACCGCATGAAGGGCGCAATTATGCGAGAAATCAACCGCATCCAGGAATCTCTCCGGCGATCAGCTGCGTTGAAAACAGCCTTGGCCAGCGATCCGGCGCCGATCATCGCCGTGGTTGAGCGCTGCACCCAGGCCATTGCGGCGGGGCATAAGCTGATGTTTTGCGGCAATGGCGGTTCTGCGGCGGATGCCCAGCATCTGGCGACTGAACTGTTGATCCGCCTGCGCGGCACTGTGGCGCGCAATTCCTGGCCGGCCCTGGCCCTGACGCTCGATCCGACCATGCTGACAGCGGCGGGTAATGATTTTGGCTTCGATGAGATATTTGCACGACCGTTGCAAGGTCTGG
Organism: Acidiphilium sp. MT5; assembly: GCF_054767495.1. Taxonomy (NCBI): domain Bacteria; kingdom Pseudomonadati; phylum Pseudomonadota; class Alphaproteobacteria; order Acetobacterales; family Acidocellaceae; genus Acidiphilium; species Acidiphilium sp. MT5. The sequence continues at coordinate 78,337 of NZ_BAABMR010000014.1, forward strand.
GGCAGGCGGGCGATGTATTGTTCGCCATCACCACCTCCGGTCGATCCGCGAATATTCTGCGTGCTTTGCAAACCGCCCGCCAGCTCGGCATCACCACGGTCGGCCTCCTCGGCGGCGATGGCGGTCCGGCGCGGGCTTGGTGCGATCACGCATTGATCGTGCCGGATACCGAAACCATGCGCATTCAAGAATGCCATATCACCCTGGGGCACATCATTCTGGAATTGGTCGAAGATCGCCTGACCGGGTCAGCACCATGAGAGTGCTGGTGACCGGCGCTGCTGGCTTCATCGGGTTTCACACCGCCAAAGCCTTGCTTGATCGCGGCACCACGGTCATCGGCGTTGATGATCTGAACCCGTATTATGATGTTCGGCTCAAGCAAGCACGGCTGGCGCAACTCGCGCTTGATCCCCGCTTTTCATTCGTTCAGCTCGATATTGCGGATCATGCGTCATTGCGGGCCGCCATCGGGCCGGTCGAGGTGATTGTGCATCTCGCCGCCCAGGCCGGGGTGCGCTACTCGATCGAGGCCCCGTTTGCCTATGCCGCGTCCAACATGACCGGTCATTTGTCGATCCTCGAACTCGCCCGCCACATGCCGGGTCTGCGGCATTTGGTTTATGCCAGCTCCTCCTCGGTTTATGGCGCAGGTTCGGCGCTGCCTTACAGCGAGGCCGCGCGGGCGGATCATCCGCTATCGCTCTATGCCGCCACCAAACGCGCCGATGAGATGATGAGCGTCGCCTATGCCCATCAATTCGGTTTACGCCAGACAGGGTTGCGATTTTTCACGGTCTATGGGCCGTGGGGCCGGCCGGACATGGCCTATTTCGGCTTCGCCGAAGCCATCACCGCCGGGCAGCCGATCACGCTCTATGATGGCGGCACGCTCAAGCGAGATTTCACCTATATCGATGATATTATTGAAGGTTTACTTGGGGTGATCGATCATCCGCCGGCAGTCGACGGCGAGCATCGGCTGTTCAATATCGGCAATCACCGGGCGGAATTGGTCACGGATTTGGTGGCCGCGCTGGAAGCCGCTTTAGGCCGCCGCGCCCTCATCACCGATCAACCACGCCCTGCCGCTGATCCGGTGGAGACCTGCGCCGACATCGCAGCGTTGGCCGAATTGGCCGGTTTTTCGCCGAAAACCAGCCTGCGCGATGGCGTGCCGCGTTTCGTCGCCTGGTTTCAGGATTGGTGTGCGATGAGGGGTTGACGGCGACACGCGATTGTCATATCTCTTGGCCATCGGCGGTGACGTCGGATGTCACGGTCGGTTTCGAAGTTTCGACGGGATCTCTGGTCCCGTCTTTTTGTTCTTTGAGGTTTGTGAATAGGCTAGGAAGGGATACGTTGGTGGCGTTTGGCTGCCTGGGTATTGGGGTGATGCTTGCGAGAGCGAGTGTTGCGTTGATGTCTGTGGTGGTTGGGGCGTGCTGGTAGCTTGGGGCGAGAGTTCTGGGTTGATTGGTGCGTGATTATTGTATGATTGGCTGGTTTGCTGGGTTTAGATCTGGTTTACTGGGTTGGTTATACAACCATTCGAACGTTGGTGATGTATCTTTTTGATAGATGACGAGATGTTTCGAATGTCGTTTA